>CAZVKY010000006.1:0-41932 GCA_964627915.1 uncultured Thermoplasmatales archaeon
TCGATCATATCCAAGCATAATTCCTAGGATAAAATCTTGTTCATTACGTATTTTATCTAAAGAAAGAGTAGGAAATGTTTTTAGAATTTCGATGCAGTATTTGTTTCCAAAAAACACATTTATTTTTGAAGTATTCACTTTTGATATTAAATAGGTAATTTTTTCTTTTTTTAATCGTTCTTCAACTGTTTTCTGATCGGAAATATTTGTGGTATGAAGAATAAGGTTTCTTAATCCTCTTTTGTATTCATATATATGATGATTAAATACATCCATATTTTTTTTACAACTCTTTATTTATCGCAATCATCAGGAAATTTACCTGTTTCAGAATATATTTTGAAATGATTTAACCACTCAGGTTTTCCCTTAGGGCATTTATTTACAAATTCTACAAATTTTTTGATTTGAATAACGGTCACAGGATCTAGACCATGTTCCATTAAACAAGCATCTTTATCAGCGATTTCATCAGGTATCTGTAAAAATTTTAGGATACTCATTAATGCATCATGTCTTCCTTTTACAGCTTCACCAATTTTGTATCCTTCATCAGTAAGGACTGCTCCCTCATATTTTCTATATTTAATATATCCTTTAGAATCAAGTTTTCGTAGCATTTCAGTAACTGTGGAAGGTTTTACTTCAAGATTATCAGCTATATCAGTGGTTCTTGCATAACCCTTTCTTTTTATAATGACATATATTGCTTCCAGGTAATCTTCGATTTTTTTACTTAACATAAATCTAACAATGATATCGTTTAGGTAAATATTAAGGCTTCCCTAAAAATTTTAGATTAACCTAAATATTAAATGAAGAGATAATTATTTGTCAGGTATTTGAACATAATGTAATTCAAATGTTTTTGAAAATTGATGGAACCCCATTTTTGTTGGGGTTCAACTGTTGGGTCCAGGCCGTGTGCCATTCTCCTATACTCAACGGAAAACTGAATTCTCCGACGAGTTCACAGAAAAAGTTTTGAGTTCACTTTTTTGTCTTTGATGGGCAAAAAAATTGAGGTTTTGGAAGTCATCCTTAAAAACTTCCATTTTTTTATCTTACATCTACAGTCCTTTCATCATATTTCTTTTATGAAAATAACTTGAAATGATCAGAAAGATACCCGTAAAAAACAACAACGCAAGTATATCAACGATCACCGGAAACTCAGAATACCCATCTAATCCTGCGTGAAACAAGTCAACAAGATACGTAAGTGGTGAAAAATAAGATAATATCCGAATGGGACCTTGTAATTGAGATAAGGGTATGAAAATACCGCTGATAAAAATCAATGGGAACCGGATTAAACTGGAAAACATCATAATATGAGATGGTGAACGTACTGAGGGAGATGCTAATGCCACGCCTAATGATGCAAAACAGATAGGACCTATTATCAACGAACTAATGATAAGAAGTACATTAAACATTGAAAAGTGTAAAAATATACTTGCAGCAGTCATAACAAGAGAGGTTATCAAGATTCCATAAATCGCTCCTGCAACAACATCACCAAGAATGATAGTATGAATATTGACAGGGAACGATAGTAAGCGTTCATAAGTTCCTGCTTGTTTCTCCCAAGGAGTGATCAATGGACCAACAGATGACGAAGTAAAAAACAAGGCCATTGCGATAAAACCAGGGAAAAAAATAGTTATATCAATATTTCTTCCCATGTAAAACGAGGTGAACATAAACAAGGGAAACAAAAGTCCAAAAATAACTACTGGTGCTTTCTTGTAATATATTTTAATGTTTTTCTCAGCAGTGACTATTATACCATGTAGAAACGGCAGCATACTCATTGACCTCCCCCGGTGATTCTTACAAATGCTTCTTCAAGACTCGGCCCGCTTGTTGAAAGTGAAATGATTTTTAAATTATTTTTTTCTGCAAGAGAGACAATATATTTAACTAATTTATCTGGGTCTTTTGTATAAAAAATCCATTTATCTCCACTCCGTTCAGTTTTTAAGATATATTCAGAGATAAACAATTCTTTGTTTATGTTACGGTGAAAACTTACTTTGATGGACTGTGTTTTATCAAAAGTATTTTTCAGTTTTTCAGGTCTATCGATAGCTACAATCTGACCGTTATGGATGATGCATACTCGTTCACATAATTTATTTGCTTCTTCGATATTATGAGTTGTTAGAAAAATAGTACACCCTTTCTTGTTCATATCTTGTATTATCTTCACAATTAATCGACGGCTTTTTACATCCAGGCCCTCGGTGGGTTCATCTAAAAAAAGGATTTGTGGATCATGAATGATAGCGCAACCAATGCTAATTCGTTGTTTCATTCCTTTGGAAAACGTTCGTACTGAATCATTTCTACGATCATATAGTTCCAGTATTGAAAGAAGTTCATCTGCTTTTTTCTCTAATACTTTTTTAGATAATCCATAGTATTTTCCAGCTAAGATAAGATTTTGTTTCGCAGTGAGATCAACATAGATATTTCCCATTTCAGGAATAACTCCTATCATCATCTTTGCATCAATCGGTTTGCTTTTCATACTAATATTTTTAATTGTTACATTTCCTGAATCCGGTGTTAAAATCCCAGTAAGTAACCGTATCGTCGTAGTTTTTCCTGCACCATTAGGACCCAGGAAACCAAACACTTCACCTTCTTCAACCTCAAAACTGACATTTTCAACCGCAATAACTGTTCCAAATGTTTTCTGAAGGTTCTTAGCGTGTATTGCATTCATGTATTCTATTTCTCCTTGTCTAATAAATTGATAACAATTTTTTTTGTTTTTAATTTCCAGATTTTCTCAGGTGCTCCGCCTCCTTCTTCCCTATATTCAGATACTTCAATTATCTCTGCTTTTTTGAGTTCTGATAGATGATAATACAAACCTGATGAAGTAATGCGTTCATTATTTCTTAGGAGAAAATCATAGATTTCTTTTGTACTTTTTTTTCCGTTCCCAATAAATCGGATTATTGTCCATCTTGTTGGACAGTGCAGAGCTTTTACATATTTTTGTAAGGGATTTGTTTGACAGTTACAATCACACATTTTTACACCGTAATATTACAATATTAAAATGTAATATTACAACTATTTATAATATTTTTGATTAAAGAATTATGAATTAAGAAATCTTATTCGGTCAAATATCATTTATTTACTAACCAGATCTAAAAAATAAAGAACGTCATTAGCCATGTACCTTATTGTAATAGTTTTTTTCAAAAAATGATAGAATTCCAAAATAATTTGGTTTCAAATGTTTGGTCCAGGCCGTATGCCATTTCTACGTACTCAACAAAAAACTGAATTCTCCGACGAGTTCACTATTTTTGTCTTTGATGGACAAAACAAAAAATATGGTTTGGAAGCAATCCTAAAAAAACTTCCATTTATTTACCTTAATACTGCTCACGTCGGAAATAAGTTTTTATTCTCCAGCGCTCCAAATCACATAATACAAACATTAACCATCAAATAGAATCTCACTAAACATACAAAACTAAAGTCATAGATAAAAAGATAAGCAAAAAAATGGAAAATAACATTTTTTTCAAAAGTGTTCGATCATACTGTTTTACCAGATAATTTTAACATTCCACAAACCATCAAAAATACCGGTAAAAACTACCTTGGGGAAAAAACACAAATTACATAAAGTTTACCAAATTTTTTTAACATAATTGTTATATTAAAACTGTTATAATATTTAGCGCTGGGGAAGGGATTTGAACCCTTGTGGTGAAAACACCAGTGGTTTTCGAGACCACCGCCGTAGGCCGGGCTTGGCTACCCCAGCAGGAGAATAAGGGAAAAATAGGTTTTCTCTGTTGCAAAACCTTAATGAAACCGTTTTTTATATGGATATCGATTCCTTTGGAAGTAACTGTTGAATTTCCTCAGAAAAAAAAGACAAAAAAGGTACCAATCGATAAAAATGATACCATTGAAAAAGTGGTAAAAAAACTTGGGTATCATGTTGATGCGGTTGTTGTACTTTGCAATCAAACCCCGATTCCTGAGACCACTGAAATCACTGATAATATGAAGGTATCATTATTAGAAGTTACTTCAAAGGGTTAGTTCATCTGCTCCCATAGTGTAGTCCGGCCAATCATCAAGCCCTCTCGAGGCTTAGACTCGGGTTCGAATCCCGATGGGAGCATATTTTCTATTTGAACCAAATATTTCGGGTTTGCTTTTTATGGAGTCTCTGCCATGATTTTCCAGTATCCACCTTTTGCAGGGCCCACTCTTTTCAAAAGTCCCATCTTTTTTAATTTTTTAATGTTATACTCAACTGATTTCCTTGAAATATCTCCTTGTTTCTCAATCATTTTTTTACTAATAGAAGGATTTTGTTTAATTAAATCAATAATAATTCTTTGTTTTCGAGATATTTTTTCTACCCCCTTTCCGACACCCATCCGTTGTTGATAACTATTTTGTTGTAAATCTGGCCGGGAGAATACAATACGGAACCAAATGTTTTCATATTCAATTAATGGTTTATCCAGTTTGTACTCATTCATGGCATCATTAATTCGTTTGATTCCTGATCCAACTTTTTCAACAAGATTTGCTTGTTGCATCATCGAAAACAAAAAAAGATTTCGTGGGTGACTTCCAGATAACAAATCCTTGATGGTAATATTTTTTGGATATGATGCTGGATTAATGATTTCTAGTGATTTCATGCGTCATCGGTTAAGCGCAATTGATTATACATAAACGTATCTCATTACTCCTGATGGATGAGATAGTTATGGTATATAAAAAACATAAGCGATCAACGCATGATTTTGAGGAGCTAATGTATGATCTTTTTCCTCCTGAATGGTTACGGGAAACTGCCAGGGAGAAAGGAGTGGTGAAACGAAAGCGTAAGATTGAGATCCGGTGGCAATCTTTTGGGTTCTCACCTTGAGCTTTGGTGTGGGTATGCAGCGAACGTTAGCCAGTCTTAAACGCAGTTATGAACGTGAGGGGCATGTAGCGTTGAGGGATAGCAGTTGGCATGAACGATTTTCTCCAGAGCTTATGTGTTTTCTGAAGCCATGTGTGTGATTCATGGAATTGAATATATTGCTCGAAAGAAACATCGTCAACTTTCAGATAAGTTGAAGGATTTTGAGGATGTGTTGATAAAGGACAGTCCCTTAATTCTTTTACATGAGAAATTAGCGAAGAAATGGCCTGCTGCTCGAACACGGAAGATAGCTGCAGGGGTGAAGACAAGTATGGTAGTGAGTACGGTTGCAAATAGTATGAAGAGTGGTGTGACTCTTTTTGGTGAGCGCACCTCTGAGAGTAAGACGTTACGGATCGGCCCTTGGGTGAGGAATCATATTGTACTGTTAGATCTTGGGTATTATAAACATCATGCGTTTACGAGAATTACATAAAGAAGTGATAGTAAGGTATGCATAGGTCGGTCGTTTCACAGAAGGAGTCATATGATTATATACATAATTTTTTATAAACTTCAGACCATGTGATTTTTTCATATGTTTCCCTCACCTTATCTGTTTTTGTTCCTTTTTTTATAACTTTTTTCTTGTTCTCTCTTCTGTTTTTTATTTCTTCGATTTATGTCTTCCTTCTTTTTATATAGATATTTAATTGTATCTCTACTCATTCATTTTTTTCTCCCTTCAAATTCATTACTCTTGGGTATATTTCTTTGATGTTTACGAATATGACTGTAATCAATATTTCTTTTAACCCACCCATATCATTTATTAGAAATTTTTTGGCATGTTTTCTCCTTTGAAAATGCAATTTCATACCTGGTTTTATTGAGAGGCAATATAATTTTTTCCTAGGCTTCTTTTTTTGAATAATCCGCATATTCATCTTCTTCTTCTTTTTCTTCCTCTTCTTCTTCATCTAGGATTTTATCTTTTTGCATCCGTTTCTTCTCTTCTTTCTGCGTTTCTTCGTAATTTTCTTCCTTGCTCCTTCGTTTGCGTAGTCGTTTTTTCCTTCTTTCATCGTCATCTATTTTACTATTATTCATTTTTTAGACCTCAAATCTACCATTTCCTTTTCATTTCCATTCTTTCCGCATCTTCATCTTTTTTCTCAGCATCTGCCTTTATTTTCCCCAAGTAACTATCTAAACATATTTGACAAATAGCAACAATTTCAAATCCATTAGAACGCTTAGTATAATGAATTGTTACATCATGCTCCTGGGTTACCATACCACATATATTACATATATATTTCATCTAATTACACATCCTTTTTTTGCTTATTTCTCTTTATTTTTTATATAAGCATATGTCATATGTATAATCTGCCTACTATAGGGACGATGCTCTTCTTTCGCGATTTTTTTGATCAGTTCATTTTCTTCTTTGGTTAAAGAAATATTCATGCGCATTCTTTTCGTCATAATTTACACAAAAAAGTGATAATATTACTCATTTATATGCCTTTGTACACAACTTTATATACTGCTTGCTACATGCTACTATTATCCGACAAATTTCGGAATGGACAAGTGAAAACAATGGAAAGTAAAGAATTTAAAAACGCAGACATCTTCGCTCAAAACGAAAAAATTGGAGAAGTAAAGGAAATAAATATAAACCCTGAAAATTGGGAAATAACTCATCTTGACGTCGAATTGACAAAGGATACAGCTGAATCTGTCCTTGGGGCAAAGAAACGTGGAGTACATAATATGCTAGCAATTTCAGCCTTAAAGAAAGGCGGGGCTCGCTGGACAGAAAGAGGACTGAACATAGAAGTTTCAAAAGCACAGCTTCATATGTACTTAAAACCAGTGGAGTAGATGCTGCATTAAGATCGTTAGTGAATAATTAGATAGATGCCGTGCGCACTACTGTGCGCAATCATCCATTCTAATGAACCACCCCATTAAAAAATAAGGAGATAAGGAGATTAAAAAATGATAGATGTAAATATAGCAACAATGATTGTTTTTCTAATAAGTCTTGTTATATCGGCAATTATTATCTATTTCGTAACGAAAATCTTTGGGGAAAAAAAGGGGTTCGGTACTGCTTTATTGGCTGCCTTAATCGGCGCAATGATATATGCGGCTACATATTATTTCCTCAAACCTGAGTTAGGATGGTTAGCATCCCTAATTGGAGGAATAGCATGGCTTATTGCTCTTGGCTCTTTGTATGGTATCGGCTGGCTGAAAGCACTCGGTATAGCGATAATCGTATGGATCATCGCAGCCATAGTCAGCTTCATCCTACCAATGGTCATGGGGCCATTATAAGTAATAAATTTCGATTAAAAAAGGATAAAATAAAAGGATGTGACCTATAGTAAAAATAGGAAGATTGATAACACAAAAAATGGAGGTGTTTAGATGAAAAAACAAAAACAATTAGTTCTTGTTGTAGGAATGATGCTAGTGATATTGACCACAATAAGCTTGAGCGGTTGTGTTGATGAAAAAAGTAAGTTTATTGCAACTTGGAGAACTTCAGGTGGAGACGGAACTATGACTTTCAATAATGATAACAAGGTAACGGTGACGGGTCAACTAGGAGATTTTTCGTTAAGCGGAACGTATACGTGGGCTGTTGCAGATGGTAAGATAACATTCACTTCTGAATCTGGCGGATCAGCTGGTATTACCGTGGATTATAGATTTCCTACCGATAATCAGCTTGTACTTACAAGTTCTAGTGGTGGATCTGTCACTTTAACCAAAGCATAAGGGAAAGCATGAAATAAGGGCTCAGCCCTTATGAGTCCGTCCCGCTTTCGCTCATCATGTTCTCCATATTTTTGGTATTATCGTATTCGCATTTGCTCCTCGGCGGGAAAAAACAAATTTAACTTTTGTTGTGCATCATAAATAAAAAACTGAAATTAAAAATATATCAATGATGCAAGATAGATCAATTCACATGGTTCTTGTGAGATTTAACTATTGCATACTCTATCTTATCCTGGTCCTTTAAAATAGATTATAAATACAAATATAGCTCAGAGAGAGTTAATTAAAAACAAGAATCACGAGGTATTTAATACTTCTTTATTTATGTGACCTACATTACATGCAGGGACTTTATCATGGAAAAATGGTCATCAAAATTTGGATTTATTCTTGCAGCAATTGGATCCGCAGTTGGTATTGGGAACATATGGCGTTTTTCTTCGGTTGTAGGACAAAACGGTGGAGGTGCGTATCTTATCCCGTATCTCATTGCGGTTTTTCTTTTTGCTTTCCCTTTAATGATTCTCGAGTTGGTAGTTGGACGACATTTACAGGGAAATGTGATTTCTTCATTTGGAAAAATAAAAACACAGTTCCGCATCTTTGGATGGGTCATCTGCGCAATCGTATTTGTTGTTTTAAGTTACTATCTTGTGATCACCGGATGGACTTTAGGATATCTTGTTTCGTCACTAACCAACTCAGGAACCACATTTTCTGATTTTACATCATCATATCAACCATTGATTTATTTTGTAATTGGTACACTTCTTACAGGATTCATTATCTCATTTGGTGTAAAAAAAGGTATTCAACGGATCTCTACAATACTTATGCCATTTTCCTTTCTGCTGTTAATCATATTAGCCATCTTTTGCATGACGTTATCCGGTTTTGGCGAAGGTATTGATTTTTTCTTTACTCCAGATTTTTCAGTTCTTTCTAATCCAATGATTTGGAGCGCTGCGTTTGGTCAAGCATTTTTTTCACTGTCAGTTGGTTTCGGAGTACTTCTGACATATGGAGGCTATCTTGAAAAAAACACTAACATCGTTCATTCATCACTTATCATAACCGTAGCAGATATCTCTGTTGCGTTTCTCGCAGGATTAATCATTTTTCCTATTGTGTTCACATTTAATCTAGCACCCGGGATGGGTGCTGAACTTGCTTTTTCCACGCTCCCTCTAGCTTTTTCGTTACTTGCATATGGACAAGTGCTTGCCATCGCCTTTTTCCTTTTGTTATTTTTTGCTGCTTTAACTTCTAGTATTGGTATGCTTGAAGTAAGTGTTGCTGCAGTTATGGAAAAAACATCGTTTTCACGACGGAAAACAAGTTTTCTTCTTACGTTACTTTTACTTCTGTTGGGATTGCCTGCAGCATTGAGTTATACATCAATGAATCTAAGTTTTTTTGGAGCCCGAATTCTGGATCTATTAGATGAAACCCTGGGAACAATCGGTTTACCAATCACTGCTTTGCTTACCACTCTTGTTTTTACCTGGTTTCTTCAAAAAAAGGTATTCACCGAAGAACTACTTGATTCCAAATGGTGGACGGCATTAGTGGTATATATGACAAAATATGTCATCCCCATTGTTCTTCTTGTAACAACAGTTTCCCAACTAGTGTTAAATATTGATTTTGCAGGATGGTCTCTTGTAAGAAATGTGCAGTTGCTACATGGTGCAGTTTCAGGTGTGCTTGGTCTTGTTCTTTTAGGAGGTGGTCTTGGTATATTGTTGTTTATTGAACGTATGCTACACCGATACAAGTAATCAAAAAAATCAATTGAGAACGTTGTGTCCTTTTTCGTATAGTACAAAAATTCATAAATAACGATTTCATTACGTTTTTATTGTTAGGAGAGTGAAAAAAGATGGCGTTAAAAGCATTAGGCGCAATAGCGCAAGATATTATTCTTCTCATTATTTCAGCGGTTGTTCTTGTTCTCTTTGGTTTGATTTTTTATCTTATTGACCTATGGATTATTAAATTTGCTGCTGTCGATATCTTCGGTTTAAATGTAACTGGTGATTGGCTTGTACTCTCTGCTGCTGTTTTATCTGCCGCTGCTATGATTGGTGGGATCGGTCGAAGTAGAAAAGTATAAGGTTGATCTGTTATGTTTTTTTTTGCCTTAGTACGATATCATCAAAAGATAATATGTAATTTTTTTTATTAGGCATAATCTTATACTTTAGTACATATTAGGATTCTCTCAGCCTGTGCACAGAAGCATGTTAAAAAGATAATTATTCAACATGGGATGAAGTCTACTCATCTGATAACTTTATAACAAAATGGACAAATACGCATGAGAGTATCTTTAAGGATTTCCTCATGTTTCTTCCAATCTTTACAATTACATCTCGTTTTTTTAGTTCCTCGATTCAAATCTATAATTTGATAACAGTCCTTTTGAAAAAATTATTACAAGATCCTGAATCTTCGGTCTCAACTTTTCGAGATTCTTATGAAAACTCGGTTCCTGTTTTCTCAAATTATTTATCAGAGATTTCATTATTATAGGATTTTTCCCTTAATTCTTTGAAATCGTGGAAATATCTTACTCTTTATGAATTTAATTATTTTTATTTCTTCAAGGGATTTATCATGGCTCGTCTTTTTTCATCTTGTTTCTATGTTTTTCTGTTAATTCATTAATGTTTATCGTGTTTTTGCATTTAGGGCAAGCTAAATACCATTGTGTTTTACCGTGATAATCCCAACTATATCCGCAATTTTCACATGTAACCTTCATATCAACCATCTTATTTTTTTTCACACCTTTTTAAACCCAGTGTCTACGTTTTTTTTAAATCAAGAAAATATTCAATCCAAGCAGTTCTAACATTGGGTATTTTTTCATGTTCTATATGGTTCTTGAGAATATCTCTTAATTTTTTTGTAGTTGCCATTTCTTTTAATTGTGTTATGGTAATCGCAGTCATTCTCTCCTTTTCCTTTTTCATGTTATTCTTCATTACATTCTCCTTTATTTCTCTTTATTTTTTATATAAGCATATGTCATATGTACAATCTGCCTACTATAGGGACGATGCTCTTCTTTCGCGATTTTTTTGATCAGTTCATTTTCTTCTTTGGTTAAAGAAATATTCATGCGCATTCTTTTCGTCATAATTTACACAAAAAAGTGATAATATTACTCATTTATATGCCCTTGTACACCACTTTATATACTGCTGACTACATACTACTATTATCCAATAACTCTGGGAAATGACAAGTGAAAACAATGAATTCGGAAAGAGAACATACAGTATTTGAAAACGATATGGACTGGAGGAAGCGAAAACGACTTCAATTATCAGAATCAGATGATTTTCGAAGAACAATATTTGATAAATCAGATTGATTATTTAACAGTTAACGATAAATTAGAAGAAAAGAAGAACCTCAGAGTCTGATAATCAAAATATTAAAGATGACGCTTTTCACTTTTATTTTACCTCTTTGTATAAAGAGATAAATCCTTAAATACATTATCTCATAAGTTCGTTATTCATTACTTTGATCTATATTTTTACCATATATTTCCATTAAAAAATAAATGTTAAAAAGAGGAGAATATATTGAATTTTACTTGTAAACTTGTTTTTCCTCAGCAACACTGCAAGCAGAATGATAACAAAAACAGCATAGAATAATCCAATGAATTTGGGGGGGCATTTTCAAAGATCATGGGCATACCTCACATAAGATTAAAAAAAGATTAGGGAGAAGAAACCATCCCTAAAAGTTTTGAATGATCCTCTTTAACAGTCGTATTCGGCATGATGCCAAATTTATCCACCAGCACATCTAAAACTCCAGGTGACACAAAAGCAGGAAGTGTTGGTCCAAGCATAATATTCTGCACACCTAATGATAACAAAGAAAGTAACACCAGTACTGCCTTTTGTTCATACCACGCGATATTATACACAATCGGCAATTCATTAATTCCAACACCGAGTGTTTCAGCAAGTTTCTGAGCAATCACTACCAATGAATAAGAATCATTACATTGACCCGCGTCAAGCACTCGAGGGATACCCTCGATATCGCCGAGTTCAAGTTTATTATATCGATACTTTGCACATCCTGCAGTAAGAATTACAGATTCTTTTGGAAGTTGTCGAGCAAACTCAGTGTAATACTCCCGGTCTTTATGTCGACCGTCACAACCAGCCATGACCACAAATTGATTGATCTTGCCAGATTCCACCAACTCAAGGATTTTTCCTGCATGCTTCAATGCAGTATGATGGGCAAAACCAATAGTGAGAGTACCATGGTCTATCTCCGTTGGTGGCTTGCACTGTTTCGCGTGCTCAATCAGAGTACTAAAATCTTTTTCACCATCCTTTGTTCTATCAGGAATATGTTTCAAACCGGGAAATCCAACCATGCTGGTAGTATACACTCGGTCTTTATACGAGTCCTTTGGTGGCACCAGACAATTCGTGGTCATAAGGATAGGGCCATTAAAGGATTCAAACTCTGATTTTTGCTTCCACCAGCTTCCCCCATAATTCCCGATGAAATGATCATATTTTTTGAACTGAGGATAGGCATTTGCAGGGAGCATTTCACCATGTGTGTACACATCTACACCCATGTCCTGTGTTTGTTTTAGTAATTCTTCCATGTCTTTCAAATCATGACCGCTGATAAGAATACCTGGGTTATCATTGATGCCAATGTTCACATTGGTGATTTCGGGATGGCCGTATGTATCAGTATTTGCTTTGTCTAAAAGTGCCATGGTTTGCACACCTCTTTTTCCACATTCTAACACCAGGTTTGTGAGTTCTTCTGCAGAAACATCATTTTTTAATGTTGTAGCTAGTGCTTGCTGCATGAACAATGGGATGTCATCATCATGGTATCCTAACATGGTGGCATGATGATAGTAGGCGGCTATTCCTTTCAATCCATAGGTGAGAAGTTCTTTTAATGATCGGAGATCCTCATTTGGTTCTGAGAGAACACCAACAGTTTTTGTTTTTTCAAAAATATCTTGTTCATTCTGAGGTTGCCAAGTCACTGCATCTTGATCAAAATGTGTTTCAGTTTCCTTTTTGATGTTATTTCGAAGTTTTAGTGCTTCGTGTATTTTGTTTAAAAAATACTGGTTGTCAAAGTTTACATTGGTGATGGTTGCGAATAATTCCTCAGTGATGAAATCATCTACTTCTCTTGTGTTCTTCTTTTGTTTTTTCCGTTCAAGATTAACTACTGATAATCCTTTTAACAGGTATATGGTGAGATCTTGGAGTTCTGCGACATCAGTTTTCTTTCCGCAGACGCCAACGATCGTGCAGCCTTTTCCTTTCGCGGTTTCTTGACATTGATAACAATACATACAATTTTTCTCTCCAACCTATTTGATTATATAATCCATTCGTTTTTTAGTTCTTTTCCTTGAATACTTACCATGATGTGTTTTATAGGGATTTTTCGATTTGTTTGTTGCACTGCTTTTTTAGCCAACAGGATTAGTCCATGGCAGCAGGGTACTTGCATGGTCATTACAGTAAGGGTGTTAATTTCAGCGTGGTCAATGAGATAGATGAGTTTCTCTAGATACACGTCTTGGTTTTGATCGAGTTTCGGACAGGCAATCGCAATACGTTTGTCTTTGAGATAAGTTTGATGAAAGTCTCCAAGGGCATAAGCGGTGCAGTCTGCTGCTAAAAGAAGATCACATTTTTGAAAATATGATGCTTCTGTTGAGATGAGGTGTAGTTGAATTGGCCATTGTTGTAAGTGAGATGGTTGTTTTTCTGTTGATTGATGTTGTTGTTTTGGTGTGAATTCGATGGTTTGTGTACCAGGGCATCCAGATGGATGAAACTTGTTAGTGATGGTAGTAGTGTTGAAGTCAACAGCGATATCATGTTTTTTGAGATAGTCAAGTGCTTGTTGTAGATACGTTGTTTCACCATGGTCTTTCAGATGCTGTAAGTGTGCTTTGATGGTGTTTGTTCCTTCTTTGACGACGTTGTCCATTACTTTGTGTTCATCGTAGGGTTCAGCAGTTCGTTCTTCAATGCGTATTGCTCCTTGTGGACAGTGACCGATGCATGCGCCGAGTCCATCGCAGTAGATGTCGCTGATGAGTCGTGCTTTGCCATCGATGATTTTCATTGCTCCTTCTGGACAGTTGGGAATGCATTCTCCGCAGCCGTTGCATCTTTTTTTGTCTATGTTGATGATTTTTCGTTTTTCCATAACACATCATTTACTATTTTTTTGATACAAGGTATGTTATGTATACAAGGGTATTTATAGGTGAGAGTTTCTAAAAGGATACTATGGATAAGAGGTGTACTGTGTATCAGACATTGAATTTTGTTTCCAAGAAATGGACCCTTTTGATCTTGTTAGAGTTATACAAGGGAGATAAAAAGAAAAAGCGGTATTCTGAGATTAAGAATAAGATGGAGGAGATTACACCAAAGGTATTATCTGCTCGATTGAAAGAACTGGAAAAAGAAGGCTTGATCACAAGAAACGTTGATGCAACTCAATTCCCTGTAAAAACAGAATATGCATTAACACAATCGGGTAAGGATTTCATTCCGATCATCAGTCAGATTAAATCATGGGCGTTACATTGGAAACCGCATCAAGAATTATGTGAAAGTGTTGATTGTAAGGATTGCGTTCTATGATATTTTTTATTTATGTTATCAAACTTGTTTTTTTGAACTTAATACAAAAAATAGAAAACATCGCCCATAGATACCAGTTATCTGAAGATATGATTGATAATAATTCTCAAATATAATCGATATGTTCAGTTCTTACTTTTCATTTGATAAAAACTTATTAGACAATAGAGTATTATGTTGTTCTTGTAAGAGTAGATGGAGCTTAATTCTTTAAAAAATAAATGAGGTTAGGGAGAAAAACAGATGATGGGTTTAGATGAATCACCCATGACAGGTGAAGAATCAATTGAGAATGTATCCGATGAATACGTATTATTAAACGAGGAAGTCCAAGAGAACACTGAAGATTATAATGATTTCACCGGTCCAAAAGGTTCTGAATTGTATACGAATATTGTTGAACTATCTCCATTTGGTATTGTTACGGTCAATAGAAGAGGTGTGATTACATCAATTAATGAAAAAGCAGCTGCCATGTTAGGTTATTCATCAGAGGACATCATTGGTAAACCTTTTACAAAGATAGGTGTATTCAAAAAAACAGATATTATAAAATATCTAAAATTATTCAGTTCAATCATACAGGGAAAGAAGATAGAACCTTTTGAAGATGAGTTTCAACGAATTGATAATACAACATTTTTTGCTGAGGTACATCTCTCAACACTCAAAGAAAATAATAGAATAGTTGGGCTTCAAGCAGTCATCATTGATACCAGTGAACGTAAGAAATATGAGAATAAACTCAAAAAAAGTGAGCGGTTATATCGAGGTCTGTATGAGGCACAAGTAAATGGGTTTGCGATTTTTAGATCAATCTTCAATGAAGCAGGTGAATTTGTTAGTTATGAGTTTATCGATATCAATCCTGCGTATGAACATATAACCGGTGTAAAACGAGAAGAGGTCATTGGAAAAGATATTCAAGAGGTGTTCCCAGGTACCGAACAATCATGGATTGATGTCTATGGTAGTGTTGCTCTGTCTGGTGAATCGAAAACTTTTGAGATGTATCATGAACCCACGAGGAAATATTATTATTGTAATGTGTTCAGACCATGGGATAACAATAAACGATTTTGTGTTGCATTTAATGATATTACTGAACGAACACTATCAGAAATGAAGTTAAAGGAATCTGAGGAAAAATATCGCACGTTATTTGATACGATGGCACAGGGTGTCGTCTATCAAGAGGCAAATGGTGAGATTATATCTGCAAATCCTGCAGCTGAACGGATTCTTGGGTTAACACTGAGTCAGATGCAAGGAAGAACATCAATGGATCCTCAATGGAAAGCAGTGGATAAAGATAAACATGAACTGTCTGGTGAAAATCATCCAGCGATGATAGCGTTGAAGACTGGTGAAAAAGTCACTGATTTCCTGCAAGGTGTCTTTAATCCTGAAAAAAATGATTATGTGTGGATAATCGTCAACTCTGTTCCACAGTTCAAAGAAGGAAGTGAAACACCTTATCAGGTTTATTCCACGTTTCTTGATGTGACAGAACGTGTAAATGCTGAAATAAGGCTGAAAGAAACATTAAATGCGACAACAGATGGGATTTGGACTTGGGATTTTAAAACAGATACATTATTTTTCAGTGACCGATATTATCAGATGCTGGGTTATCAACCCCAAGAATTCAAAGCGACTTTTGACAACTGGATCACTCTCATTCATCCAGATGATAGAGAACATGCGTTAGCTGTCGCAAAAGACTATCTGAAACAGAAACCAGATGTATATGAAAACAATTTCCGGTTAAAAACAAAACAAGGAGATTACCGTTGGATACGGGCAAAAGCTCGGGTTGTGCAAAGAGATGAAAACGGTGAAGCCATCAGAATGATTGGGAATCATGAGGATATCACTGAACAGAAAAAAATTGAGGATGAATTACGACATTCAGAAGAAAGTTATCGGACGGTTTTTAATAGCTCCACAGACACTATTTTCATCCATGATTATAACACTGGAAAAATCATTGATGTTAACCAGACAACTATAGACACTTTTGGATATACAAAGGATGAGATTGTTGAGATGGATGTTGGTGATTTTAGTATCAATGAACCACCCTATACACAAAAAGAAGCTAAGGCATGGATACAAAAAGCAGCTCATGAAGGACCACAGCGATTTGAATGGTTGGCAAAAAACAAAGCAGGACAGCTCATCTGGTTTGAAAACAGTCTGCAACTCGTCCAGATTTCAGGTGAACAGAGAATACTGGTCGTAGGACGTAATATCACAGAAAAAAAGAAGGCAGAACAGGCTTTGCTGGCAAAGGAAAAACGATTTAGGAATCTAGCTGAACTTTTGCCTGCTGCAGTAGTTGAAACAGATAGTAATTTGCAGATGACGTTTGCAAATAATCATGCCTTTGAATTGATGAATTATTCACAGGATGATTACAAACAGGGAGTCAATGCCCTTGACCTGTTTCCACCAGATGAACATGAACGGGTTAAAAAGAATTTAGCAAAAAGAATGGCAGGGGCACATCTTGGAACGGTTGAATATCAAGCCGTGAAAAAGAATGGTGAACGGTTCCCGGTATTAGTTCATGCTGCCCCGATGATGAAAGATGGTGTTTTTCAGGGTTTACGTGCCGTTATTGTTGATATTACGAAAATAAAGGAGTATCGGGAAAAACTTGAATCGCTGAACAATCAGTTAGAACAAAGGGTTGCTGAGAGAACAGAAAGAATTCAGCAGTTATTGCAGCAGAAGGATGAGTTCATTAACCAACTCGGTCATGATCTGAAGAATCCACTAGGTCCATTAACTCAGCTGTTACCATTGGTTGAGGAACATGTGGATGATCCAAAATATAAGAATATGCTCCAGGTTGCTATCAGAAATACTCGTTATATGAAGCAGCTGGTGACTAAGACTATTCAGTTAGCCCAGTTGAAATCTCCGAATACTGAGTTGAATTATGAATCCCTTGATCTCTGTGAGGAGGTGTCTGAGATTATTGAAACCAATCAGTTGATGTTTGAAGAAAATCAGATCAAGGTTCAGAATAATCTAGCTGAGAAGTTGATGGTTCACGCAGATAAATTAAAGATACATGAGGTGTTCAGTAACTTGTTGAATAATGCAGTGAAATACACTGATAAGAAACCAGGTTGTATCACTATTGATTCCTCTATGGATGATAATAAGTATATTACGATTTCCATCAGGGATTATGGTGTTGGGATGACCGGGGAGCAACTTGATAGGGTGTTTGATGAGTTCTATAAGGCTGACGGCAGCCGGCATAATTTTGATAGCAGTGGACTGGGGATGCCTATTTGTAAACGTATTGTGGAAATGCATGGTGGAAGAATATGGGCAGAAAGTGGAGGACTTGGAAATGGATCAACATTTTTCTTTACCCTACCAACAAACATTGAAAAAACCTTTAAAAAAGAAGAGATAACAGCATAAATGAATGGGGCGATATTAATGGAATTAACAGAACAAGAAAGTAGGAATGAAAAGATTTTGCATCAGTTCACTGAGTTACCTGATAAATGGGTAGTACTTGCTGAGACTGCTGCAGAAGAATCATTAGGAAATTCGTTATCGATGATTAAACATTTAATTAATGAAAAAGAATATGTTGGAATTATCGTTTCCGCTAGCAGACCTTACAAAAATTTGATTAAGCTTTATAAGCAGAATGACATCGATATAACTCATGTTCTCATTATTGATTGTATTTCAAAGAGTCAAAGTATTGATCAGTTGGAAGAAGAAAATGTCATATATCAGGATTCGGTATCTGATTTAACAAATATAATGTTATCCATTGAAAAAGCTATGGAAGAAATTTCCGGTAATAAATTTGTTTTTCTTGATTCTATAACAACGATGCTGATTCATAATTCTAATGAGATTTTTGCTAAATTTATTCATGGATTAATCACAAAAATGAGGATGAAAGGTGTATCAGGTTTGTTGATTTCTGTTGAAGAAGAAACAAATGATCATCTTCGATCCCAGGTTGCTGATTTATGTGATAAAGTGATAAAAATTTAATTGAATAATTGACAATTGAGATTTGTTTTGGAAATAGTACGAATCTTTAAGACATAAGCAGAATCACTAAATGATGATTCGTTTGAAGATGCTTGTTTGGTATTCATTGCGATTGTTAGCTCAATTGGTGCTGTATTTTTTCACCAGCTTCACTTATGGATCCTATAACATACATCGAAAGCCTATTTATATCAATATAAAATCATGTTGATCATATGTCTAAAAAAATGAAATGGACTTGTAAAGAATGCAAGTCTGAACATTATGAAGAATGTGGAAATAAAAAAACCTGTTGCTCCTGTGGATGGGTAGATGTAAAAAACTAAAATCAGGTATAACTAACTAGTATATTTCATTAACGAAACAGAGTACACCCAGTATCATAATAAAATTATTTGATTTTTTGTTTTATTCTAACATGCCAGATAGCAACTAACATACTTAAAAATATTAACGGAAGATCAAATCCTGACGTAGTGTTTACCACAATATTACCCGTTTCCTTTTTATCAGGAATTGAAAGGGAAATAACGTTCTGTTCGTACTGGTGCCATGTGCCATTGCTCTTTATCTCAAGATGATATTTAACCTGTGTTGCATCTTCATGAATAAGATTTACTTCTGCCTCATAAAAATCCATACAACAACTATACATATAATTCATGGAAATGTTTTGACTTTCAATGAAGGACAGACCATCCATACATTCCTGAGCCATCAATCGCACTTCTTCAATCTCAGTACTGTTGTTGTAAATACCTGCATAAAATGTAATTGTTGAAAGAGGTAATGGGTTCATAGGATAATGATACAATTCCTTAACAACAGGTGCTCCCATGCAAGAACAGTACATCCGAATGCAAAATAACGCTAAAGAATAAATATTGAACTGAGGAAAAATAAAAGAAAATAATTTTTAAAACCCTATCAATAACTCTATATTAGGATTTTATCATAGTCAAAATCATCTTAAATTTTTCAGAAATACTTTCTTGTGCGGTTGGCAATACCTACAAGAGTCAACATTACTGGCACCTCAACCAGCACTCCAACAACAGTTGCTAAAACTGCTCCGGATGCCATCCCGAATACTGAAATAGCAACCGCGACTGCCAGCTCGAAAAAGTTGCTAGCACCGATCTCAGCAGCAGGAGCCGCAACATCATGAGGGAGCCCCCATAGATATGACATACCATATGCTATAGAAAAGATCGTGAACGTAAAGATCGTCAGTGGGATCGCTATCAGTAATATATGGATCGGATTGTTGACGATGATCTCCCCTTGGAAGGAGAACAGAAGTATAAGTGTCAGGAGTAATCCTGGTATAGTCAGATTGCCGACCTTTTTTAAAAAGACCTCGTTGTACCAATTTTTGCCTTTCTTATCTATGAGATAAATTCTAGAAAGATATCCTACGATTAAAGGTACTCCCACGTAAAGTCCCACGGACATTATCAAGGTGCCGTAAGGAACGGTTATACCGCCTATTCCTAGGAGAAAGGTGACAAGGGGAACATAAGCAAAAAGAAGAATTATATTATTAGTAGAAACTTGAACCAACGTGTAAGCAGAATCACCATCTGAAAGATAGCTCCATACAAATACCATGGCAGTACAGGGAGCCGCACCTAAAAGCACCGCTCCAGCGATATATTCATTTTGTAATGTTGGTGTAATAAAACCGCTGAATATCACCTTCATGAATAAATAGATCAACCCATACATAACGAAGGGTTTTATTATCCAATTAGAGGTCCAGGTGACAAAAAGTCCTCGTGGCTTCTTTTTAACTCCTAAAATACTTTTGAAATCTATCTCAGCCATTGCAGGATATATCATGAACCAGATCAATATCGCGATAGGGATGTTCACATTTGCATATTCAAAATCACCTAATGTAGTGGGAATAAAAACAATATATCTTCCTATAGTCACTCCAATGACGATACATGCAGCGACCCAGACCGTCAGATATTTTTCGAAAAAACTTAAAGTTTGCTCCTTTGCCATTTTAACACCTTTTTTCCAACTTATATCCCAACTCTTTTCCCTTCTCTAAAATCTCGAGTATTTCAGGTTCTGAGACCTTGTAATAGATACGTTTTCCTTCTCTTCTTTTTTTAATGAGGCCGCAATCTAGCATATCTTTTAGATGATGACTGGTAAGTGTCTGCTCGATATTTAGACAGTTTGCTAATTCGTTCACACATTTTTCCTTCTTTCCTATACAATAAAGTATCTTTCTGCGGTTGGCATTGTTCAAACATTTATATAAATAATCATTCATATGATTAAATATTCATATGTTATTTAAAAATATTTTGGTTCTTTATGTTTTTCTTCAAAGCCTTTATAATTTGTGGATCCTTGCTGATATTCTCTTATGGTCATCAATGCATGGAATCGTTAAAAAAGACCATCTTTTAACTTCAAAACTATTTGGAACTATTCTCTACACTATTGCTCCCGGAGAAGGATAAAATACATCTTCAAAACAATTCTATATTCTCTTATTTCTCTAATTTATAACAGGTCTACAACCTATATAGATCTTTAGGATAATTCCCCTTATTTTTCCTCTCAACAGATAAGAAAACCTAATTTTCTTCTCATTAAAATCTATTTATACACGGTTTCTATCCTGAGATTCTCTTATTTTAGAGCACTTCGGAACTACTGAAGAAATGGAAAAAATATTCATTAAGAAATAAACGAAAAAAACAAGGAGGATAATTGGTGTAAATGAATGAAGTTTCACCAGAAATTAATCCCCCAGAATCGAATGGCCATAAGAATGCCAATAGCAATAATTATCAGACCAAAGATTCGCTGCATCCACTTCCCTGCAGTTACATACTTATTCCCCAGCTTTCCTCGAACGCTACTGGTAACCGCACAAAGCGGTATAATCGGAATGCCATGACCAAGACCGAACACAAACAACATTAACCCACCAATCAACAAGGGGATCTGCTGAGAAAGAAGGAGAATAAACACCGGCATCATCAAGGATATTGCACAAGGCGCCCAACCAATAGAAAACAACACACCCAAGAAAAACGCTCCCACATACACTGATCTCTTGCTTAATCTAAAGAACAGTTTTTGTCCTCTCTCTGTCATCCCCGTATTCTTTTCTGAACCAGAATCCTTCTTAATGAATTCTTTCAGTGGCATAAACACATTGATGCCCAGAACCAATAAAATAATCCCAGATATCAAGTAAAACAAGGCTGAGGCTTCAATAAAAATACTTACCGAAGAAATCACCAAACCAAAAACAAAAAACACCAAAGCCATTCCCAATGTAAAAACAATCCCAATCCATATCCCTTGAACAGAGATTTTCTTCAATTTTCTATTTTGTTTTTCATTGTCTTTCTGAAGGGAGCCGACATAAGATATCATTGCGACAAGAAGCGCAATAGAACACGGTGATAACGCGGTAAGAATACCTAATCCGAATATTCCAATGAACGTAATGCTTTCATCATAAATCTTTCCCTGAAACCCTTCCCATCTTCCTTCAACTATTTTTTGCACATCTTGAGAAAGCGATTCGGAACTCTGTATCCCGTCAATAGCGCCTTTGCCCATTAAATATATATGATATACACCAACAACATTCTGGTTCGTATCAATAAGGACAAGACAAGGGTTGGAAAATGCACCATCAACTGTCCAGTATCTCTGATATGGATTGGCAATAGGAAAAGGACTGAAATCTTCAACCCAATGCCAACTCACATTCACATCAAAATCTCGTTCTGCCATCTCTTTACCAGTCACTGAGTATGGATTTTGCCTGATGTTTATGGTGATAACAGTAACATTCTGATTAGAATCAGAAAGTTTTTCAAGTTCAACAATCTGACCTTTCATCTCCTTAAGACATTCAATACAAACGGGTTCCTCCACTTGTGTGAAATGAAGGATAACAACATTTCCCTGGTAATCACTTAATGAAAATTCAACTCCGTGTTCATCAGTAGCTGTAAAATCAGGTGCAGGTTTGACTTCGTATTGGTCAGAAGAAACCACTGGCAAAAATAATGAAAAAACTACAACAATCAGGATAAATGTAAACAGGATGTTATATCTATATTTCATTATATCTTCTCCTTGTTTATATGATGGTAATACATTGCATCTTTCATCCAGTCTTCAATCTCAGATTCAGTCATATCTCCTTCCCAAGCATGCCAAGCATATTCTACTTTACCATCGTTTTCAATCAAAGTAATAATACCTGTTAATGCTATATAATGAGGTGCCCCATCAGGATCATAGATTAATGAATCGTATCCCTTCATCCGGATATCGCCTCCAAGGTCAACATCTAAATCATAGAAATTCACACTGTCCTCATATTCTTCCGATAAGGCAATAACTCTCTGTGCTTGAGGATCACAATAGGCACAGGTATGTCTATGCACGACAAAAACAACACAATTACTTTGCAAATCGTCAATCACCCATGGAGGATGAGAAATAGAGCCATCAACAGGATGATCTATCCAAAAATCATTATCACCTGAACCAAGTGAATGAACTGGCGTGTAATCATCAAGCCATGCTCCAGTATTTTGATTATTGTTATTATCATCTGTAACGCTATTATTATTTGGTTCATTAGAAGAACCAGATAAAACAAAAAACGCAGCAGCAACAATAACTACCGCAATAACTACAATAACTGCAATTGTTCCAACAGAAAAATTCATCGTTTTTTTCTGTGTTTCCCCTTTTTTTGGTAACACCTTAATAGATGATTCATCAACATCCTTTATTTTTTTATCATGCACATGTTTTAAATGTGCTTCAATATTTTCTTTTTTTAGTTTTGTTTTACAAACTGGACAAACAACCCATGTATCCTCATTTTTTTCTTTACTCATTTCGTAGTCACCTCAGTTTTTTCAAGAGAAGACATCGCTTTACGAAGCCCTTTTAAATTATCAACAATACTGTCTAGTTTCTCATAGGGAACTCCAACATACATCTCATCATCAGCAAGTTTTCCTGCAGAACGACACCCGTAACAACCAACACTAAAATTCACCATGTTTTTTAAAATAGGTACCACGGTTACATCTCCACAGGAAGCTTGCATACCAGCGAAATTAGCTATAATCCTTGGACCACCACTGCTATACAGCATCGAGTTTGCAATCCACATCGCCTGCTTTGGTTGAACAGTTAAAACTACAACATCAGGTTCAACAAGTGTTTTATCCAATGGTGCAACAAGAGTACCCTCGCCTGAACCAACTGGTAGTTTTGGAATTTCATCCATAATTCGTGCTGCTACTTGTTCACTAACAGCCAATCCATGCATATACGGGATTTTACCATTTCTAACTTTTTCAGGTAACTCTTCAATCCCCAACGCGGCTTTTGCAGCAGCACAAGCATGTTTTTCACCAGGAAGATAAAAGCTGCTTCCATGCGCTGCCATATTGATTGAGACGCAATGTCTCAAGGGGAAATCAAGTAAGTTAATACCCTCTGGAAGTTCATTATCATTCTTTATTAATTTTATCGCTACAGGATTTTTATTAAGATCTAAAATATCTTTTAAATTATCTGACAATTCTACATATTCATTCTTTGCTTTAGTATCGTTTGATAAATACGTGTTATAATCTTTTTTTACTTCAATATGTATCGCTTGAGTTGGGCATTGATCCGCACAAACACCACAAAAACTACATTTATTTATATCTGAGATTTTCGGTCTTATATCCTCAAAGACAAATACATTGTTTGGGCAAATCTCCACACATTTTTTGCAACCAATGCAATTATCGTAATAAATATCAATTTTCATAACTTTTTATGTACCCCAAATCAGTTTTCCAGATATACTTGAAATCGTCAGTTGTTCTTCTTTATGTAAATTGCCATAAAATTCACAATTGTTACTTCACCTATAAATTATTTTGGGCAACATTGGATATTATCCCGCATCATTTCCTTATAATCAGAAAGCACATCATGCACCCAGCAATCATCATTCCCCGCACTCTCACGAAACACCAATGCCATGATATAGGCAAGCTCTTTCAATGTTGCACCCGCTTCAAGAGCGCCTTTAAAATGCTTCCGGACACAAGGGGCAGATCGTCCTTTTATCGCCATAGCAAAACAGATGAATTGATAGGTCTTCTCATCAATCATCCGTTTCTCCTCATATAACTCATCTATTTTATCCAACTCTCCAGCAAACTCCGGGAACCATTCCTCAAGAATTCTCATATTCTTTCACCTTTATTCCAATAATTTTTTAATCTCATTTGAACTGGGAACATGTCCCGCGATCTTCACATCACCATCAATAACTACTGCAGGTGTCATCATCACTCCACGGTTGACAATATCCTGTAGATCTTCAACTTTAACAATCTCTATGTTTTTGCCAAGTTCGTCAACAACCTTCTTTACAACTTTTTCAGTTTTTTTACATTTTGCACATCCTGTGCCTAATATCTCAATCTTCATTTCTAAACCTCCTTATGTTATTCTTTTTCTATTTTATCAATCAATTTTTTAAGTTCATCTACTATTTGCGCTCTTTTCTCATCGCTTTTAAGATTCTTATTCTTTTTAATGTTAAACTTCTCAGTTATCACAACTTCATCATCAATAGGAATATCTGCACTTTCAAGCGCCTTCGTCGCACATCTAACTGGACATCCATTAAGCGCGATATAACCATCGCTGCTCTTTCCATTCTTAATGATACCTTCAATACCTAAAGGAAGACCAAGTGCACAAACAAAATCAACATTCTCATATTCATCAAAAAGTTCTACAACTGCCTTTGTGGAAAGCATTCCAACATTGCATGCTCCTGAGCAAGGTAATATACCTATTCGTTTCAAATTAATCACTCCTCTTTTTTAATTGCTTTGATACAAATTCATACATTCCTTTATCACCTGACACGCTAATACGATTAGCTAATTCAACTACTTCATTTATATCATCTATAGTAACACCGAGTTTTTTTGCTTGTTTAAAGTGATACAGAAAACATGGTCGACAATGACCAGCTACCGAAGCAGAAATACCTACCAATTCCATAGTTTTTTCATCCATAATCATATCATCTCGTTAATCAAATTTTTAATACTCTTTTCAATCTGGTCTCTGATTCTTCTATAAAAACCAATATCCTTCCCTTTTGGGTCCTCTACAATCCATTCAATTGTCTTATTTTTGGGCGTTATTGGACAACCATCAATACAACCCATTGTGACAATAAAATCAAATTCGTCATTCATCGCAGTTGTAAGCATTTTTGGTTTAATCCCGTTAATATCAATCCCTACTTCTTTCATAACTTCTATAGCTTTATCGTCCACGTTATCAGCTGGATTTGTACCTGCACTATCTGCACGATCATCCATGCTAAGATGATTAAAGAGTCCTTTTGCCATCTGACTACGACAACTGTTTTCCACACAGACAAATAATACCTTTTTCATAACTACTTCATCCTGCAATCATTCCATAACCAAATCCGACGACTGTCGAAATAATAATAACCAAAGTAAAATACACAAATGCTTTTTTCTTACCCATAACCTTTGTGATAACTACCATATTTGGAAGACTCAATGATGGACCCGCAAGAAGCAATGCTAATGCAGGACCACCACCCATGATACCAGCACTGTATCCAAATAGATCTCCAACTATGGCAACTTCCAACAATGTTGGCATGTACAGTATTGCCCCAATAACTGATGCAAGGAAACAGGAAAACAGATTATTTCCACCAATATAGGGTGCAACAGCGACACCAACAGCATTTGCTGGATCTGCATTGGGAAGAAAGAATGCGGCAACGCCACCAATAATCCCGACAATGAAAACACCAACGAGTAATATCGGAAAGATTTTCTTAGTAAGATTCCAGGTTTCAAGTCCCCATCTTTTTACTTCATCCCGTGAGTAATAAAAAATCAGGATACCAGAAACGATAAGAGTAAGTATATACACAATAGCAAGTTTCGGAACCCATGGGATGTAACTACTGCTTGCTGCTCCAATCACCAGGATTAATACTAGTGAAACAAAAAACAAGAGGGAAACCCAAATAGGCCTTTTCTGTTCCTCATTATCATTTGGATCTGAGAACATACCATTATTTTCTTTCTTTTTTTCAGATTCCTCTTTTCTGAAAATAAACGCCATCAACAAACCGATAACGATAGCCATGAGAACTGCAGAAACTGCCCTTGCAAGACCGATATCATATCCAAGGACTTGTGCGGTGAGCACAATGGCAAGAACATTAATGGCCGGTCCGGAAAACAAAAATGCTGATGCAGGACCAATCCCTGCACCACGTTTGTAAATACCCGTGAATAAAGGGAGAACAGTACAACTACACACCGCAAGAATGGCACCGGAAACAGAAGCCACCGAGTAAGATAAATACTTCTTTGTTTGTGCCCCAAAATATTTCATTATTCCTTTTTTTGAAACAAAGACAGCGATGGCCCCAGCAATGAAAAACGCTGGAACAAGACAGGTAAGCACATGAGCGGAAAGATAGTCCATGAGCATGTTGAATCCTGCGATTAGAATATCAATCGGTGTCACTTGTTCATCCCCCGTATTTCATTGATAATTTGATAGATTTGTTTATCCTTAGCATGAATCCAGATGTTTGTACCTTCTTTTCGTTGTTCTACAAGATGTGCCTGTCGTAATATACGTAGATGCTGGGACACTGTGGGCTGAGACTTCCCGGTTTCAGGGATAATCTCACAGATACATTTTTCACCGTTCTTAATAAGTTCAAGTATCTTTAGCCTCGTGGAATCACCTAAGGCTTTGAACACATCAATCTCATTCATAAAAAAACTATAAGTAATATGCAATATTTAAATATTGCGATTAACCAATATCTATCAGCCTGATGAATTTAATTTTTTTATGACCTCAATAACCTCATAAATCTCTCGATGAGCAGCACTAATCATTATCTTCGCACCGACTTTCCGTTCTTTGACCAAACCAGCAATTTTAAGAACCTTTAAATGCTGTGAAACCGTGGGTTGAGATTTCCCCGTCTCAGGAATAATCTCACAGATACATTTTTCACCGTTTCTCACACACTCAAGAATTTTCAATCTTGTTGCATCCCCCAATGCTTTGAATATATCAACTTCATCCATCAAAGGGATATGAATATTTTAGAATGTTTAAATATTACGATATCAACCAAGAGATCTTAAATTAAATGGAATTACGTTTTCAATTTTTTAATGATATATCACACTACTTGAAGAACTAAAGAGGCTTACGACCTACATACAACATATTTTTACTTTAGAATTCGGAAAAATCAGTTTTTTTCCACAAGATATAAATATTAAATCGTAATATATAATTATTAACTAATAACAGATTGTGATAAATATGTCAATTATTATCCAAAATAATACATTTGAACATTCTCCCACGTTAAACACCGTGCTCATGGTGGAAAAAACATTGAAAAACATGGATAAAAGCGTTGTCACTATTGCTCAACTCAAGAAAATGCTTCCAAAACAGGTTAATCACAACACATTGAAAGCAATACTAACCTACTTAGAATACAGCAATAAAATTGCAGTATCTCTAAAAGGAATAACTTGGATCCACGATACGAATCCAAACCTCCGTAAAGCAATTTCTAAAGGTCTTGAACTATGAAAAAAGTACATGTTATTCTCTCCTCTGAAGCTGAAAAAGTCTATACACATTTTAAACAAAGAAGTACCAAAAAACCAGGGTGATGACCCCGTTGCACCTCCCCGGCAATCAATCGTAATGAAATCAGGATATGTCTGGAACGCAAACGTAAGATCCTTTTCAATATCGCCTGCGGCTAACTTAATTCCCCACGCGTTTTCCATGAGTGATTTTTTTAATATGATCGAGTTTTTGTTGCAAATCATTGAAGCGTAGCTAATTGATGGATTTCTTTAGTAGAAAGTGGCCGATCATAGATGCGTACATCATCGATTTTTCCATCGAAAAAATGGATTTCTTTATTCCAAAATCCTTTCCCTAGAACGAATGATTCATGCATCACGGCATCCTTGAAAAATTCTGCAGTAAATCCATTTGCGAAATTATAATGACGATCAAACATCTCTTTTCCATTCAAATATCCAGTATTATACCCAATGTTGTTATAGTAACCAACGACAACGGCGAAATGATACCATTCATTTTCCCGTAAATGTTTATTTGAATCAAAACAAAGCGAGGGATATAATTCGCAGCCATTTGAAAAAAACGTGAAATAAATTCTTTTGGATTGCTTATGTAACGGATCATGACCAAGTTCAATGATTAATCCACCATTTGCATTATTGATCACATCACACGGAGTTGATTTTCCATATTGGATTAATGGAGCAACAGCATTCTCTGTGGGTATTGAATCACTTTTGAACCAAAAAGAAATTGTTCCTTGTTTAAGTTCTTTATAATGGGTTGGCGGCAGTGATTGATTATCTGGTATTTGAACATAATCATTTAGTCCATCGAAGTCTAATGCTCCATTTATTTTTCCCTCAGTCCATGTTGCACCATAAACTGTGGCATTAATGGTGTAAGATGAGGAATCTTTGGCGGTGATTCCATTTTTTTCATCAAAAGTGTAATGAGCGATTAATCCGTTTGAGATATCTGGTGGAGCTATATTTAAATCGTTCAGGCAACCGGAGAGAAATAAGATGATGAATAAGAAGGAAATGAATACTAATGATCGCTTTTTTGTTTTCATTACTTACACGACATTAAATTAAATAATTTATATCTTATTTAAATATTTACTTTTATTTTTTTGCATTAAAAAATGTGGGAGTGGAACAGTTTTTTGGGAGAAAACAAACAATGAGAAAGCAATGTTCTTAAACTACTAAGGAAATATCCCAAAAATAGGATGATTATGAGCAATAAAACACTTGTTGCATATTTTACGAAAAGTGGAGCTTCTGAGGAATATGCTAAGGTTATCGCTGATACACTTTCCGAGAAGGAGCTTTCGGTTGAAATGTATAATCTTGCAGAAAAAATTCCTGATATAACTGCTTTTGATATCATTGTTTTGGGAACGGGTGTGCGGATGTTTATGGTGTATCGTCGTTGGAGGAAAATTCTGAAGCAAAAAGCAATAAAAAATAAGCATTTATTCCTGTTTCTCTCTAGTGGGATGGCTATGGAGGAACCAGATAAAGCAGTTGAAAAATTCTTACGTCCCTTGGTGCAAAAGTATGATCTTAGTCCTGATTCTTTGGTTTCTTTTCCGGGTAAGATTCCTGAGAAATGGGAGAAATATGATGATGGTCCCAAAGCAAAGATGGATCCGGATAAGGCAAAAGAATGGGCACAAGAAATCGCTCGTCTTGTTCGAAAGTAGCATTGAGAAGCACTTTATGTCCCATCATAATCTAGAGAGTTTCATTCTTTTTTCATCATTCTTTCAAATAAATATTTCTTATAATAAGTTTAATTTCAACATAAGTTATATTTAATGAGGGAAAAATATTTATATAAAACAAATTAACATCTAAGTGTGTGTTTTTATTTGTCCCTAATAGAGATGACATCGTAGTAATCAACCCCTATGATTGCTACCGGATGGGCAAACATTTAACTGAACCCATCCATCATTTTTATTAAATAGAAAAAGCAAACCCTTATACATAGAAACTTTTTTCACCGCTGCTATGAAAAACGTATTCATTTTTGATTATGATGGAGTCATCGTTGATTCCCTTGATATTTTTTCTACTCATTTTCTGAAAGCATGCGAAAAGGAAGAAGTTCCTGAAATTTCCTCGAAACAAGATTTCCTTTCCATATACAATAACAACATGTATGAAACCATGTATAGCATGGGGATGAGTAAAGAAAAAATTCTTCGAATTGTTAACTACATGAAAAAAGCAATTCTTTTAGAACAAGAAAATATCAAACTCTTTCCGAACATAAAAGAAACGATTCAACAACTTGCTATGAACAACCAACTCTACATCGTGACCTCTAGTGACACAAAACTTGTCACTGAATTTCTTAACAAATATCATCTAGATGCTTATTTTGAAGAGGTAATAGGATCAGATCAAGAACCTAGTAAGACAAAAAAAATTTTGTCTATCACACAAGACCATAAAGAAAAGAATTGTTTTTATATAGGTGATACTGTTGGCGATATCCTCGAGGGAAAAAAAGCACAAGTAAAAACAGTGGCCGTGACCTGGGGTTGGCATAATGAAGAACAATTAGCACAAAACAACCCTGATTATTTGGTTCATAATGCCAAAGAATTATTAGCTATTCCCCATTTAAAAAACAAAAACATCGCATGATCTGACACTAATCATTTTTTTCTTTCTGAAAGAAAAATTGAAGTTTTTTTGCGCAAAAGTTTTAAATAGTCATCCCTATAAAGGTAAATAGCTGTACGATGACACAGTGGAAAAAGGTGAAAAACTATGGCAGAAGAAGAAACAGATGAAAACGTTATTTATGTTGGAAACAAACCACCAATGAGCTATGTACTTGCGGTAGTCACTGAATTCAAAAAGGACAATACTGAGGAAGTAGTAATCAAAGCACGTGGCCGAGCGATCAGCAGAGCAGTGGATACTGCTGAAATCGTAAGAAATCGATTTGTCACCGAATCAGATATCAAAGATATCAAAATCGGTACAGAAAGCGTAACCAACGATGAAGGAAGAACCCATAACGTTTCATCAATTGAGATTCATCTTACCACCGCGTAAGATCTAGAAAACAGGTTACAAACAACAAAAATCTTAATCAATACCTCTTAGAACACCAGTATTGGTGTATGGGAGATTCCAAAAATTTTTTTTATTTTTTAATAGGTTAAAATTAGCTTGATTTAGAGAATTTTCCGATAGATTTCTACTGTTTTTTTAGCGATGATATCCCAGGTGAACAAATCAAAGACTCGTTTCCGTCCGTTTTCACCGATTTGTTTCCATTGATCTTGTTTTTCCATTAACTGCTGTATTCCCCAAGCGATATCTGCGGGATCATTGGGATTAATATGAATACCACATTGTTGTGCTCCACTGGATACTACTTGTTCTCTCATTCCATTGACATCACGAGCTCCCACTACAACGGGTTTTGCCATGGACATTGCCTCTGTGCAGACAATCCCAAATGGTTCATACAATGAGGGAAGGACAACTAAATCAGATGCGGCATAATGAAGGATTCGTTCATCCTCTGGAACAAATTCAGTCCGTAGTATCACCTTTTCTTCAAGATGCAATTCTATAATAAGATTTCGAATTGAATCAGCTAATCCACCGACACCGAGAATCACTAGTTTTATTTGAGGATATGATTGAAGAACAATAGGCATAGCCTGCAAAAGTTGCTTTACTCCTTTTACATCAACTAATCGACCAATGAAAAAAAGAAAGATCTCATCTGGTTTGATACCATATTTTGCTCTTAATTGCTCTTTTTGACCAGAGGATATCTTGTTTGGATCATATTTATGAGGATCAATTCCGTTCCAGCAGACATGGATTTTTTCTTTTGGAAAGCCTAACTGAGTGAGTTCTTCTTTCATCGCATGTGAAACAGTGATGATACCATCAGCGGCTTCTGCTCCTTGTCGTTCAATGTTTCGAATAGTTGGTGATCCTCCACCAAGCGATCGACCATGTTCAGTTGAATGCACATGAAAAACCAATGGTAGATCCATGCTTTGTTTCACAATGATACCACCCAGGATACCCAGCCAGTCATGGGCATCGATGATATCATAGTTGTTTTTTGTATTTCCATTGTTGAATGCTGCTAGATGTTGCGCTGCCATCATATTGTAACCAAAGACATGGGAAAAAAATGAAAAATTATCCCCCCAGGAATGTAGATCATTGTTTACACAAAGAGAAAGAGTTTTGTTTATATCCATTAGTTTTGGACGATAGACGGTGATACCATTCCAGTTTTCTTTTGATTGGAGACTATTGGTATCGTTGTTCACTGAGAAAACCGAGATGTTATGTCCATGGGTTTTTTGTTTGAGGGTTAACTCTGTGGCAAATGTGCCAAGTCCACCCCAAAGAATTGGTGGATATTCCCATGAAAAATGAGCAATTGATAGCGAATTATTTTGTTTTGTATCTTGGTAGTTCATCCCATCCTCACCACACGTTATGGCTCGGATAATATCATTCATCGTTAATAAAGCAACCGGATTATTTGTATCTTATAATCGTTTGGAGTGATTAAAAACAACCAGTGGAAACTGAGAGTTTTTAGGCAAATACTATTAAAATGACTGAGTCTATGTGAACTCATAAAGATGTGAGCAACGTATGACTGAGATTTACAATAAAGAACAGCAATCGCTTGCAAAAAAAATGGAGAAAAATGCTTCACTTGAAAAATGGACGGATTGGAAATGGCAAATTTCTCATAGCATTAAAAGCATTGATGCCTTTGAAAAGATTACCGGGATTACATTTAACAAAGAGAAACGAAAGGAATTAGAAAAAACAGTGAATAAATTCCCTCTTTCAATCACCCCGTATTATCTTTCTCTTATTGATACTAAGGATTATGAATGGGATCCAGTGTTTAAACAATCATTTCCAGATCCAGCAGAGTTACAGTTACAAAAATCTGATATTAAAGATCCATTGGCTGAGGATGAGGATAGCCCGGTGCAGGGAATCACTCACCGATATCCTGATCGATTGCTTTTTTTGATAAGTAATACTTGTTCGATGTATTGCCGGCATTGTACACGTAAACGTCGAGTGGGCGATACTGATTCGATTCCATCCAAAAAAGAGGTGATGAAAGGAATTGACTACATTAAACAGAATCCTCAGGTTCGGGATGTGTTACTCTCTGGTGGAGACCCTTTTTTGTTATCAACAGATTATCTTGATTGGATTCTAACTCAATTGGATGATATTGATCATGTTGAAGTGGTTCGTATTGGCACCAGAACCCCGGCAGTATTGCCATATCGAATTACTAATAAATTGGTTTCTATGCTTCAAAAACATCATCCATTATGGGTGAATACTCATTTTAATCATCCAAGGGAGCTGACAACTTCTGCTAAACGATCTTTAAGTAAGCTTTCAGATGCGGGTATTCCATTGGGTAATCAATCGGTTTTGTTAGCCGGTGTGAATGATTGCCCGCGGATTATGAAAAGTCTTGTACAAAAATTGGTTGCAAATCGGGTGAGACCATATTATTTGTATCAATGTGATCTTTCAGAAGGATTAACACATTTTAGAACACCGATTAGTAAGGGCATTGAAATCATGGAGAATCTTATTGGTCATACCAGTGGTTTTGCTGTTCCTCGTTATGTTATTGATGCTCCTGGTGGAGGTGGAAAAATTCCGGTGATGCCGCAGTATCTTATTTCCTGGGGGACAAACAAGGTCATCCTTCGGAACTATGAGGGTGTAATCACTAGTTACAAGGAACCTGATTCATATAAGCAATATTTTTGTGATCGGAACTGTGAGGAATGTGAACTGCAGTTGAAACTTGAAGGTGCTGAAGAAAAAGCAGTTGGTATCGCTAAGTTACTTGCTGATTATGATAAATCGATATCATTAACTCCAGAGAACACCGAGCGATTGCAACGGAGAAAAAAGGACTAAGCTAATCATATGTACATTCAGTTATTTCTGAGAAGGATGTTAGATCTATGATGGTTGATGTAGTGGAAACGATTGGTCAGAGTAAGATTCAACATGGGCCCTATAATGATAGGATTTATGTCATGGATGTATCAAAAAATGATTTTCCTCAGATCATTAATGATTTAGAAGAACTTGCTCAAAAAAAGGGTTATAGTAAAATTTTTGCTAAGATTCCCCGGTGGGCCAAGGATGAATGGTTAGATCATGGTTTTGTTTGTGAAGCGAGTATTCCTGATTTTTTTAATGGAAAGTTAGATGGATTTTTTTTATCAAAGTTTTTAGATGAGAACCGGGAAAAAGAGACAAAGAAAGAAAAAAAAGAGCGGGAAAAAGTGTTGGATGTTTTTTATGAAAAAAAGAAGGGAAAACAGGAAAAACCACACGTTGTAGATTTTGATTTAAAAATTATCAGTGAAAAAGATATTTCTTCTCTGACACAGTTATATAAACAAGTTTTTCAGAGTTATCCTTTCCCTATTTTTTCAGCTGATTTTATTAAAAAAACGATGAGAGAAAATGTTTGTTATTATGGACTGTTTAATGAAAATCAGTTAATTGCAGCTGCTTCAGCTGAGATGAATAAGGCTTATGAGCATGTTGAAATGACTGATTTTGCCACTCTTCCAGCATATCGGGGAAAAAACACAGCATTATCCTTATTATGTCAAATGGAAAACGATATGAAAAAAAAGGATTTTAAAACCTGTTTTACTATTGCACGAGCACATTCATTTGGGATGAATAGTACTTTTGGAAAAGCAAATTATGAGTATGGTGGAACATTGATTCATAATACTAATATTTCCGGTCGTATTGAAAGTATGAATATTTTATTTAAAACATTATGAGAATGAATTGTAAAGCTTAACAGTGAAAGATTAGATGAAATGGCCAGTTCCAGGGTTTAAAAAAACAATTCCAACAATAGGTGAACCTGGTGGGTTTCTACAAGATCGAGGTGATCGAAAACATTGTGGCATTGACATCTATGCACCACAAAATACGGCAGTTGTTGCCATTGAATCTGGAACAGTGGTTTTGGTTGATATATTTACTTCACCAGATCTAATATCATATTGGAATGAAACGTTTCAAATCATCATAAAGGGGAGATCTGGTTTGTTTTATCGTTATGCTGAATTAAATGATACCTGTGTAAAGATTGATGATGATGTAGAGGAGGGAGAGGCTCTTGGTCATATTGGTAGGGTGTTAAACACTGACCGTATTGATAGCAAAAGCCCAGTCTATATTCAACAATTGAAAAAACAAAACCATGATTGCATGCTTCATCTTGAACTATATGATTCTAAACCTGAGAAAAGTGATAACTATCTCGGAGGGAACTGGTTCGGAAAGGATAAACCTAATCATCTTATTGATCCAGCAGAGATGTTGAAAAAAGTAATCTAAAAAAACAAAGGGAAAAACAAATAAAATGATTTTTCTTTCATCATATCACTTTTAATGGTGAGGAAAAAAAGTGGTTAAGATTCGAACCAATATGACTGCTGATGATGCACAGTCTTTTGTCATAACCTATCATAAAAAAAACCCGGAGAAAACATTTCTTCAAGTAATAGGGGACTGCAAAGTAAGCTATCATGGGAGAGCACAATCCTTTCTGGATTGGGGTGAACGCATCATCATGATAAAACAAGATGGAAACCTACTTGTTCATCAACCCGTTCTACGGGAACCGATAAATTGGCAACCAGCTGGATCAATCACTGATTTTATCAGCAGAGATGATGTTTTTATTATCAAATCACGACATACAAAACCAGATGAAAAAATGAAGATCACGTTTCGAAGAATCAACTGTATCCTCATCGATTCATTGAAAGATCAAGCTGAACTTGATATTGTGGGCATGGAATCTGATGTGGTCAATCAAATCCTGGAAAGCCCAGAGGTCATTGAACATGGCCTTCGAATCAAAAAAAGGGAGAAACAAGTAAAATCCGGGATGATTGATTTATATGGATTGGATAAGGATCATACACCAGTGATTATTGAAGTGAAACGAAGCTTAGCTACGATTAGTGCGGTGCATCAATTACGGATGTATGTGCAAGATGTGAAACATGATGTTGATGAAGCTGATGTTCGTGGTATTCTTTGTGCACCTCGGGTGCCAGATATGGTGAAACATCTACTAAATGATTATGATTTGGAATGGCAGGAAATCGAACGAAGCATTGTTCTAGCAGATGATATGCAAAAAACATTGAAGGAATTCGGATAATAATCAGTTATGTTTTAATATATTTCTTGTGAACATAGGGACTAGTATACAGATGAACTAACGCCCCATATTTCATTGAAAAACGAATACAGTCACCGATTTGATATGATTTATTTTTGATATGAAGGATGATATGATCACTGCTGCTGCCAAGGATTTCAATGTGATCATCAAGAGGTTTAAGATCTTCGACGATAACATCTTGTCTTCCTATAGCAACGATTCCCCGTTGGATGATTCCTTTTTCTTTAAATGTTGGTGTTTCACCAAAGGCATTCTCAGAGATGGTTCCATCTGGAACAGAGGGTTTCTGTTTAAGTTCAATAAGTTCTGCTTCCAAAATAAAGGCATCCTGATAGGTATCGGGTATAGCTGTTCGATGCACGGTTTCTCTACCAAGAAGAATTCCTTCACCGATTCGTAGATTATTCACTCTGGTTTCCTCTGGGTTCTTCAGAAGCAAGGGAATATTTGCTGAGTTGCCACCGCTGACAAGGGTGAAATGGATGTTATATGTTTTTTCAAGTTGATCGACAAAGGAACAAAAAGCATTAATCTTCTCAGAGGTGGGAACGACTCCACCAAAACAGGCTAGATTCATCCCTATCCCATAGAGATTGATACCATTCATGTCAAGTAGTTCTGGAATAAGTTGTTTGATTTCGTCCTGGTTTATTCCTTCTCGAAGATCACCCATTTCTACCATGAGTAAAATGTTATGGCTTTGTTTTTGTTTTTCTGCAAGAGCTGAAATGTTTTGGATAACACTTTTTTCAGAGTTAAGGCTGATATCAACAACGTCAACAATGTCCTGGAGTTGACTGATCATGGGAGTGCGAAGAAGCATACAATCAATGTCCTGATGATGTTTTTTAATTCGTTTGATATTCTGCAAACGAGAATCAGCAAGGGATAGCACTCCTCCATCTTTCATTGCTTGTGCTACTCGGGGATCTCCACAGGTTGCTTTTGTTACACCAGTGATAGAAATATTTGCTTGTTCGGCCAGTCTTACAATGGTTTTGGTATTATGCGTTATCTTTGAAAGATCAATCAGTAAACAGGGATATTTAATCATGAATACACCTTCAAAAGAAATGAAAGAATGTAATTTGCTATTTCAATGATTTCATCTTTATTCACATATTCATCTGGAGCATGAATGTTGCCTCCACCAGGACCAAAAACAAGTGTTGGCGCTTTGGTTCGAGTCCCAAAAAGATTGAAATCTCCTACGCTACGAGTGGTAAAACGGCAGGGTTTCTGCTGAGAAGAATGTTTTTCTTCAGTGATTTGTTGCTTGGCAACATTTTCTAAAAACAAATCAATAAAGGGAGAATGTTCATTAACATAGGGTTTGTATTCAAGCAAGGGATCCGGTGAATGTCGTTTATAGACTTGTACTCTTGATTCCAATCGGAGAGCAAGCACGATTTTTTCGATTTCTCTGATAACTGATCGGGCATCTTCACCGAGCATGATCTGCCGGTTGATAAGAATCCGGCAGTATTCAGGAACCGTAAACGTCGAATCCCCTCCTTCGATGTTTAATACCACATAATGACCACGACCTCGTTTAATATTAGTGAAAATATCAAATCGTGCCAGCTCTGAAATAAGCGTTGCTGCATCATGTAATGCATTAACACCTTGGGATGGATGTGAGGCATGTGCTGCTTTTCCAAAAAGCTCTATTTCAAGGACTGCTCTTCCTTCTGCTCCAACAATGGCCACTGGAAAGGCTGTTCCATGGATTTTATCATGGGTAAAACAGTAATCATTCACTGAAATAATGGGTGAAGGCTCAGTAATCAGGATGAGATCGTAATCATCTAAATCAAATTCCCGGAGAAGAGAATCTGCTCCAAGTGAAAAGGGTGCTTCTTCACCAAAGACGCAACTGAGAAAGAGTTCACCATTGATTTCTTTTTTTCGTTTGGCAAAAGCAATAAGCGCGATGATTTCCGCAGCGCATCCTGCTTTCATATCAGCTGCACCACGTCCATAGATCTTTCCTTCTTTTTCTATGGCATCAAAGGGTGGATGACTCCATCGCCCGGGTCTTAGTGCACCCACAGTATCAAGATGCCCATTAAGCATTATCTTTGGTCCATGTCCATTTCCTAATTTCACATAAAGATTTGAAAAATCATGATAATCAACATAGGGATTCCGCATGGATTGTAATTGCACGGGTAACTCATTTTTTTTGAGATATTCTTCTACAAATTGATAGATGTCATTACCATCATCAACCGTACTTGGAATACTAATGAGTTGTTTTGTTAATGAGATTAAATCTTGTTCTTCTCCGATGGTAAGCTTGTTAGAGCTGGGATTCATGTTCTTCTCCAACATATAACATTCGATAATATTTTTTTCGAAGTCCCATTTTTTCATATAATCGAATAGCTTTTTTGTTATCCGTCTCCACATGAAGCGAGAGTTCCCCTTTGGAGATTTGAATGGCTTCTTTTAAAAGCTCAGTGGCAATCCCTTTTCCTTTCACGGTTTTCTTTGTAGCAATATAAGAGAGATGATATTTTGGGAAAAAGGTATCAAAGTTCATTCTGGATAATATTGTTATTCCTACAATGGTTCCTTGATCAAAAGCTCCAAGCACATATCCATCTTCAAAAGCATTTTCCACGGCTTCATCCATCTCCTTTTTAGGATCTGAAAATTCCAGGAGCCAATCATCAAGTTTTTTTAGAAATGCTTTGTAGGAAATAGATAAATCCTTTTTCCGGAGTCGATGGATATCAAGATCAACTTTACCATCATCAATAATAAGCACATGATTACCCTCTGAAATATCCTTGTTTTTAGCTGCTTTCATAAACGCAGCTACCGGAAACGCATTTGGTGTGCTTAACCTAATTTTTTCATGTTTACGGAATGTTTTCACTGCTGAAGTGAGTTCTTCATCGGTTACTCCTAAAGCTCTTCCATAGGTATCATGAATCGCGTTTAAGGCATCTTGACCATTTTGACAATCTCCATTTACCATATGCCGACTGTATCTTGTTTTTTTGATGTTTTTAGGATCAAGAGTGAGGATTTTGTCGCTTCCTTTTTTGTATGATTCAATGATAGCATTACCGTTTTCTGTGCTCACCGCCCAAATCCGAGGGAGAACATCGATGTCTTCATTGATCCATAATTGTTTAAATCCAAGGTGTAACCCGGAGATAGAAGACCCATTGAATGTTTGACAGAAAACACTATCACATTGACCATCAAGCTGTCGGCTGATCTCTGATGCAATGTAGGAAAACGCATACATATTGATCATGCTGTTTGCAAGGCCGAAATTAGCATCATACCAGTTGTTTTCTCTTGAGACCCGTCGGCTTTCAATCACACAATCTTCATAGTTTTTCCCAAATTCTCTGATTTCCACGTGTTCTGAATCATCAGCGAAAAGATTCTTTCGAGATATTTTGGCTTTACTAGGTACATAAAAGACACAATTTATATCAAAATATTGGGCTAAATAAGACAGGGAGCCACCAATGGTTCCATAGGTTCCCATACAAATTGTTTTTTTTCCTCGGGTTAATGCATCTCGAATGATAAGATAGGCTAACCGGTCCTCTCGGTGACCTGAGGGATTGTTTCCTTCTAGTTTGAGATATATTTTTTTAATCCCTAGTTTTTTTTCTAAGGTATATGCTCGAATTAGTGGTGTTCGTCCAACTCTATGCTTAAAAATTTCATTTACCATAAGGTTATGTTTCCTCCACCAGACTTATCCATTTTTTTTTATGTTGTTTTGTCTCCCATGGGGAATGTATAACTGCAATAATAATGTTAGGTTCAAAAAAAAATTCTTAATCCTTTAGGATATCCTTCACACAAATTGAGCTGATTTCTTCTATGGATAGGGTGGCATCTATTTTTTTAAATCGTGATCCATTTATAAGATGTTCATAGTTTTTTTGTACTTTTTCAAGAAAAGCAACTTTTTCAAAAGCAATAAGATTATCTCTATCTTGAATGCGTTGTATCGCCGTTTTTGGATCTATCATAAACACAAAGGTTCTCTCTGGCAGAGGTATCCTGTTTTTTGATAAATGTTGAAGATACCGTATTGGATGATCTATTTGGTTTTGTAATTGTGCTCCTTGATAGGCATAGGTTGATTCTGCATATCGGTCACAGAGAACAATCTTATCATGTTGTAACCAGTTTTGTATTTGTTTTCCATGTTGAATTCGATCAGCGATAAAGGTAAACGCGGTGACAAATGGATCTGTTTGATTTTCGATACAGGTTTGCACGCATTTTCCCATCCAGGTGTCTGTTGGTTCCATGGTTTTGACCACAGGATAGTGTTGATCGGTTAATTGTTGATAGACCTGTTCGATGATAGTACTTTTTCCTGATCCATCGATTCCTTCAAAGGTGATAAAGTGTTTCATCGTTTTGCCTTCTTTTTGTTTTTTCTCCATTTTGCCTGGTAGTATCCCAAAGGATGATTTATTTTTTTACAAAGAGCATCTTTTTCTTCACTAGGACAAAGTCCATATGTTTTTAGTTTTTCACAGCCTGGTGCTTTATATGATGTGGAAGAGCCTTCACCAGTGATATGCTCTATTTGATAACGGGTTTTTTCTTCTTCAAAATCTGGTGCTCTGCTAAAAAGATTAAGGATATCCTCAGTGCTTAATTGCAAAGAATTTAGAAAGGCAACCAACGCAAATCTCCCTACATGAGGAACGTTTTCCCCGGCTTGGGCTGCAGCAAGAATTTGTTTCAAACAAGGTGGTAATTTGTCTACATCAAGTTTTCCAATGGGGGCTGCTTCAATATCCTTGCGATATTTCATTACTTTTGTTTTCAGCTGGTTAATATCAGATAAAAACAAATGTTTCACTCGTTCATAACAGGTTTTTTCATCTAATTCATCATTAATCCGTTTTCGTAATGCTTCTTGTAACAAGCGAGCCATATCTTTTTTTGAAACAATGATGAATCCATTGTCTAGTTCTCGATTAATCATTTTCCATTTTTTATATCTCGTTGGTGCATAATGAAGATAATGAGTGAAATAAAGAGAGAAAGAGTTGCTGTTTTCATCTTTTTTGATAGTTAATTCAAATTCTTTAGCTACATCAATGAAAAATGAGGTGGGTTCTTTGAGGAGATTTTTGTACATATGCACGGCTTCACCTAATGCATATCGGCGGGTAAAATAGGGATCATTAACACAAACAGCGATCATTCGAGCGATGGGATATGAAAAAAGTTCCATGAGGCAATCTGATTTTGTAGCAAGTCGTCTCAAACCAACATCTTTCTGATGAAACGCGTTTTCAAGTCGTTCTACAGCGATGGTTCGAGATCGTTCATATAATGGATCCTGCAAGATTTCAAGGATACTTGGTGCTTCATTTTGCACATATGTTTTTGCATCGGTGAGGAAGGGATATTTTGCAATAATGGGGAGAGATTGCATAAAACAAAGCAGGTGTAGTTGTTTTTTTGTTAATGAAATTTTCTCATA
>CAZVKY010000007.1:0-39983 GCA_964627915.1 uncultured Thermoplasmatales archaeon
ATACATAAAGATGCTGCCCTCGGTTACATTTTTAACAGGGTTTTTTTCTTTCAAACACAACACAAAGATTATAAAAGAATGCTTAGTATGATACTTAATTATGCCAACACCTTGGACAACAAATGATTCTTCACCATCTTTTGATATGGAATTTCTGAAACAAGAAATCGGAAGCCGTTTCTCTTTTTATGATATTAAGTTTTCAAAACAAGCAGCTCTTTTTTTTTGCAATATAGATCCGGATAAGGTTGAACAACATTTTGAATCATTACGAAAAGTATTGTCCCCTTCAGGCTACATTCCATTGTTACGCTATGAAAAAGGAGAACATGTCATCTATGTTCTTAAAAAACCAAAACAAAAAACAAAACCAGTATGGGTAAATTTTGCTCTTCTCATTGCCACTATTATCACCACCGTGCTAACTGGATCATTACTTCATATGGGTTTTGCTGATATCCAATCACTTCCAGATGCAATGGCTGTGTTCTACCCAGAAAATCTCTTTTATGGCGCAGTTCTTTTTTCCCTGCCCTTGATGAGCATACTGTTCATTCATGAGATGGGTCACTATGTGATTTCAAAAAAACATGATCTTGATACATCGCTACCTTTCTTTATCCCCGTACCACCAATCCTTCCTGGATTTAACATAGGAACCTTTGGTGCATTGATTAGCAGTCATGATCCCATGCCCGATAAAAAAGCACTATTTGATGTAGGAATATCAGGTCCCATCGCTGGTTTTATTGTTGCAGTACCCGTTACAATACTTGGTATTATGACATCAGAAATCGTATCCATTTCCTCTTTAACAACAGGAGAAACAGTTCTAGGGGCCTCTTTATTGTTCTATGTTCTCTCTGATCTTTTAGTTCAACTCCCTGCGGGTTTTGCCCTTGATTTAAATGCTATTGCCTTTGCTGGTTGGATTGGATTATTGATCACCTCCATTAATCTACTCCCAGCAGGTCAACTTGATGGAGGTCATATTTTCAGAGCGGTTCTAGGAGAAAAACAAAAATATGCGAGTTGGATCGCGATAATAATCATGATTTTTACCGGTTGGTGGTTTTTTGCTTTTATTATCATTCTACTCATTGGTATCGTCCATCCGCCACCATTAAATGATAACTCCACTCTTGATTTTAAACGGAAATTACTCTTTTTTGTAGCCGTAGCAATTCTTATCCTCTGTTTCATCCCCTTTCCAATTTATTCAATTTAAATATACATTGTCATCGCAATGTTTAAGAAAAATGATTCAATTCACCTGACAACGTGACCACTATGAAAACCTATCTGAAAATCCTCTTCAGCAGTGAAGGAGACTCTCCATCAGAAATTAAAGATCTACTTTTAAACATGGGCTTCAAAGCAACTAAAGGAAATTATGATTTTGTTTACGAATGGGATTCAGAATCAACCGATGTAGAAGAACTAATTTGGTTTGCAGATAAAGTTCATCAAGCATTAAAAAACAGTCATGTGCTCTTTGATATCGAAACCATATAAAAAAAAGAAATCATTTTTTTCCTTTGATTTTTTCTGCTGCAGTTCTAATCACACCCATCAAAGTATGATACTCCCATTTTGAAGGAAGTGCTCGTCCCATCATCCGTTTAAACATCACCAATGTTTTCTCTCTTTTATGACCTGGATAACTAATGGCATCAAGTAACTGAGAAAAAGCATCAAAGAGATGATTTTTTTCAATATGATCAAGACATCGTTTGCTTTCTCTTTCATTTGATTTTTTAACATAAATGCTATAAAGAACAAGAGCGACAGCATGTGATAGATTCAATGAGGAATAGGCATCGCTGGTTGGAATTTTCATCATTAAATCACATGCAGCTATCTCTTGATTAAAAAGACCATAATCCTCACGACCAAACACCAAGCCAATCGTTCCCTCAACATCAACAATTTTTTCAGTGATTTCATCTAAAAAAACAGGATGACGTAAATGTTTTTTGTCTGATAAGGTAGGAATTGAAGAGGTAGCAATCAAAAAATCAATATTTTCTGTAGCCTTTTCAAAAGAGTCTGCAATAATTGCTTCATCTAAAATACTATCTGCATGAACAGATCTTACATAACATGTATCATCCAGTTCACATGGATTCACCAAGACTAATTGATGAACATCAAAGTTCATCATTACTCGAGCAACAGCACCAATGTTGCCACTATATTTTGGTTCGACAAGAACAACATGAAACTTTGGAATACTTAGTCACCATCCATTTAACAAAATAAAGGATGAAACAATTCTTCATTATTTGACGTTTAACTTTTTTTCCTTTTCTTCTAACAATTTTTGATATTTTGATGGCAGATGACGAGCTGCATCCTTTAATGCCGCATGGTTTTTCAGAAATTCAGATCGTTTCTTGGTTTGCAAATCATCTAACAGAATCTTTTTATTCCTGAAAAAATCATAGAGATACCAAATACCTGCTAGAAGAACGATGATGCCAACGACTAGAATATACGGACACCACACTAAAAAATCACTGGAAATTGAGAGGGTATCGGTAAGTAAGCTCTTCATCCAAATGCCCAGGACACCAAAGATGGTGATGATGGCTCCAACGATTATTGATAGCGCACTTAAGATTACCACATATTCTCTCATCATTTTACTTATTTTTTCACTCATATTCTTTTTTTCCTCCTTAATATGTTTTTGCAAATCGCATCCATTTTTTTGCAGGTTTACCACAAATCGGACAATTATACTTCTGTATATTCTCATCAGCGTCTAAAGGCTCACCTAACGTATTTCCTTCAAGAATTGTTTCCACTTCAAGAGCACATCTATCTTTTTCACACCATGGCAACTCAACAATTCCTTTGAGTTCCCTTGCTTCTTCAATAGAGCTGACCTGATGTCTATTATTTTCTAACATTTTTTCTGCTTTATGTAGCAGACGTTGAGCTAATAATTGTAATTGTTCAGGAAGTACCGTGGATAACTCTGACTGGGAGATAGATTGTTTTTCACCCGTGTCCCGAGCAACCACTACAACCTGTTCATTTTTAACATCACGTGGACCAATCTCAATACGCAAAGGCACACCTTTCAACTCCCAATCATAGAATTTATTTCCCGCGCTAATATCTCGCGTGTCAATATGAAAACGGATATTAAGCTTTTTTAAAATCTCACCAACTCGATGACAGGCATCCATCACTTTTTCTTTTGTATCCTTGAAAATAATGGGGATAATAATCACTTGAGTTGGAGCAACCTCTGGTGGAAGAACCAACCCTTTATTATCGCCATGAATTCCTACAACTGCACCGAGAATGCGTTCACTCATACCATAAGTGGTTTGATGACAATGCACATGACTACCATCTTCAGCTTCATAAGAGATTTCGTAGGGTTTAGAAAAATTATCCTTATACTGATGAATAGAGCCAAGCTGTAAGGTTCTATTAGATGGCATTAATACATCGATACTGATGGTATAAAATGCACCGGCAAACTTATCCCATTCTGGTCTCTTACAAAAAAGATAGGGCAAACAAAGTTTATGTAATAATCGATCAGCAATTTCTTTATCCTGTTGAATTTGTCGTTCTGCATCCTCAAAATCAACATGGCAGGTGTGAGCTTCAAAAAAATGGATCTCTCTCACACGGATAAAAGCTCTGGTCTGCTTGGTTTCATAGCGAAACGTGTTTACGATCTGAAATGTTTTCAAAGGTAAATCTGCATGAGAGCGGATCCACAGTGAAAAAATAGGATACATCGCTGTTTCAGAAGTAGGGCGGAGTAACCATCGTTCCTCAAGTTCATTATTCCCAGCATGAGTAATCCAAAATACTTCACTACCAAAACCCTCAATGTGTTGGGCTTCCTTATCAAAAAGCGATTCAGGAATAAGCAGTGGAAAATTAACTTCCTGATGATATGTGCTTCTCATTTCATCTCTAATCAAGCTGTCGACATGAGTCATGAGCTTCCAGCCGAATGGTCGCCAGACATTCATTCCTTTAATCGGATAGCGCTTATCACATAAATCAGCGAGTTCTACAATTTCATTGTACCATTCGTTGAAATCCTCATCTTTTTTGTATTTTGTCTCTGGCATGCAGTTTCAACCTGCTCAGTGGAAAAGAAAAATATACTCTTAAAGATGACGGTTTATAAAATATGTTAAATTTAAACTCCTCTTCCCTCTTTTGCTTTTACTCGGAGTTCATGTGATCGACATCGTCGACATCGTTTTGCTTTGGGTGGATTTGTTGCACCGCAGCTCATACAAATCTTTTTTTTTAATAACCGTTTCTCGGCTTCAGGAAACTTTGCCATAACAATCTGCCTGTAAGAACATCGGAATAAGGAGATGATATTTAAATATAACTCCTTGTCGTTATCATTTTACGCTTATTAGTCGATAAAATCACAAAAATCCCCTATTTTTATTTAATAATTTTATATTTTAATATTTGGAAAATGTTATTAATGAAAATAGTTATTGTGTACTAAGTAATAAGGAGGCAAGATACGTAATAACGGAGGGTGTTTTTCAGCAGGCCAAAAAAATGGCCGAGAGGGAAAAGGAGGCAAAGATACTATTCCCAAAAAACACCTTTTCTCTCACTCTCCCATTTTAGCAAATAACTTCCGGGTTTCATTTATCTCAAAAAATTGATAATGACTATTCTAGTCTTAACAATCTCTAATCTCTAAGATAACGAATTCTTTTATTCGATTTTCATCACACTAAGAAATTCCTCTTTTTCTTCATCCTTTTTTTGAGAAATACTAGTAGAAAAGAAACGATTTCTATTTCGTTTCACAAAAAAATAAAACAATAAAATCATAGCGGTCAGCCCAAAAATCAAGCTACACAAGAATGAAAAAAAGGTATCCGAGAACAAAAAGACCAAAATGCCTGTGGCAATAAGGCCAAGTGCATTCAATAGGATTATCTGAAAAATCAACTGCTCATTTAAAGTTATAGTAATCGTAGAATTCTTTAGTTTTTTTGAGTTAAATCCCAGAATTCCTCACCAATTATAATGAATCTGAAAACCTTTTTTATATTTTTCCTCGGAAAATAATCGAGAATTGATTCTTATCCTCTTCTCATATTGAAGGTTTTTTCCCTATAATGCTACGCTTAAGATGGTCAGCATAGAAAAACTTGAAGCAAAAATAAAATAGGTTAAATACATCAGAGACCAAGCTTGCGTATTCTCAAAAAATCTACTAGGTTTTTGTTTAACCATCATCAACTTAAAAATATAGATACCTGGAATTGCTAGAAATGTCAGAAACCAAAATACTGGTTTTAAAAACCCAAAATTTATAGCCAATGGTATTAGTAAGAATGGAAAAAACAAAAAGGGAAGGCTCAAACAAGCTGCTTTTTCAATACCATATCTATTAACAAGAGTTTTTGTTCCACATTGTTTATCTGCATTGCAATCAGTGATATCTTTTGTGATACATCCTCCGAATAAAAAAAGAGCAGCTACAACTGCGATGATTAATGGGAGCGGATGAAAAACGGATCCAAACACACTCCACGAGGCTAAAATACCCAGAAATCCACGTGGTATTGCAATCCAAATTTGATTAAATACTAATTTATCCTTCATTCTTGGGGAAACAGAATAACTAACTGTAAAAAAGGTAATTATTATAACAAAAACAAAAAATGTGCTATGGATCATTAAAGCCATAAAAAGAGACAGTCCATAAAGTAACGCAGAAATAATATATGCATGTTTAACAGAGATTTTTCCCTGAGGGATAGGTCGATATGGTTTTGAAATACCATCCGATTTATGATCTGTTGCTTGGTTTAATGCATTAGAAGCTCCATTTAACAAAGAAAGAGAAATACTTGCTGGAAGGATTATCTGAAAGAAAATATCAATACTGAACTCTCCACCATGATAATAGAAACTTGCTACCATGATACTCAGTGAAACGGTAAATGGAGCCAGCAGGGTAAAAGGTCGAATCAACCCAAAAAAACTTAAAAATATCTGTTTATCTTTTTTTCCAATCATTTTACCTCGCGTCCATACTCCTTTTTGGCTTCATCTGCTTATATAGATTATTTGACAATTCTTATCAAAAAGAATATAGACAAATAAGTAATCTTTTGTAGGAGAACATTGTTTTCAAATGATAACATCTGGATGATAATTATGGAAACATTTCGAGGTTTTATCGCGGTAGATGTCCCAGCAGCAGAAAAACTCATTGATTTTAAAAATGCATTAGCAGCTACATCAGCAAAATTAAAAATGGTGAACACTGAAAATATACATCTCACCTTAAAATTTTTAGGAGAAACACCAATGACTCAACTGGATGCCATTGAATCACTCATAAAAAAAGCGGTTTCATCTATAAAACCACATGTCGTTTCATTAGAGGGAACTGGCGTTTTTCCAAATAGAAATTACATTAAAGTAGTCTGGATAGGCCTCAAACAAGCAGAGCATCTTTCAGCGATTGCCTCTTATTTAAATGAAAACCTGACCACACTCGGTTTTAAAAAAGAAAAACGAGATTTCTCCCCTCATTTGACCATTGCTCGAGTAAAAACTGCTCAGGGAAAAGAAGAAATCATCTCATTAGTTGACCAGTACAGCGAAACCATTTTTGAGGAATTTCCCATCAATCATGTTACATTGAAAAAAAGTACTCTCACACCTAAAGGACCAATCTATGAAACCCTAAAAACTATACCTCTTTAGTAACTATGAATCCACCAGATTTTCATTCTTATATGATTTGAGTACCTTTCTTTTCCACGAATAAAGGTATTTTTTTAAAAACAAAGTTAAACCAATCTATGATGATTATAGCAGCTTTTCATGGTATGAGTTATTATATGAGTTGTCCATTTGAGCACTCATAGAAAAAAATGTCATCGAAGCAATTGTTTCTTGCCCGAGAAACTCTCTTTCAAACCAGGCTAAACAAATAAGGGATGACTGAGTATGACCCAATTCAACGCCATTGAAAAAAAAGTGTTAGCAACAATTACTCCAACAACATCAGATAGAAAAAGGCTACAAGACACCATACAACACCTTCAAACCATCATCAAAAAAGAACTAATCAATCGAAATATCAATGCATCAATAGAACTAGTGGGAAGCACTGCAAAGGATACCTATCTGAAGAACAGTTTAGATATTGATCTTTTTTTGCTTTACCCGTATCATACCAGAAAAGAAGAGATGGCAACATCCACGCTTTCAATTGGAAAACAATTACTTGAAAAAACTGAAGAATGTTATGCAGAACATCCCTACATAAGAGGGATGTTTAACCAGTATGAGGTTGAGCTTGTTCCTTGCTACAACGTTGAGCATGCCAGCCAGAAACTCTCTGCAGTAGACCGCACACCCTTTCACACAAAATATGTAAAACAAAAAATAACTGAGGATCAAAAACAAGAAATCCGTCTTTTCAAACAATTTCTGAAAGGAATAAGCTGTTATGGGGCTGAAGCACAAATCCAGGGATTTTCTGGATACCTCTGCGAGCTCTTTGTTATTAAATATGGTAGCTTTCAAAATATCATCAAGCAAGTCAAAACCTGGAAACCAGGGAAAAAAATAACGTTAGGTTCTCAGCCGATTCCGGTTTTTCCAGAACCACTAACTTTTATTGATCCTGTCGATCCTGAACGAAATGTTGCCTCAGCCGTATCATTACAAACCCTGAAAAAATTCATCTTTGCTTGCAATGCATACCTAAAAAAACCTCATATTACGTTTTTCTTTCCTGACCCAGTAAAACCATGGGATCTGAAAAAAATCAAGGAACAACTCGATAAACAAAAATATCATTACGTGGGCATAATCTTTGATAAACCAGATATTCTCGATGAAAACCTGTATCCACAACTACGAAAAACAATCCGGTCCATCACTACAGCTTGTGAGACCTATGATTTTTCAATTCATGATATTAGATTTTTTATTCATCAACCTACAAAAAAAGTATATATTATCATACAAACAGATCCTGAACCATTACCAGCAATCTATACTCATATGGGTCCACCGAAAAAGCTTACAAAAAACACAAAAGAATTTCTAGAAAAATGGAAAAACCATCCTGATCTCATATCCAAACCTTTTGAAAAAAATGGCCGAACATACGTGACCATTAAACGAACATATCAGAACCTTGATGATTTCCTCAGAGATATTATTCCTCAGTTAAGTAAAGGAAAACATCTTGATGAAACGATGCAAAATGATTTTAAGATTCTTTCTCTTCCTGATTTAATACAAAAAGACTTAGCGGTCTTCTGGACAAAGTATCTTGATGGAAAACATTCCTGGGAGCGATAACAAAAAGAGAAAGGAATGACTGTGAAAAAAAGAAAAGAAAAAAAAACCATAGGCATCTATACTAAGGATTTCTCACTTTACCATGATCTTTTAAAATGCTTTAAAAAAAGAGGTCTTGCCTATGTTTCATTAACCTCCTCAGATCACATCCCTAGACGAATTGGTGTCATTCTTACATCCCATAGAGAGATACATACCTTAAAAACACCGAAGGTTATCGCCGCAGATGCCTATGAAGATGTAGATACCGCTATTGAGAAAGCATTACATCTGCTCATTGGAAAAGATATTTACGAAACTGTTTTTATTGGAATTGATCCGGGTGAAAAACCAGGGATAGCCATAGTTGGTGATGATATTCTTCTCTGTAAAACACAGACTAAATCACCAGGAGATGTTTTTAAAAAAATAAAAAAAATCTTGGATAATTATCCATCATATGAATACATTATTCGTATCGGTCATGGATCAATCATTAGTAGAAACCGAATTATAAATTCACTTATTCCCCTTGGTATACCAATAGAAATCGTTGATGAAAGCAAAACCTCATCATCTCAGCAAACTCAGCGGGCCTACAGGGATATGGAGTCTGCAGCAGCAATTGCACTGCTAAAAGGGGGAAAAGTACAACGGAAATTACCACTTGAGCCATCAAAAGGTGAAATACGAAACATCCAAGAAAAAAGCCGGAAAATAACAAATGGAAGATTTTCTATTTCTGAAAAACAAGCGTTAGATGTGCTGAAAGGAAAAAAAAGTTTAGATGAAGTGATTAAAACAGAGAAAAAAGGAAAAAATCATACTCCATAATGATAACTGAGATAAATACTCCTCTCATTTTTTCTCTCAAAAATTGGATCTTTTTGTTCAAACCCAAATATTTATGAGCCTGTGTTATATGCCCATTCGGTAAGAGTGATGAATGTACAAAGAGCAATTCTTAGTGTATCAAACAAAGATGGATTGGACTATTTTGCAAAAAAACTAGAAACCCTCAACATTGATATCATATCGACAGGTGGAACTGCGGCTTATCTAAAAAAACATGGTATCTCATATACTGATGTTTCAACTGAAACAGGTTTTCCAGAGATGCTAGATGGACGAGTGAAAACACTCCACCCCCGTATTCATGCTGGATTACTAGCCAAACGAAACAACAAAAAACATATGCAGACACTGAAAAAACATAACATTGCACCAATTGATATGATTGTCTGTAATCTCTATCCATTTGAAACTACAATTAAGAAACCGAAGGTATCCTTTGATGAAGTCATCGAAAATATCGATATAGGAGGACCAACTCTTCTCCGATCAGCTGCAAAAAATTATCGTGATGTAATCGTCATTACCTCACCAGATCAATACAAAACAACTCTAAAATCTCTTGAGAAAAAAGGAAATCTAACTCTTGCAGAACGAGAACACCTTGCCTTACAAGCATACAGTCACACTGCACAATATGATAGTATCATTTCATCATATCTACGATCACGGTGGACGGATGATTTATTCCCAGAAAACAACACTGTAGCTCTCCGAAAAAAACAAGCAATGAGATATGGAGAAAACCCACATCTTAAAGGCATTTTTTATAAAATCATCCCAGAAACAACCGAACCATCAATAACAAATGCGATACAAATCCAGGGAAAAGCATTGTCCTATAATAATATTTTAGATGGCGATTGCGCTATTGAAGCAATAAAGGATTTTTCCCCGCCAACCTGTGTGATCATCAAACATGCAACACCCTGCGGTATCGCCAGTGCAAATAATCTTCTTTCAGCATGGAAACATGCCTTTGCCACAGATACCTACTCACCCTTCGGAGGAATTGTCTCATTCAACCGAACTGTCGGAAAACAAATCGCACAGGAATTAAACAGACTCTTTCTTGAAGTCATCGTAGCACCAGGGTTTACCATGGAGGCAAAAGAACTGTTTTCACAGAAGAAAAACCTCCGATTATTACAAGTAGAAAAGCTTAACACCTCATTTGATCGAGATGGAGTGATTTATCGAAGTGTCGTTGGTGGCATGCTCTCCCAACAAAGAGATATGCAGCTTACCCCAACAGCTGAATGGAAGATTGTTACCAAGAAAAAACCAACAAAACAACAACTCAACTCCATGGAATTTGCAGTCAAATGCGTGAAACATGTGAAATCAAACTCTGTGGTCTTTGTCAAAGATACCCAAACCGTTGGTATTGGTGGAGGACAAACCGCACGAGTCGATGCCGCATGGATCGCAACTCACAAAGGAAAAGAAAACATCCAGAATTCCGTGCTTGCAAGTGATGCGTTTTTCCCCTTTAGAGATGCAGTAGATGTTGCCGTTGACGCAGGTGTATCCTCCATCGTGCAACCTGGGGGAAGCATACGAGATCAAGAAGTAATACATGCAGCAGATGAACATGGTATCCCTATGGTGTTTACTGGACAACGATATTTCAGACATTAATTATTCACAAAATCAAACTCCACTGTATTTGGAGAAAATAAAATATGATCGAGTAACAGATCTAAATCCTCACGAGTTTATCTTATTTCTTTTTCCCAATCTTTCCTGTATCTATCTCAACCCAGCCCAGGACTCTTTTTTCCTTAATTAATGATTTAGGAATGACAATGAAATCATGCTGATCATCATCAAGACTAAAACTATGGACCAACTGGATTTTTTCATCATCCTCATTCATAACCATACCAATCTGGATTGTCGGAGAAAGCACAAAATGATCTTTATCTAAAGTTTCCTCCTCAAAACCACAGGCATCATCCCAGCGAACAGCGACAATATTTCTTTTCATTACACACTACCATCATCATATAAGATTAATTGAAAACAAAAAACTTCCGATGTCATTTCTCATGTTAGACAGATTATTTTAACATCCCCCTATATACCACTGATGATGAATCTACAATTGCATATGAGTAATGGACCAGCAACTCTTGCAACACTCAACACCTCAAAAAATACTATTCAACTGCCTGCTCTCCTCTATCCTCACACAAAACGAATCAAACCACCATCATTTGCCGAAGGCATCCTTCACAGCCTGGAAACAAAGCCTAAAACAGAAAAATTCACTCTCTGTATCGGAAAAACTATCTTTCAAAAACAGGATAAAACCTGTGAAAAACAGCCATTTCTTCAAACCTATCTTTTCTATCCAAAAGCAATGCAATCATCCTTTCATCAAGATTCACTAAAATATTCCAAAGAAAATCAACAAGGAGGAATTTTTTTTATTCCTGGTGGAACGGAAAACCTCTGTCAATTACCTCAATCAGAACAATCCATAATATACACCGTTGGATCAGCAACACAACTTTTCAATAAACAAAAAACATTCATCACATTCATCTCCAATCTCAAAGAAAACATTGGACCTAACCATATCATCTATTCCCCTTCATTAGCAGAACCAATGAATCTTGCTCTGTTAAGCTATCTTGGAATACAACTATTTGATGCCAGCCGAGCTATACTTGCTGCACGAAATCAAACCCTCTTTTTTCCAACTGGAAATATACAACAAAAAAAATTGAAACAAATCCCCTGCAGCTGCCCCATATGTAAACACCTATCAAATCCCAAAAAAATGGAATTTGATGACCTTCTTTTGCATAATTATTATCAATTAACTGATGAACTAAGCCTTATTCATCACGCAATTCAACAAAACACTCTGCGTGAACTAGTAGAACAACGGGTGAGAAATCATCCCCATCATGCATCACTTCTACATCTAATGGATATCGACCACTATCCATATTTAGAAAAACATACCGCAACCCAAACCAAAAAAAGGGTGATGACGACAACTAGAGATGGATTGTTCAGACCAGAAATTCGACGTTTCCAACATCGCGTAATCCATCGCTATCAACCACCCTCACATGCAAAAATCCTTCTTCTCCTTCCCTGTTCAGCTAAAAAACCATATTCATTTTCAAAATCACATCGCCGTATCCAACGAGTAATCCACTCATTGAAAAATCATCGGATAATCCAAGAAATGATCATTACCTCACCACTTGGTCTTGTTCCCCGAGAACTTGAATTAATCTATCCAGCATCCTCCTATGATATCGCGGTGAGCGGAGACTGGTATGAAGATGAAAAACAAATGATCCGAGAACAATTTGAAACATTTCTCCAACAGCATCACTATGAGGATATTATTCTTCATCTGCCCAAAAACCTCGCTGATATTATCTCCACCGTGATCCCCAATCCAGTGTATACTACTGATGAACACCATCCCACCTCAAAAGAAGCATTGACCAAACTATCACAAACACTAAAACAGATTATTAACACTAAGCCAAAAATTACTGCAGCTAACCGAAAAATCGAAAACATCAACGCAACAGCATCTTATCAGTTCGGAAGCAAAACAGCATCATTGCTTCTAAAAGACACCAGGATTACCGGAAAATATCCCTATCAACGAATCATGAATCAATCCAACACTCAACTCGGAATGATAACTCTAGAACGAGGATTTATCAGCTTAACACTTGATGGAGCAAAACGAATTGAATCTAGCAAAACATATTGGGTAGAAATCGCTGATGATTTCACCTTGAAAGGATCTGTTTTTGCTCCAGGGGTTATCGATGCAGATCCAAATATTAGAAAAGGTGATGAAATCATTGTTCTTCAAAACCACACTCTTCAAGGTGTCGGTGTTGCGCAAATGAATGCAGAAACCATGAAACAAGCAAAGAGTGGAGAAGCAGTAAAAATCCGCCATAGCATTCATTAAATCCGCTTTAATGGTTTTTTTGCCCCACAATACGGACAGCAAAATACTTGAACATAAGGATACAAACGAGTTCCCTCAGCCCATATTTTTAGACTTTCACCACAACTGGGACACCGAAGAAGTACATTTCCTGATTTCTTCTTTGGTATCTTTTGTTTTGCTACCTTATGATCTGGGAGAATGAGGCCCAGATGACCACAATCTGGACAGGTAAGCAATAATGGTTTATGATCATGATTCATTGATTCCTTAATAGCAAAAACGCCCAGACAATGCGGGCATTTAAAATGAGATAAGCGACCCTGTAATGTTTTTTCAAAAACTCTAACGATATCCTGCCTGGTTTTCTTAGAACTCATCATCAAAGTAAACAAAAACAATACCGTGATGAAAAGCAGAGCATAAAAAAACAGAGTGATATGTTTTAATCCAATGTTTAAAAAAAGATCCCACAATGATAAAACAAAAAGAATACAACCAATGAAAAAAACCCAGAGGAACAACCACTGCCATTTCAAAGCCACGTAGAACCCCTCCGAACGCCGAACAATGAACAAAATGAAATAATTATGAAACATAAAAATGAAAGAAGAAAATAATCAAACTCTTGCTTTAATCGATAAATATGATTAATTATCACCTGATCTTTCAATGGATGAGATCCAATAGTGTATTCCATGGCATTAGAGAAACCATCCCCGTCCTCATCCAAATCTGCATCAGTAGGATCTGTTACATTAAAACCAAATTGCCTCTCCCAATGATCGGGCATACTATCACTATCAGTATCATCCTTTGAGAGTGCAATCCAAAAAGAACATGAAGAACTATTAGCAACAATTTTTGTCTCATTGAAAATAGTTACTACAAATGAATATTTTCCTATCATAGTAAACGATGTTGAATAGATGAATTTCCCATTGGTCGACCAGTTCATATGAGATATCTGCTGTTGATTATTTGGATCAGTGATATTCACTGAAGCATGCATGGAGGGAGTATAATGCTGGACGATACACTGTATGTTAACTGGGTTCAGCTGAGTTTGAACCGTTGGAGACACACCAACATAATCAAAAAAAATATTTTCATTTTCTCCCTGTTTTCCTTGAAAGGTTTCACTGAAGATAGTGCAAACTAATAGCAATAAAAGAAGGCAAAGCGATACGTTTTTGATGATGGAGTGCCACTTGGATGAACACTCATCCATCCTTAGCGCAGAATCCAATCCCAGACCCAATAACAAATAAAAAACATAATATTTCTATTTATCGATTTTTAATAAAAATCAAGCAACATTAGACATAATGTTTAAACAAGATTTATTGATATGGATTAGTTACCATGCAATCAACGAAGCCATCTATTCATTCATCAGCCTATATTTCAGACACCGCGGTAATCATTGGAGATGTCATCATAAAAAAACAATGCGGTGTTTATCCACATGCGGTTCTCCGAGGTGATGAAAATAAAATCCAGGTAAACGAAGGATCAAACATTCAGGATGGCTGTGTCATTCATGTGGATGCAGATCACTCCACTCACATTGGAAAAAACGTAAGTATTGGTCATATGGCCATGGTTCATGGAGCAACCATTGAAGACAACTGTCTAGTCGGCATCCATGCAACAGTACTCAATGGAGCTGTCATCAAAAAAGGATCTATCATTGGGGCCCATGCCCTAGTAACCGCTGATACCATCATTCCAGAACATAGCCTTGTTTTAGGGATACCGGGTAAAGTCATTAAACAGGATAAAACCCTTGAAAAACAAATAAAACAAAATGCAGCGATTTATACCCAGCTCAGCAAAGAATACAAGCACAATGCATTTTCATTTTATAAAAAATAGATGAGATCCAGTGGTAATAATCAATAAAATACCACTGAAACAAGGGAGATAATAATTTTATTTTTCCTTTAATTTCATTCTTGTATAATTCAATAATCCACCTGCTTTTTGAATCGCAACAATTTCTCTTGGAAGCCTTGGAAAGGAAAATGATTGATCATTGATAGAAATAACACCCTCCTCAGCATTCACTTCAACTTGGTCACCATCCTGATACGCGTTCACTGCTTCCTCAGATTCAATAAGTAACAAACCCTGATTAATCGCTGCTCGATAAAAAATCCGAGCGAAACTCTTTGCAATGACTGCTTTAATACCCACCGCTTTTAACCCAACAACAGGTTGTTCTCGAGAACTCCCACAACCAAAGTTTTTCCCAGCAAGAATAATATCTCCTTCTTCAACGTTATCTGCAAAAGAGGGATCTAAATCTTCGAGAAGATGTGGTTTAATCTCCTCAGCTGTACTACAAGAATAGGTATATTTACCTGGAAACAACATATCAGTATTCACATCATCACCATATTTCCACACATTCATATTACTTCATCACCTCCCGGGGATCAACAATATGGCCTTTCAAAGCAGAGGCAGCAACAGTAGCAGGACTCCCCAGATATATCTCTGCTTCCTTTGAACCCATCCGTCCTTTAAAATTTCGGTTTGCCGTACTTACGCATCGTTCACCAGGGGACAAAACTCCCTGATGAGCGCCAAGACAGGGACCACATCCAGGTGGGAGAATCATGGCACCGGCATCAACTAAAGTTTGAATATATCCTTTTTGAAGTGCCTGTTGTAGAATACTATTAGAAGCAGGTAAAATAAGCAAACGAACGTTTTTATGAATTGATTTTCCCTTTAATACTTCTGCAGCGATCTTTAAATCAGATAACCGACCATTGGTACATGTTCCAATCAGACCCTGCTGAATATCAATATCCTGTAATGAATTCGCTGGAGTAACATTATCAACAGTGTGGGGTTTTGCAATCATTGGGACTATATCAGAAAGATCATAGGTTAGTTCTTGCTGATACTTTGCATCCTTATCTGCATATACCGGTGAATACTTACTTTCTTTTACACCAATCGATGATAAATACTGTTTTGTTATATGATCGACGGAAAAAACAGAGTTTTTTGCCCCCATCTCAACACCCATGTTTGCAACAGCAAATCGATCATCAATAGTAAACTGATCTATCTCTCCATGATATTCCACTGAACAATACGTAGCACCAGATGCTGAAACATCACCAATAATATGCAAAATAAGGTCTTTAGCAAAAACCCCATCTGCTAATTTGTTTTCCAAATTCATTTTAATGGTTTGAGGTACTTTTAACCAGGTTTCACCAGTTAACATCAGAGAAGCAGCTTCAGTTCGATCAACACCAGATGAAAAAGCTCCAACCGCCCCATATGAACAGGTATGAGAATCACTGCCTAAGATTAATTTACCTGGTAGTGCAAGTCCTTTTTCAACAACGATTTGATGACAAATACCATGACCAACATCAAAGAAATGATTGATACTATATTTGTTGACAAACTCTCTAATAGCTTTATGATTCATCGCCGTTTTTTCAGAAGCAGCTGGAACCACATGATCAAGAACAATAACAGAAAGATCTGGGGAATACACGCCGTATTGTTCTAGTTCTGAAGTAATTTTTTGAATAATAGCAGCGGTATTATCATGAGTGAGCAAATGATCTGGTTTCACGGTCACAATTTGACCAGGGATCGTTTCTTTTTCCTCAGCATATGATGCAAGTATTTTCTCTGCAAATGTCATACCCATATTCTTTATCACACCTCGAATAATAATTTATCAAAACCACATCATTGTGTTTTGATTAAATAATAATGAATGCAACAATGCCTCATTAATTTTGTCAAATCAGTGATATGGTCAAGAAATACATATAAAAGAGTAATTACATAGTCATTAATTGGAAGGTGGATGATTAAACATATGGCTCGTCAAGTATTCTTTTCACAACAACAGGGTGTTGCTGGAGTCATTGAAGCATTGCTACTCGTAGCATTAGTTGCTGTTGTTATTTCTACAATTCAACTGATGTATATCCCTGAAATCATGGAACAACGGGAAGCAGAACATATGGATACGGTTGAAAATCAGTTTTCTTATCTAAAATCAGTCATTGATATTCAAACAGCGATGGACGATGACATTTTTATTTCATCACCAATAACCCTTGGAAGCAGGGAACTACCATATTTTGTCACTGCTCGAGCATTTGGACAGCTTACCATAGAAGATAATCCGGAGAGATACATTCAGGTTGATTTTGTTTTTGATCAGAGGGTGCCTTTAAGCTCGATTAAATATGAATCGATGAATTCTTATTATATCGATCAAATTTTTGTTTTATCTGGTGGAGGTCTGATATTAGATCAGGCTGAGGGGGAAGCCATGAGAGTAAATCCCTCAATCAAATTCATAAATAATTCCCCTGGGCCAAATCAGATTCAAATGGATTGGATCATCCCAAGTTTCTATAGTATAGCTGGGAAAAATGCAACTGCTGGCTTTAAAAATTGTTATATTAGAACAAATCGAACTGGTGAGGATAAGAGTAGCCAATACAGTGGAGGATTTTCAGTAAATGATAATATTAGAATATATACCGACTATGTTAGTGCTTGGAATCAATCTCTTAATAAATTAGCAAGTGAATATAAAATTGATAGCGAAATAGATATAACTATGTATCCTTCTGCAAATCCTTCATATGTTGAGATAAAATCAACTGCAACATCTGATCTCTATATCGATTTAACCATAATCAAGATAGGAGCTCAAATAGGTCCAGGGACTGTTCTACAATAAGAACATTTCAATCGTTCAATATTGGAAGAAAGGTTTTTTATGAATCGAATTATATAGAGCTGATAAATATTCGATTGATACAAAATGATCATCGGCTAAAACCTCTTTAAATATAATACAAGGATGAGAGATAGAAACAATGGATTTAGATAACGGCCCAGCTATAGAAACCAATCCCTTAGATGAAAAAAAAGAGAGAGTGCTGAATACTGGCATTCCAGGTTTTGATAACCTTTTCTCAAAAGGAGGAATACCTCAGGGAAACGCGGTGATGGTAGCCGGTGGACCAGGAACTGGAAAAAGTATTTTTTGCCGTCAAATCTGTTACAATCTCATCTCAGAAGGAAAACGATGTATGTATGTTAGTTTCGAAGAAACAAAAGATCGTATTCAACAAAGCATGGAATCATTCGGTTGGAATGATGTAGATTCCTATGTTGATTCTGGTCATTTTTTAATGCAAAAAATCAATCCACTCGATGTCCTCAGGATGAAATTTGGTTCTCTTGGTGGCTCAGGATCTGCAACTGAACTATCATATAAAATCAAACCCCTGGTCATCCCTAAGGATTTTAATCCAGATGTGATCGTTGTTGATTCCTTGACTGCTATAATCGCTGCATCTGTTACTAAAGAAAAAAATTATCGGGTGTATCTGCAACAGCTATTCAGTTTTTTTGAAGATACCGGAGCAACATCGTTTCTGATCGCAGAAACCGATCCGCTTCCGACAAGGTTTAGTGACACTGGAATAGAGGAATTTCTTGCCGATGGCATAGTCGTTTTGTATAATGTGAATCAGCAGACTGGTCGTCAAGGTGCAATAGAAGTATTAAAAATGCGATATGGACAACATGAAAAAAAGATCGTGACGATGGATATCACTGAAGACGGGATAGTGGTTGATCCAAATCAACAGATTCATGTTGATTTTTGAACTATTTTCCTAAAAAACGGAAGGGTTCAGCATTCTTATTGAGTTTCTTGGCACCATATCGCATGATGTTATGTTCTATTTGTTTGACTTGCAGTTTTGAAAGCCCGGTCCTCTTTAAAATCAATTGATCTTTTTCGTTGTAGATTCGAATGGTTCCATCCTCAAAACAGGAGATTGATTTGAAGATTTTTCCGTTCTGAATCCAAACCCAGATGTGTGCTTCTTTGTTCTTCATGGTTTTTTGGCACCCACTCAACTATTATCACTATTATTTTTATTTTACAAACTATATAAATATTTCTTTTTTCCTTCCTAAAACCTTATAAACTAGAAAAACACCCTTCCAAAAAAATTGTAAAAAAGGAAAAATATGGTCATTTTAATCGATGCAAGAGACCTCAAAACAACCAACGGTTAAGATAATATACCGCTACCATTATTACAGCAATGGGATGAAAGGTGCCAGAAGAAATGTATGTCAATGAGGAAGAGATGCTGACCAGAAAAAAAATTGGAATCAATGGTCTTGACACTATCTTACAGGGAGGACTCCCTGAAAAATCCATCACACTAATCTCAGGACCACCAGGTGCAGGAAAAAGTATCATGTGTTTTCAATTCCTCTATCAAGGAATTCAAGAACAAGAAAAAGTACTCTATCTTACCCTAGATAAAAAAGAGGAAGGCTTACTTCTTCAAGCAAAAAAACTAGGTTTTGATTTCCAATCATCAATCGAGGAAGGAAACGCCAAATTTCGTTATCTAAATATCAACAAAAAAATGGTTTATGAAACCATGACCAATGAGATTCTCTCTGGTGATTACCAACGTATCGTTCTTGATTCGATTACTCCGCTTTCAGAAATGCCGATGTATCTATCAGAAAGCGACAATGGAAACAATAATTACAGCTTTATCAACTCTGAAGAATCACCATCAGTTGGCCCAGGCCCTGTTCGCAGAAGACATCTTCGCTACATCATGAATGCCCTAGAGACCTCAGGAACCACATCAATTGTTACCTCAGAACTTCACATGGGATCACCATATCTTTCCCGAGATGGAATCTCAGAGTTTCTCGCTGATGGCGTAATCACTCTTAGTTTTGATCCAACTATGGACCGCCGGAAACTATCCGTGATGAAAATGAGAAATACCAAACATACGTTGAAACCACAAAACATGCAAATTGATTATGGCGGCATCAAAATAATTTAAAAAAACAAGTATCTCTCAAAAAAACTGGTAAAAAAATAAAAAATATATTGTGAGAGAAACCATGGATTTTCGACATTATAAACCACCAAAACAACTCCGAATGCTATTTATTCTACATTATGCACCACTGCTTCTCATCATCTTCATCGGACCACAGACCGTGTTCTTTAATGTTTGGCAGCTCTCCACCCTAAAGATTCCAACTATCCTAGCAGGTATACTCATTTTTCTCATTGGTTCAATACTCTATTTTAAATGGGAATTCTTCTGGGATAGAGCATATCATGGTCAACTGGTCACCGATGGAATCTTTGCCTACATCAGACATCCTCATTATACCTCACTTCTTATCATAGGATATGGATTAGCACTTTTTTTTACCTCCCCGGTAACATTGCTTCTCGCCACCATTGCCGTTCCATTGATGATAATCAGCATCCTTGATGAAGAAAAACACCTGCTTAAACAATATGGTACAGATTACCAAAAATTCATGAAACAAACACCCTGGCGACTCATTCCAAAAGTCTTCTAAAAAAAGATGGATTGATTACTGATACATGCTACATATGTGCTTAGGAATAATCCGAATCTGATGCTAATAAACATTTTGCTTTGCCAACAAATAACTTTGAATCTGGCCCCTTTTTAGTCACTGATTCAACAGGGATATTATGCTCACGGGCGATAATCTCAGCTACTTTTGATAAACAAAAACCACCCTGACATCGTCCCATCCCTGCTCGCGTTCTTCTCTTCACTGCATCCACTGATTTTGCAGGGATAACAGAATGAATCGCTTGAACAATTTCTGCTTCAGTAACCGTTTCACATCGGCAAATCACATTTGCATATAATGGTTGCTCGGCCACTATTTTCTTTTGTTCACTCAAAGACAAATCCCGAAACACAACAGGTTTTCTCCGTTGAGAAATAAAATCCTTTTTTTTATCTAATCTTAAACCCGTTTTTTTAACAATGTCGATAACTTGAAGCGCAATAGCAGGAGCAGCAGTCAATCCTGGTGATTGAATCCCTGCAACATGAATCATACCCTCAACTTCCTTTGCTTTCCGAATGATAAAATCCTCAGTAAACGATGCTGCTCTCAAACCAGCAAAATAAGCAATGATCTTAGATATTGGAAAATCAGAAATCAACCGTTTATAACGCGTTATTATCTCTGTTAGCTCATCCTTAGAAACACTAACATCTTTTTTATCATCCACTTCTTTTATCGTTGGTCCCCACTGAATATTACCATCAACGGTATACATCACTGCACCACCCTTATAATTCGGTTTTTTAGGAATATCCAAATGAGACATACAATGATGAACAAAACCCTCCATCTCATTATCAAACAAAATAGATGCCCCTTTCTTCGGATGAATAGTAAATTCCTGAGCATCTGCCATTCTTGCTATATCATCAGCAAACACACCCGCTGCATTAATGACCAATGATGTCTGAATAACACCCTTTGTAGTCACCACTGCATTGATCCTATTTTGATCTTTTTCAATATCAACCATCTCAGTATCAAGCAACAGCTCAACACCATTTTCAACCGCATTCTCAGCAAGGGCAATAGCCAACCGATACGGACAGGTTACCGCATAAGTCGGCGAATACACTGCAGCAATGGCTTTTTTAGTTGCATTTAGCTCTTTTTCTAAAAAATCCTTCCGACTCACTTTGCTCATCGGGATACCAAGTTTTTTTCCTCTCCGACATATCAAAGTGGGAAGAAGCCATTTTGAAATCAAATTGCGAAAAAACTGAGGAATACGTAAACCAGAAAGAGTATCAGTAGTAATAACAATCCACATCCCCGTATATCGAAAAGGAACCTGTAATTGCTCTGTTATATCTGGAAACAACGCATGACCATCGATACAGAGTCGTTGTTTCAAAGAACCCATTTTTTCTCCAATACCAGTGTGAACCATAGCATTATTTGCTTTTGTGGTACCCATCGCTACATCTTCCTTCTTTTCAACAAGAATAACAGAAAGATCATATTTTGAAAGCTCACGAGCAATGCTGCAGCCAATCACACCTGCTCCAATAATAACCACATCAGCTTTGCATAAGACATCATAATTTCCCGAAATCTTTTTTCTTTCTCTTTTTTTTGGATAATCTAGGTTATTTACAACCCCCTCAATTCCTTTTTGTTTCCCAATATATGTTCCTATCTTTAAAAACTCATCATAGGTGTTCACCGATCCATTCAACGTGACAATTCCATTTTGTATTCGGCAAGAGCCTTGATAAACACCCATTTTTAGAAGCAATCTCTTAATCTTTTTTTTCATCCGCTGATTTTTCACAATCTTCCCTCAGAAAAAACAATTATGGCAATCACATTCATTCCTCATTTTCAAAGATTTTTTACCGTCCTTCTTTCAATATATTAGATATATATTATATAACATTACTCAACTATTCATAAACTGATTATATCACTTTTTCAGGAAAATAGACACATACAAAGGATAACATTTAAATAGGGTTCTTTTCATGCCTAATTCCTCCGTTCATACCAGACATCTATTGGGCAATTCAACTATAGAACCCCGATATCAGATAATCCTAAAAGGTTTTTTGATTGTCTGTGACCATGTCACGGTGTGAACAAGACGTCTGTCCACTCATTAGAAAAATCACTCCTTAGCGAGTAGCTGAGATGATATACTATGCCAAATAAACATCATCCAAGAAGAGGATCAATGGGTTATTCCCCGCGCAAAAGAGCCCGAGCAGAAACACCGCACATCAAAAGCTGGCCGGAAGGTGGAGATAAACCAAAAATACAAGGTTTCCTGGGATACAAAGCAGGAATGACTCATGCCTTTGTCATTGATTATCGACCCACTTCAACAACATCTGGAAAAGAAGTCATCATGCCTGTTTCTGTTGTTGAAACCCCGCCAATAAAAATTGCTGCTATCCGTGGATATAAAGAAACAAACCATGGACTGCGAACCATTGGCGAGATTTGGGCTGATAAACTTGATTCTGATTTATCAAAACGCCTTTCCTTACAAAAAAATGAAAAACCCAAAAACTGGGATATGCTCAACTCAGCTGATGATTTACGAGTTATTGTCTATACCCAACCAAAACTGGTAACTGGTATTCCAAAGAAAAAACCAGAAATCCGAGAAATGCGGATCAGTGGAGGAAGTATAGAAGATCAAATTAAGTATGCAAAAGAAATCCTTGGAAAACAAGTCTCAATCAATGATGTCGTCAGAGAAGGAGATATGCTTGATATCATCGGTGTCACTAAAGGAAAAGGATTCCAAGGACATGTACAACGATGGGGAGTAAAACTGCTCACTCATAAAAATTCAAAACATAGACGAATGATTGGAACTGCGGGATCATGGCATCCTAATTGGATTCAGCAAACGGTTCCTCAAGCAGGACAAATGGGATATCATCAACGAACAGAATACAACAAACGTGTCCTGAAAATTGGTGAAAAAGGAGGAGAAATCACTCCCTCCGGAGGATTTCCACATTATGGGACCGTCAGAAATCCCTATGTGCTTATCCATGGTTCTATCCCTGGTCCAGCTAAAAGACTGATCAGTTTACGAGATGCGATACGATACAAGAAAGGAGTAAAACTAGAAAAAGCAGAGATAAGTTATATCTCAACTACAAGTAAACAAGGAGTATAACACCATGGTGAAAGTAACTGTTTATGGACTCAATGGATCAAAAAAAGAATCCATAACGCTTCCTAAGATATTTTCAACGATACATCGCCCAGATATCATAAAAAGATCATTTAACACTCTTTCCTCTAACCGCAGACACTCTTATGGTGCTTATCCACTTGCAGGAGCTCAACATGCAACTGCATCAGTTGGAAAAGGTCGAGGTATGTCACGAGTTCCACGTCTTACCCAGGGAAATGCGGCAGCATTAGCGCCTTGTGTGGTGGGTGGAAGACGGGCACATCCTCCTACCAGCAAACGAAATTGGCATGAAAAAATAAATAAAAAAGAAAAAAAACTGGCCAGAAAATCAGCACTAGCCGCTACGGCGGATAAAGATCTTGTCCGCAAACGAGGACATCTTTTCGATGAATCAATTTCACTACCAATCATTGTAGATGATGCATTTGAACAAATTAAAAAAACAAAGGATGTCCTTGATGCTTTTGATCAACTTGGTATTTCTGATGATCTGATACGGGCAAGAAATGGGAAACATATTCGCGCTGGCAAAGGAAAAGGAAGAGGGAGAAAATACAAAACACCAAAATCAATTCTTATTATTTCAGATCATGATTCAATACGAAATGCTGCACAAAATCTTACTGGTGTAGATGTTGTTTCTCCAAAACAGGTAAATATTGATCATCTTGCACCGGGTGGAGTGAGTGGCCGACTTACAGTGATTACAAAATCAGCATTAGCTTCATTGGAGGATGATAACTAATGGATCCCTATGATATTATTTTTCATCCCTATGTCACTGAAAAAACCATGAATCTCATGGAGAAGAATAATGCATTAGAATTTGTGGTTAGAAGAAAAGCATCAAAAAAAGAAATAAAAAAAGCAATTGAACAACTCTTTGAAGTTAAAATACAACATATTAACACTAAAATTGGAAAGGATGGTAAACATGCTATCGTTCGATTCACTCCTGAATACAACGCTGAAGACATTGGCATGAGAATAGGTGTATTCTAGGGAGAAATTACTATGGGAAAAAAATTAATTCAACAACGAAGAGGCAGAACACGGGGACGATACAGGGCCCCGACACACCGGTATCGTGGAAAAATACGCTATCAACACCCAAACGAGAAAAAAACTGGTGTCGTAGAAGATATCATTCATGATCCCGGTCGCACTGCACCACTTGCTTGTGTTCGCTTAGATGATAACACTGTGTTTCATTTGCTTGCTGCAGAGGGAACAAAGATAGGCGATACCATTCGTTTCTCCTCAGATAAAGAAGATGTTCGAGTGGGAAATGTGGTTACTCTGGGAACCGTCGAAGAGGGATTTCCCATTTATAATGTTGAACTTAAAGCTGGTGATGGAGGTAAACTTGTTCGCACTGGTGGCAGTGTGGCAACAGTTGTTTCCCATAATGCAGATACAACCGTTATTCGTCTTCCTTCAGGAAGATTCAAAACGGTTTCTTCATCCTGCCGAGCCACTATAGGAGCAGTTGCTGGTGGAGGCCGAAAAGATAAACCATTCTTAAAAGCGGGTAAAAAACATCATGCACGACGAAAAAAAGGACGGCAATATCCTGTTGTCCGTGGAGTAGCAATGAACTCAGTCAATCATCCACATGGTGGTGGAGGTCATCAGCATGTTGGTAAACCGTATACTGTGAAAAGAGGCGCATCTCCTGGAAGAAAGGTAGGGAGTATTGCGGCAAAAAGAACTGGGAGGAAATAAACACTATGGCAAAAAAATCCTCAAGTTTTGGTTCATCATCACGAAGCAGACGGAAACGAAGGCGGAAGAAGATTGAGGTAAGAAAAAAGGAATTCCGTTTTCATGGTTTAAGTATTGAAGAAGTTAAAAAACTTTCATTAAACGAAATTCTCCCTATGATTCCTTCTCGAATGAGAAGAAGTTTACAACGAGGGTTAACCAGAAAGCAGGATAAACTCCTTCATGATATAGAAAAAGCAGAACCGGGAACAGTGATTCGAACCCATTTACGTGATATGGTCGTTCTTCCTAGTTTTATTGGTCATAAAATTGCTGTTTATAATGGTAATGAGTTCCAGGAAATAACCATTGAACCTCAGATGATTGGTCATTATCTTGGTGAATTTGCCTTAACCCGAAAAAAAGTGAAACATACTGGTCCTGGTGTTGGCGCCACACGATCATCTAAATTTATGCCATTGAAGTGATGAATTATGCAAAAATATTCTACTGATTGTGATCCAGATAAAACCGCGAAAGCCTATGGGTATGAGCTCCATTGCTCTCCAAAAGATTCACGAAATATTGCCTATGCACTCCGTGGAAAGACGGTTGAGGTGGCAAAGCAATATCTTGAAGAAATCATGGTAAAGAAAAGAGCACTTCCTGCTGTTTTTCACAAGCAGAAAGTCTCTCATCAGAAAGGCGTTGGACCTGGTAGTTATCCAGAGAAAGCAGCACGGTATCTTCTTAAGATACTGAAAAACGCAGAAAACAATGCAGAATATAAAGGATTTGATGTTGAACATATGAAAATCACTCATTTTGCTGCTTACCGCGGTCGAACCGTGAAAGGTTTTATCCCTCGTGCTCAGGGAAGAGCAACTGATAAAAATAAAATGACAACAAATGTTGAAATAATCATTGAAGAGGTAGAGTAATGGCAGGCGAACGAAAGTTTATCAGGGAAAGTACAAACAGAATCCTCATCAAAGAATTCCTTATTAAAAAAGTTGAAGGAGCTGGATTTGGAGGTATGACCATTCAGCGAACTCCAATGGGGACTCGTATTAATATTGTCGTCGAACGACCTGGGATGGTTATTGGTAAAGGTGGCAGTAAAATCAAAAAAATCACTTCAGAGATTAAGGAACGATTTGATCTTGATAATCCTCAAATAGAAATCCAGGAAGCAGGTGGAGCTGCCTCTATTAATGCTCAGATCATGGCTGAAAAACTAGCTGAAGCATTGGAACGAGGATGGCATTTTCGAAGAGCAGGACATTCTACCGTTCGACGGATTATGGGTGCTGGAGCACGAGGATGCCAGATTGTTATTGCAGGTAAACTCACTGGTTCCCGACATCGGACTGAGAAATTCACGGAAGGACATATCAAATACTGTGGAGAAACTGCAAAGGAAGTCATGGACCGAGGTTTTGCAGTAGCAAAACTGAAAGCTGGCGTACTTGGTGTTAAAGTAGGAATTATGAAACCAAATACCACTCTTCCTCACGAGATAAAAATATTGGTACCAAAAAAAGATGATGAAAAACAAGTAAAAGAAGAACCCTCATCATCAAAAAAAGAAAAGAAAAAACCAACAAAAAAGGAAGCGGCAAAAGAATCAGAACCATCAAAAAAGGAAAAACAGGAAACTGATGTTCAAAAACTTACTGAAATTTCAGGAATAGGTCCCTCCATCGTAAAGAAATTTCAGAAAGCAGGAGTAAGTACTTTAGAAGAAATCTATGAAATGGATGCAGATGATCTTGCTACCATTGATGGAATAGGTGCCAAAACCGCTGAGATAATAATTAAAGAATTACGTAAAATCATCAAATGAGGGTACATTTATGGTCTTAAAGGCAAAAGAAATTCGGTCGTTTACCTCTGAGGAACGATTGGAAAAACTTGAAGAATTAAAACGTGAGCTCATGCATGAGCGTGGCGTTGCAGCAATGGGTGGATCACCTCCATCACCGGGTAAAATCAGACAGTTACGAACCTCTATTGCTCGTATGTTAACCATAATGCATGAGGAAGGAGAACAATAAATGAGTGAAATATGTCCAAAATGTGGTCTTCCAAAAGAAATATGTGTTTGTGAAGATATCGCAAGGGAACAACAGAAAATCTACATTTCTGTGGATAAACGCAGATATGGCAAGATGATGACCATCGTTGATGGAATCAACCCAAATGAACTGGATATTGATGCCCTGATCACCAAGTTAAAGAAGAAATGTGCAAGTGGTGGCACCATCAAAGATGGAAAAATCGAATTACAAGGCGATCATCGAACCAAAGTACGAGATGCGTTAGAAGAAATGGGATTTATTGTTGAACTCTCATAACCATAACAAAAATTCATACAAAAAAAATGATAGAAAAGGATGAACAAAAGAATGCAACATATACCAATCATAAAAGATGAATTCATCGGAAAACAAGTGATTATTTCAGATTGCAGTGATCCCTCATTGATTGATATCACAGGGGTTATTGTAGATGAAACAAAAAACACATTCATTATCGATGTAAACGGGCAACTCAAATGTGTTGCAAAAAACATTGCTGAATTTAGCATTAAAAAACATAATAATCTGATTAAAGTGAAAGGATCTCGAATTTCCTTTCGCCCAGAGGATAGAATTAAAAAAGCGAGGTGAACTCTAATATGGCTGAAAAAACAAAAGCTCGAAACATTGGGATAGCTGTTACTCCCCCATCTAAAAGTTGTAATGATGCTCATTGCCCCTTTCATGGTGCTCTCCCGGTAAGAGGACAAATTATCACCGGTGTTGTTGCATCCAAAAAAATGCAACACTCCATTCTGGTAAAAAGAGAATACATGCATTTAGTACCAAAATATGAGCGATATGAGAAACGAACCTCCCTTTACTCTGCTCATTGCCCACCCTGTCTTGATGTGGCGGTGGGTGATACTGTCCGTATTGCTGAATGTCGACCGCTTAGTAAAACAATTTCATTTGTTACAATAGAAAAAATATGATGGAGAAGATGAAATGAAAGGCATTGCAGGCAGAACAAAAAGAGGGTTACCAACAGGTGCTCGTCTTGATTGCATCGATAATACTGGTGCAAAAATCGTTGAAATTGTTGCCACCCCGAAATTAAAAGGCACTCATCGACGGTATCCAAAAGCTGGGGTGGGAGACATGGTGATAATTAGTGTGAAAAAAGGAGCTGTTGATATGAGACGACAGCTTTTGAAAGCAGTGATTGTTCGTCAACGCCGTCCTTTCAGACGATCTGATGGTACCATGGTCCAATTTGAAGATAACGCAGCAGTGATTGTTACAGAAACCGGTGAAACAAAAGGATCCATGATTAAAGGACCAGTAGCATTAGAAGCAGCAGAACGATGGCCACGAATTGCCGCAAATGCATCAATCATTGTATAAGATTAATTAAATCAAAGAAAAAATGAGTGGAATGATTATGAAATCAACCAAGGCTCGGAAACAAAGAAAATCCCATTTCAATGCCCCACTTCATCAGAGACGTAAACAATTTGCGTCACATCTTGAGGAAAACTTGTTGTTAAAATATGATCGACGACGAATTCCAGTGGTGAAAGGGGATACTGTTCGAGTGATGAGAGGAACCTTCAAAGGACATGAAGATAAAATAAATGATGTTCGTTTGAAAAAACACTCTGTTACTGTTGAAGGAGTGATTATCACGAAAGCAGATGGAAAAAAGGTAGCAAAACCAATTCATCCCAGTAATCTTATGATCACTAAACTTAATCTAACTGATTCATGGCGACGAAACATCCTTGAAAGGGATCTATCTGATGAAACCAAAAAAGAAATCGAAAAAGAAGCAACCGATCAGATCCATGAATTAGAAGAACAAAAACGAAAAGCTGAAGAAGAAGCTGCCGCAGCAGAAGAGGAAGAAACAGCGGAAGAAGAGATTGAGGAACCTGGTGAAATAGAGGAACCCAATGAAGAAGTGATCGCAGAAAAAGAAGAGGGGAAAGTAGCTGAGAAAACTCCGGATATTAAAGATGAACATGAAACTAAGGAAAAAACACCTACTTCTTCTGAAGAAAAAAAGACAGATTCAAAAGAAGAATCATCCTCTGAGAAACAACCGGCTTCAGCTAAAAAAACAACAGAACCGAAATCAACAGAAGCTTCTAAAGAATTAAAGGAAAAGAAGCCTCAAAGCAAAGAACCTACTCCATCAGAGGAATCTAGTGAAAAGAAAAAGGAGGATAACTCATGAGCGGACATTTAAAACGATTGAATGCTCCTAGATCATTACGTCTTCATCGGAAGGAACACGTATGGACTGTACGATCAGCCCCTGGCCCTCATTCGAAACAATCAGCAATACCAGTAGGACTATTAATAAGGGACTATCTTCATCTCTGCGACAGCCTGGGAGAAGCAAAACGTTTGCTTTCTAATGGAGAGATTCTTGTAGATAATGCCATTCAAAAACAGTACCGATTTCCCGTAGGATTAATGGATGTTGTCAGTATTCCAAAACTAAAAAAACATTACCGTGTTCTCTTTGATAAACGAGGAAAACTCTCTCTTGTTTCCATACAAGCAGCTGAAGCTAGCTGGAAACTGAGAAAAATCACGGGTAAAACCATTGTAAAAGGAAACCATACACAGCTCTCATTTCATGATGGATTCACCATGCTTGTTAAAAAGGATAGGTATCAAACAGGTGATGTGTTAAAAATATCCTTTGAAAAAAATAAGGTTGAAGCAACATATTCTCAAAAGAAAGGAACGATCTCACTAATCACCGGTGGGAGTCATATTGGAGAACTCGCTAGCATTGAGTCCATTGAGGAGATTAAATCATCTAAACCAAATGTTGCTCGGATGAAAGGAGATCATGCTTTTATCACTCTACAAGACTATGTTTTTGCGGTGGGAGAAACAAAACCAGTAATCCATATTCCTGAGGTGAGCGTGAATGAGTAAAAAAGAAAAGTCAACGGCTGAAAAAAACGATACTCGTCATCCGTTAAATAAACCAGTCATTGAAAAAATAACGGTTAACATCGGTGTTGGTGAAGCCGGTGAACGCTTGAAAAAAGCAGAAACTGTGCTGCAAGCCATTACTCATCAGAAACCAATACAGACACTTTCCAAAACAACAAACAAGGATTTTGCTCTTCGGAAACGTATGCCTATTGGATGTAAAGTAACGCTTCGTGGCGCATCAGCTCATGATTTCCTGAAAAGAGCACTGGAAACCCGTGAGAACAAAATCGCTGATTACTCATTTGATGATCAAGGAAATATATCATTTGGTGTTCCTGATCATACATTGTTTAAAGATCAAAAATACAATCCAGATATTGGTATCTTTGGTATGGATATCAGTGTTACCATGGGAAAACCTGGTTATCGAATTAAACGACGACGTGTACAACGAAGAAAAATACATCGAAGTCATGAACTTAAACCTGAGGAAACCATGCAGTTTTTCTCTGAGACCTTTCAGGTGGAGGTTGTAGAATGAAGATAAAGGAAAAGAAAAAGACATATGGAAGAATCAAAGGATGCGAACGATGTGGTCGAAAACGAGGTCTCATTCGTGCTTATGGTCTTCATATCTGTCGGCAATGCTTTCGAGAAAAAGCTGAGGAAATGGGGTTTAAAAAATTTTCCTAAGGAGGCTTAAAAGAGATGTTAAATGATCCATTGGCAAATGCATTATCTATGATGAAAAATGCGGAATTACGCGGCAAAGGTATCTGTCAGATTCAGCCTTCTTCAAAACTCATCGGTGGTGTTCTTAATCTTCTTAAAGAAAAAGGCTACATTGATGAATTTGAATATATCGATAATGGAAAAGCTGGTATCTTTCAGGTGAATCTTAAAGGAAACATCAATAATTGTGGAGTTATCAAACCACGATATCCTGTTAAACGAGATGATTTAGAACAATGGGAAAGCCGGTATCTTCCTGCTCGAGATTTTGGTTTACTTATCCTTACGACGACTAAAGGGATTATCTCCCAAAATGAGGCAAAAAAAGATGGTATCGGAGGAAAGGTTCTCGCATATGTCTATTAGACAAATAGTGGTAGGTGAAATGAAATCATGGCAACGGAGCTAAAAGAAGAAATCGCCCTGAAAGAAGGCGTTACTGCCCAAATTGAAAACAATATGGTAACTATTAAAGGAGAAAAAGGGGAGTTGAATCGACTCTTTTCCCATCCAACGATTTCTCTTCAATTAAAGGATGATTCAATTCATATTCATTGTAAAAATCCTCGTCGAAAACAAAAAGCATTGGTGGGAACATATGTTGCTCATATTAAAAATATGATGACTGGGGTAACCAAAGGATTTGAATATCATATGAAAACAGTGTATTCTCATTTTCCCATTAAAACAGCGGTAGATGGAGACTTTTTAGCCATTCAGAATTTTTTGGGAGAGCGACATCCTCGTAACGCAGTGATTCTTCCCGGAATTACCGTGAAAGTTTCTGGAGATGATCTTACCGTTTCAGGAATTGACAAAGAAAAAGTTGGTCAAACCGTGGCCAATATCGAACGAGCAACCGCGGTGAAACGACGGGATATCCGAGTGTTTCAAGATGGGATATATCGCATTGATAAAGGAGGTGAATAACCATGTCAAATCAAGAAATCATCAACAAACTCACCTCATTAAAAGGAATTGGAAAAGCAAAAGCTGAAGCATTGGTAGAAAAAGGATTCAACACGCTTTCAAAAATTCAGCAGGCATCAATTGAGGAGTTATCCGCAGTCAATGGTATCAGTGAACAGATTGCTACATCCATTCAAACTCAGCTATCTGAAGAACAAAAAGATGAATCAACTGAAGAAAAAACAGAAAAAACAAGTAAAAAACCAGCAACGTCTGCAAAAAAAGAAACCAAGGAAAAACCATCGGTTCCTCAAAAAAAACCAATTGAAAAACCAGTTGTCACAGAAGAAGAACCAGCTGAACCCATTGATGAGGAAACAACATCTACCTATGAAGTCAAAAAGAAACCAACGCTACCAGATGAATTAAAAGAACAACTTCAGATTCGCAAACAAATCAAACAACGAACACCAACCTTTCTGCGAGAGGAATGGTTCAGGTATAAACGAATTCCGAATAACTGGCGAAGACCAGATGGTCTTCATTCCAAAATGCGTATTAATCTAAAATATCGTCAAAGCCGGGTACGAGTTGGTTTCCGCGGTCCAAAAACGGTTCGGGGATTACATGCCTCAGGTTTTCAAGAGGTCATGGTGTATAATGAGAAAGATTTAGAAGCAATTGATCCAGATCGGCAAGCTGCTCGCATTGGTGGCAGTGTAGGAACCAAAAAACGGATGGCAATCGAAGAAAAAGCGAAAGAATTAGAGATACGACTGCTCAATAAAAGAAGAGAGTGAACAAGTATGAGTGATTTAAGGAATCAACGAAGAATGGCTGCATCACTACTAAAATGCGGAGTAAACCGAGTATGGATGGATCAAGATCGATTAGATGAAATAGCAAGAGCGGTCACCAAAGATGATATTCGAGTGTTAATCCATGGGAAAGCTGTTGTCAGTCGCCAGAAAAAAGGTATCTCCAAAGGTCGAAAAAAATATGCCCTGGAACAAAAAAAGAAAGGACGAAGGCGTGGTCAAGGATCTCGAAAAGGAGCAAAATATGCTCGTTTTCCCCGGAAAAGACGATGGATCCAAACCATTCGACCACTTCGCCGATATCTCCGACAATTACGGGATGATGGATTAATTGATGCAACCACGTATCGAATGTATTATCTCAAAGCAAAAGGTGGAGAATTTCGTAATACCCGTCATCTCCGCACTCATTTACAATCCGATGGTATCATCAAAGAACAGGAGGAAACCATATGAGTCATGGACCCAGACATCGAGTGAAACCACAAAGACGACGAGAAGGAAAAACAGATTACCGACAACGATTACGATTACTGAAATCAGGTGAAACACGTATTGTCGTTCGCGGATCATTAAAAAACATACGTATTCAATTTGTCGCCTATGATGAACATGGGGACAAAATCATTGCTCAAGCCATGGGAACTGAACTTGCTAAAACCTATGGATGGAAGCATAGTACTTCAAGTACACCAGTGGCTTATCTTACTGGACTTCTTGCAGGCATTCGAGCGAAAAAAGCAGGATTACAATCAGGAGTACTTGATATAGGAAGACAGAGACCTGTGAAAGGATCAAAGGTCTTTGCTGCATTGCAAGGCGTGCTTGATGCAGGGATAGACTGTCCTCATAGTGATTCAAAATTACCATCTCAAGAGAGAATCAATGGAAAACATATTGATGAAAAACTCTCAGCTGATGTTTCAACCATCAAAGAAAAAATAGTTGGAGGCACATAATGGCAGCGAGACGAAGACGCCGATCAAAAAGAAATCGACAGCGATCACCCACGGTCGAATGGGATCCAAAAACCCGCCTTGGCCGTCTGGTGAAAGGAGGAAAAGTTACCAGCATGCATGATGCATTGCAAACTGGGCTTCCTCTGCGTGAACCAGAAATTGTGGATATACTTCTCCCAGAGCTTCATGATGAAGTCCTCGATGTGAACATGGTACAACGGATGACTGACTCAGGAAGACGGGTCAAGTTTGTCATTACTGTTGTCGTTGGTAACAATGATGGCTATGTTGGTTTAGCTCAGGCGAAAGGAAAAGAAGTGGGAGCAAGTATTCGAAAAGCGATTGAAAATGCAAAACTGCATATGATCGAGATCCGTAGAGGATGTGGATCCTGGGAATGTGGCTGTAAAAAACCACATACGGTTCCCTTTGCGATAACTGGAAAGAGTGGATCTGTAGAAATCACATTTAAACCAGCACCACAAGGAATAGGTCTTGCTACTGGTGATGTAGCAAAAAAGATACTCAGCCTCGCTGGTATTCAAGATTGCTGGGCGTTTACCAATGGAAAAACCCGAACGACAGTGAATTATGCCAAAGCTGTATTTAATGCATTAGAACAAAATACAAACATGCGAGTGATGCCCTCAGAAACAACACATATCGGTATTGTTTCTGGAATCACTGGTGAATCAGAAACAGACGAACAAGAAAAATCAGCAGCACCACAGGAGGCTTCATAATGGTTTATGCTGTTGTTCGAGTGCGAGGATCGGTGAATGTGAAACCAAAGATAACAAAAACATTGAAACTGCTTCGACTAACCCGTGTTAACCATTGCACCCTCGTTGATGAAAAAAAAGAAATCAAGGGAATGCTGCAACAAGTTAAGGATTATGTGACCTGGGGTGAAATCAATGAAGAAACATTATCGGCATTATTACAGAAACGAGGTCGACTCACTGGTGATCATCCCCTCACAAAAGAGTTTCTTTCCAGTGCAACCTCAGCAAAAACTATTGAAGAGCTCTCTAAAGCAATTCTTGATGGATCATTACATCTTAAGGAAATCCCTGAATTAAAACCAGTGTTTCGATTGAATCCCCCCTCAAATGGATTCGAAGGGATTAAACGATCATTTGTCAACAAAGGAGCATTAGGATACCGGGGAAAAAAGATCAATGATTTATTACAACGGATGATCTAATCATCTTTTTTTCTCTTCATGCAAAAGGTTTTTATAATGAACATATGGTAATAATCTTTAGAGGGAGCACGAGGATATGGTAGAAGAAACATTATATGATATTGAAATACACCGAAATGAGGATATCTACGTTGGACGATTGTTTTCAGATGCAGAAGGAACAAAAGAGTTCAAACATGAACACCTGGATCAATTACTACGGGATATCACTATTGATATGCAGCTTGCTCTTGAAGAGTTTTCACATCAACAACCTGAATTTTCCGAGATGATGAGGTATTAACAGAAGAAAAGAAGAGTAATGTTTTTAAATGGTACGGGTATTGTGGGCTTTACCATTTAAACCTATGTTGGATTGATAACTGTGAAATATACACGCTTTGAAAAAGCACGGATCATTGGTGCACGAGCACTTCAAATATCAATGGGTGCTCCATCACTTATTCAAATTCCAGGATCAATTATTTTCCCAATTGATATCGCCATGCTTGAATTTAAAGAAGAAGCCATTCCAATCACGGTGAAACGAGTCCAAAACAAATGAAGTTAGAAGAGGAAGATGACATGGGAGAAGAAGAACAACAGGAAGAAACCGAACAGAAAAAAGAGAGTATGACCTCTGAGGAAACCTATATGACCGCAGGTGCTCATATTGGAACCCGTCAGAAAACCTCAGATATGAAACCATTCATTTACAAAGTCCGTCATGATGGCTTATATATCATTGATGTCACTAAAACCGATGAACGCATTCAAACCGCTGCAAAACTGATTGCTTCATATAATCCAAAACATGTTCTGGCTGTCTCTGTTCGGCAATACGGACAGAAACCAATTCGTAAACTCAGTGAATATACTGATGTCTCCGTGTTAGATGGTCGATTCAGACCCGGTATTCTAACCAATCCAAATGCCAAAGGATACCTGGAACCAGAACTTCTCATCGTCACCGATCCACTCGCAGATCAGCAAGCCCTTCGGGAAGCACAAAACATTGGTATCCCCGTTATTGGATTATGTGATACCAATAATGAAACCAAACATATTGATATTATTATACCGAGTAACAACAAAGGACGACGAGCTCTTTCACTGGTGTACTGGTTGTTAACCCAAGCAGTGTTAAAAGAACAAGGCAAAATTGAAAACTTCAATGATTTCGATGTTGAAATAGAAGAATTTGAAGCTGAGATCTAAACACCAGTTTTCTTTGTATTATTCACTATTTTTTTCAAAAAAAATGGGCAAACATTAGGAGTAGGGACCAAGGGTGCAGGTAAAAATAGATGATCATATCATCCTCATCGGCACAGCACATATTTCCCAACAAAGTGTCGATGAAGTCACCAAGGCAATTGAAACCTATGATCCTGATGTTGTTGCCATCGAACTTTGTCCTCGGCGTTATAAAAATCTCACTGAAAAAGATCAATGGGAGAACACACCAGTCACTGCATTGTTAAAATCAAACAATGCTTATTTTCTTCTCGCTCAAACCTTTCTTTCATCTGTGCAACGTAAACTAGGAAAAGATCATGGTGTGCAACCTGGTTCAGAGATGATCGCAGCAATTAACGAAGCAAAAAAACAAGAAAAAGACATTGAACTAGTGGACCGAGATATCGCTGTTACGCTGAAACGAGCCTGGAAAAAGATGGGCTTTAAAGAAAAATTCCGGGTGCTCTGGGAATTTCTCAAAGCAATGGTAGGCTTTGATGAAGAAGAAATGGAGGAAATCGATCTTGAAGAACTCATGGATCAAGATATGATTTCAACCATGCTAGAAGAATTCGGAGAAATTGCTCCTAGTGTTACCACGGTGCTTATTCATGAACGAGATCAATATATCGCTCAAAAAATAAAACACTTACAAGACAAAGGAAAGACCGTGGTCGCTGTTGTTGGCGCGGGTCATCTACATGGTATTGAAACACATTTAAAAAACCCTGATTTCTTTGTTGATCTCCCTAGTTTAGAACAAGTCCCTCAAAAACGATTTAGTGTGCTTAAAACCATTGGTTATTTAATCCCGGTGTTATTTGCCGCACTCATTTTTTATGGGTTTTACACTGGTGGTATTGAACGGTCATTGCAGATGTTTCTATACTGGTTTTTGATCAATGGTATTTTTTCAGCGATTGGTACGGCTATTGCTCGGGCTCATCCACTCTCCATTCTCACCGCGTTTGTGGCTGCTCCCATTACATCACTTAACCCAGCTGTTGCTGCTGGATGGGTCGCAGGATATGTGGAAGCAAAACTTCGCACACCAGTAATCAAGGATTTCCAAGGACTAAGTACGATTGAAAACTTCAGTGATTTCTGGAAAAACAGAGTCATTCGCTTGCTTCTTGTGGTAGCACTGGCTAATGTGGGTAGTATGATTGGAACTATTATCGCGTTTCCCTATGTCACTAGTTTACTGTGATGATCTCATCATTTTTTTTCAAATGATAATATTGATATAGCCAGCTAGAGTTATCATTTTTAGAATAGGATGGCTGAGAAAAACAATGGATATCGCTCATATCATGAGCTTTCCCCTCGAGAATATATGTATTTTCCTAAAGCAAGTATGAAACTAGGAAAACCTGGTCATTTCAGCCGTCTTGAACTCATCCATATCAGTATCTCTATGATGGTGCTGACTCTTTCTTTTACCTTTGCGCTTACTAAATCAAGTCTTTTTTTTCTTTTCCTTGGGCATTCCTTTCAACTGAATCAGTTTTTACAGGGCCTGGGATTATCATTTCTTGGTATTGTAACTGCTTTTTTTTCCCATGAACTCAGCCATAAACTCATGGCTCAAACCCATGGGCTCTGGTCAGAATACCGGATGTATCCAAAAGGCCTTGTTTCAGCATTATTATTATCCTTTGTAACTGGTTTTGTGTTTGCTGCACCTGGAGCAGTCATGTTTCGAGGTGAACCCCGACCATTTGAAGAAGGTCGCATTGCAGTTGCTGGATCATTAGCAAATCTTTTCATCGCTGGTATCACCCTACCAATTTTATTATATACCTTGTTTGAAGTGCAGGGAATATTCACTGAAATTATTGGTTTTATCTGTGTGATCAACACTATTCTTGCGGTGTTTAATCTTCTCCCATTTGGTCCTCTTGATGGTGTGAAAATAGTACAATGGAACGCTACGATTTGGGCAGTGATGCTGACTCTATCTGTTACCATTCTTGCGTTTCTCTTCCCCTTCATCACCTGGCTGTTACAATAATATTTTTCATATTTATAGAACTATTTGGATGAAGCAAAATTTTGATTTAATCAATTACTTTCATAAACATACTATTTATCCGTTTTCTGGTTTTAATAATCCTTATTTCCTCCTATTATTGAAAGCTACATTCAAAGACAAAAGACTTAAATATTTATAGAATATAATATATATAGAAGTATCAAAATTGTTGATTATAAATATATTATTTGAGGAAGATCATTATGGCTCAATCATTCATTGATAACAAACAACTCCCTCTGATTCTTGCGATTATTTTCATTATAGGAATCGTGATTGTTGCAGCGTATGTGTATTCAGGATATGATGACAAAAAAACTGATGAAGAACCAGAGGAACAAAGAGTTGACACAAAGATTAGTCCCTATACCAATCAAGCCGTCTTTCTGGAAATCCATCGTATACGAAAAAAAGGCATCATCGAACAAATGTATACCTCTGGAAAAAATATCTTTGATGTTTCACCACAACGATCAAGTGGAAAAGAATGGAGCATCATTTTAGATGGCCTGCGACCCGGTAAGGGATGGGATGAAAAACCAAGTTATACCTATCAGGTGAGCATCGATGATTTCGAATGGGATGGAAAAGATACATATACTGGTTGGGATACCGGATATATGAATCAACAGATCTTTCGAAATGTGGAAGATGAACAAGTGACTACTGCAATAGAATTTTTTATCATTGAAAATGTAAAAATTGATAAACTCTTTGGAAGTAGTACTCAAAAGAAGCAACAGGATTCTTTTACCGTTGAATATGATTTTCGAACCGGTCGCTGGTCTGGTGATGACTCATTTAATGATTCTGATGGCTATGGGCATTTCAATGGAACAAACTATGAAGTATGGTTTAGCATCTATCAAACCTCAGCAGATGAAGATATCATACCTTATTTAGCGGAAATAGAGCTAGGAACAGACCCCTTAGTTGATGATACGTATTTAGATCCTGATGGAGACGGCATTCCCACTGTTTGGGAATGGAAATGGGGATATGATCCATTCACCTGGGATAACCATTCATCTTTAGATCCTGATAATGATGGATTATCTAATTTGGAAGAATACTATATGAGAGAATGGCTCGCTAATCCATATCAGCCTGAGATATACATTGAAGCTGATTACATGCAACAAACTCCAAAGAAAGTACTGAATCGAGATGGTTGGGATGGATGGAGCCATGAATTCTATGAGGAATCACAACAAATGCTCATGGAACGATTCAACCAACATGGATACACCATTCACATCGATGACGGATGTATGGGTGAAGGAGGAGATATCCTTCCATTTGCCCGTGGAAATGGAGCATACAATCAAGATACCGGTGTTGTTGCTGGACATTATGCAAATGATTTTCCAGATGAACGAAAAGGTATTTTCCGATATCTCGTTGTTGCCTATGGAGGCGGCTGGTGTCATCCACAGGATTCAAATCATTGGTATGACTGCATGGTTGTTCCACATAATCAAAAATTCTTTATGAATCAGCTCAATGCAGCACTCACAGATCGAACAAAACGTATTGGGCAAGCCATTCAAATCATTCATGAACTCGGTCATTCACTTGGTATCGTAGGTAGCCACACACCAGGAGTAGATAATGCCAGTGTTCGAAATAATAATCCACCGGATTACCCCTGGTTTGATTATGTGAGTGTGATGAACTATGATTACTTCAGACAACG
>CAZVKY010000008.1:0-39136 GCA_964627915.1 uncultured Thermoplasmatales archaeon
GATGAAATTGAAGCAGCCATCAATGAGAATCATGGCAGTGATGATTTTGCAAATGTAGTTACCATGTTTTCTATTCTTAGTAGTATCCAGAGTGTGCTTACTATTATTCAAACCGTTCTTTTAGGAATAGCAGCTATCGCATTGTTTGTTGCATCCATTGGAATCATGAACACTATGCTTACCTCTGTGATGGAACGAACCCATGAGATCGGTGTGATGAAGGCAATTGGAGCAAAAAACAGTGATGTCATGAGTATTTTTTTAATGGAAGGAATGTTCATCAGTTTTCTTGGAGGCATTGGTGGAATATTCATCGGAATAATTGGGGCGAAAGGATTCTCATTTGTTACATCTAGTTCAATGGGATCAGGAATCATGCTGGAACCAGTGTTTACGTTTTTTTCGATTGCCCTAGGGATTACTGTAGCTGTTCTTGTAGGAATGATTTCTAGTTTTTACCTGGCATGGAAAGCAGCGAAAATGAGCCCTATTGAAGCTGTTCGATACGAATAAAAAAATACCGGAGAAATCCTCTCCAGTTCATCTGATAAAGGCAAAAGAAAAGAATCAGAAAATTTGAGCTAACAGATGATTTTCTCCTTTTTTATAGGTTCCTTTGACCGAAGGGCTGCCTGTGCTGCAGCCAGACGAGCCACTGGTATCTGATAAGGTGAACAACTCACATAATCAAGACCGATATGATGACAAAAGGCAATACTACTTGGTTCACCGCCTTGCTCCCCACAGATACCAAGTTTAATATCGGATCGAGTATTTTTTCCTTTTTCCACCGCGATTTTTATGAGTTGACCAACTCCTGTTTGATCAAGGATTTGAAAGGGATCGAATTTAAACAAACCCTGTGAAATATATTCAGGGATAAATTTTCCAACATCATCCCTGGAGAACCCTGAGGTCATCTGAGTGAGATCATTAGTCCCAAAGCTAAAGAATTCTGCTTCACAGGCAATGGTATCAGCTCGCAGCGCAGCTCGGGGGACTTCAATCATGGTTCCAATCCGGTAATGAATATTTTTTGATCCGTTCAACACTTGTTTCGCTACTCGGTTAATGATTCTTTTCTGATGAGCAAATTCCTCCACATGACCCACCAGCGGTATCATAATTTCTGGTTGAACAGTGATACCTTCTGCAGCGACTTCTTTAGCTGCTTCAAAAAGAGCTTGGGTTTGCATTTCTGGTATCTCCGGATGAGAGATACCAATGCGGCATCCTCGATGACCAAGCATGGGATTGACTTCTTGCAGTTGAGCAATTTCTTTTTGTAATTGTTCAACAGAGATATTCATTTCTTCAGCAAAGGCGTTGATTTCTTCTTTTTCTTTTGGAAGAAACTCATGAAGCGGTGGATCAAGTAATCGAATGGTAATTGGTTTTCCATTCATGATTTTAAAGAGTTCGATGAAATCCTTTTTTTGATATGGTTTGAGGATGGCTAATGCTTGTTTTCGTTTTTCTTTGTCATGAGCTAGAATCATCCGTCGCACTGCTTTGATACGTGTTCCTTCGAAAAACATGTGTTCTGTTCGGCATAGGCCTATTCCTTCGGCACCAAATTCAATTGCTTTTTTTGCATCACGTGGGGTATCAGCATTGGTTCGAACGGCCAGTTTTCGAATGGAATCAGCCCATTCTAGGATGGTGGAAAAATTACCAGTAAGTTTTGGTGACACGGTTTCTATTTTTCCCTCATACACATTGCCAGTTGCACCATCAAGAGTGATAAAATCCCCTGCGGTAAATGTTTTTGATCCCATGCTGAGAATCTGGTTTTCTTCATTGATGCTGATTTCTTTACAACCGGAGACACAGCATTTCCCCATGCTTCGGGCGACCACAGCAGCATGACTGGTCATTCCTCCTTTTGCGGTGAGGATACCACTAGCGACTTCCATGCCGATGATGTCTTCCGGGCTTGTTTCATTGCGAACCAGGATAACAGGTTCATCATGTGTTGATTGTTCTATGGCTGCTTCGTTGTTAAACACGATTTTTCCAACAGCAGCCCCCGGACTCGCAGGTAGTCCATTTGTTAGATATTGGTGATGATAGACAACATCGGGATCAAGTTGCTTATGAAGAATTTGGCTGAGTTGTTTTGGGTTGATTCGGAGTAATGCTTCTTTTTTGGTGATGAGTCCTTCATTGACCATGTCCACAGCGATGTTAATGGCTGCTTGTGCGGTTCGTTTTCCTGTTCGGGTTTGAAGCATGTATAAGTGTTTGTTTTGGATGGTGAATTCGAGGTCTTGCATGTCTTTATAGTGTTTTTCAAGTTTTTTGCAGGTTGAAAGGAGTTGATCATAAAGATCTGGCATTTTTTCTTTGAGTGTTTGTATTGGTAATGGTGTTCGAATACCGGCAACCACATCTTCTCCTTGTGCATTGATGAGGTATTCTCCGTAGAAGCTGTTTTCCCCTGTTGCTGGGTTTCTGGTGAAACAAACTCCGGTTGCTGAGTCTTTTCCCATGTTTCCAAAAACCATGGTTTGCACATTAACAGCCGTTCCCTCTAATCCTTTGATGTCATTGATCTCTCGGTATTTGATAGCTCTTGGATTGTTCCAGGAGTTAAAGACGGCTTTGATGGATTGAGTGAGTTGTTCATTGACGTCCTGAGGAAAGGTTTTCTTTGTTTCTGATCGGATGAGTTTTTTGTATTCTTTGACCAGTTCTTTCAGAGCATCCACCGTTAGTTCCGTATCATAAGTAATCTTTGTTTTTTCTTTGATGTGTTCTAAGATGGTTTCGAATTGGTTTGAGGAAATCCCCATGACCACATTTCCAAACATTTGTATGAATCGTCGGTAGCTATCCCAAGCAAATTGTTCGTTCTGACTTTGTTTGGCCAAGCCTTCTACGACATCATCATTGAGTCCGAGATTGAGGATGGTATCCATCATTCCTGGCATGCTTACCGCGGCACCGCTTCTCACGGAGAGAAGGAGAGGGTTTGATGCATCTCCGAATGTTTTTTTTGTCAGTGTTTCTAATGTGCTTATGTGTTGTTTAATCTCTGAATGCATTTCTTTTGTCAGTGTGTTGTTTTCTTCATTGTAGTGTTTACAGGCCACCGTTGAAATGGTGAATCCGGGTGGAATGGGAATATCTAAGTTTGCCATTTCCGCAAGGTTTGCTCCTTTGCCACCGAGTAATTCTTTGAGTTCTTTTTTTCCTTCGGTTTTGTTTGCACCGAAGAAATAGACGTATTTCATATTATGTTCTCCTTTATTCTTTCGATATATTGATAAGTAATTCCCAAATTATAGAAGGAAAGAGGTGAAAAGGCAAGGGCTATTTAATATTTGGCAATGTAGATAATTTTTAGATATGCTTTCTTTATTTTCAAGATTTTGACTATTTCATCAAATGAGGCTTAGCCATTCATACACTTGTAACAAATGGGACACAATCGGATTAATTCCCCATTTATCTCTCGAACATGATTCTCATTCAGTATATCTTGATGACTGCAAATGACACATTTTTCTTCCGTTATCATATCTATATCACACTCTCGTATATTCGACCTCATAAAAAATTTATTTAATAAATATTATCAAAATATACTATATAGACATCATATTTTATAGTGTTAACTATAATAAATTGGTAGACTGAAATTTTTCTTTTAGAGAACAAGGAAAACTGATTGCAGTTATTATGTAAACCTATAAAAAGAGTTCTTTTACTCTATCGCAGATAAGAAAAGGACCTGAATATGCTCTCGATATTCAGAAGAGATCCCATATATTTTTACTGCTATTCACTAAAATAAATCACTAGGCTATTTTTGCAAATGTTTATCATTCGAAAGAAGAGTTGGTCGATCTATTATTTTCATCACTACATTTATATACCAGGCCGTGTAACTTAATACAATGATGTCAGCCGTATGGACTTGCCCGAATTGTGGCTCAGATATGAGAAAACTAACGGAGATAGCAACTCCTTGTTATGTCTGCAGTAACTGTGGATGTTCTCTTGAAGCTGAAGAACAAAACTTTAGCAATGGTTCAGTCTGTCCGAATTGTCATCGGCTTTTTGATGATGAAATCGAATGCCCTCATTGTGGCTACGATCCAGGTTCTGATTTTGATTAAGTACAGTGATGGACATAACAAGTTTAAAGAAAATGTAATGCTTTTACTTGAAGAGTTCGGCTGAAAAAATTGTATGAAAGTTAGGTCTTACACTATAATCTACCGGGTTTCGTCATTAACCAATTGTTTTTTCATCATTTCCTGCTCGGCCAGGAGATGATCAATGAGTTCTTTGAATTCCCAATTGATGTTATGTTTTGTGAGCCCACAAAAGATGGGTCTTTTGATAGTAGGCGGAAAATGTGAGAGTATCTTTTGTATGCTATTATCCTTCATTCCAAAGAAGAGCATAATCTTTGGTTGATCCTCCTCATAACAAAATCCAGAATGCATATCAAGAATCTCTTTCACGGTCTTTTTTTCTTGATTACTCGCACTTTCTAAAATGATTTGATCTTTAAGCAAATCGCTAATCGTTTTCTGTAAAAAATGGGCATCAGTTTTATTGTACCCATAGATCAGAATTCCTTTATTTTTCTGTTGCATATCAACCATTCTCCATGAGTATAATTACCATGGCATTCATTATCTTTATCGTAAGGAATTTAGTTTAATAGAAAAGGTATGAAAAACAAAAAGTGAAAAAAAAAGAAAAGGAAAAGAGATTAGAGATTTTTAGGGATATCCACCGATTTTTAGGCTGGGATCTCCGAGTAAGACCCATTGTTCCACTGCTTGTGCATCGATGGCATCCCATCCAAGGTCTGGGAGCCACCAGCTTTCTGGAAGGGTGAAATCCATAAAGGTGTTGACATAGCTTGTTTGGGTTTGAAGATAGACTTGCCCGAGGATGTCATATCCTTCCTCCCCGTAATGTTCCCCATATTGTTTGAAGAATTCAGAACTTATCCATCCGTCACCTGCCCCAACAGTACAGAATTCTCCTTCCCAGCCCCAGCCAAGACCAGTGTTTCCCATAGTAGCAATGGCTCCTGTTTCTGGGAGTTGAACCATGTACCAACTCCAGCATTGTGGAACAGCTTGGAAATAGGTCCACATGTAATTGTTTCTTCCAAAGAGTCTCATATTATAAAATTGCATCATAGCTGGGATAAGTGAGACATTAAAAAGGCTGTTATGACAGCCTCCAACAACGGTAACCGGAAGTTTTCCCGTATTTGAGAGTTCATCCATGGGCCATAGCGGTTCTTCTCTTAAAAATGGTGGAAATGAATGAATATTTGAAACAACAAGTCCATGAACTGATGCTGGTCCACGATTTCCAGGTATCCCTGGTGTTTGATCACCCCAGTAACCAGGGCTTCCGTGACCTGAGAAAAAGGCAAATCCGCTCCCTTCACTGAATGCTTCCATGACATCTTCCATTTCTGTGAATTTTCCATTTGAGGTCCAAATGATTTCCTTTTCAAATTCCTCAGGCATATAATGAAGAGCGCCTCCTCTGCCATTCACTGATTCTTCACCGGTGACCCATTCTCCCTCATAGTACGTGGGAAGATCAGTTCGCCAATCTGAAAAGACAGTTTCTCCTTCACTGTTCTCAACCCAAACATGGATATCAGTGATGTTCCCATATGGTTGTGGATCATAGCTTTTCCCACGAATGGTGAGTATTTCATCCACATAGCTTACATTTGCCCACCAGAACAAGGTATTACAATATGCTTTTCCTTCACTTGGTTCATAGGTGACATCAGTGTTTCCAAGGGTGTTTCCATCTGAAACTGAAACGATCTCAGCAATTGGTGGAGCAGGATAACCATTTTCAAGAACTGGGTTAAGATGATCATCATGGTTAAAGGTTACATCGGATTCCATGGTTTTATCAACGGTGACTGTTATCTCATCGATAGGACCAGATTCATTTTCATCATTGAAGCTTTGCCCACAAATAGTATAGGTCCCATCTTCTACTTCACTGGTATCCCATTGAATGTTAAGATCGAACTGATCAAGGAATCCATCCCCTGAATAAACCTTTGTTTCCTTAAACCAATCAGATCCATATGTTGTTGTTTCATAGCTAATGATTTTGTTGACCACTTCACTTACCTCCTTTGCATCAGAGCTAGCAATTCGGCCTACAGCAACATCTGGAGCGTAATCGAGTATGTCCTCAGGAACCTGGGTAGCTCTCTGTGTTTCTTCATCTAGATACCATTCTGCGAGGATTCCATCTCCATCTGAATCCCATGTTTCAAATGCGCCTCCTTCTTTGTAAACATCTGCATAATAAAGATCAGTAGGAAAACCAGGATCACCACCTGCTCTCATATTTGAATAACGAACAGGTACATGCCAACCTTTTGCACCGATATTTGCATTATCTCGTGGTTTCGCATAAATAGTTGATTTCAGACCACCTACAAGAAGAACATATTTTATGTTAAATTCTTCAAGTGCATATTTGATGAAATATTTGATTTGTTCTGCTTCATCAAAACCATCATATTCACTGTATATTTCCTCAGTTGTTTTGAGTATGGTTTCCACACCATAATCGTTTTTATGATCGATAAGTGGTTGCAATGCATTTGAAAAGACAGATGGAGTTATGATTGCAAGATCATATGAACTGGTTTGTGGAAATGGAGTTGATTCAGGTGGTGTATAGGTTATGTGTATATCTGCTTTTTTTACGATGGTAAGTTCATACTCAGCAGGGGTGTATCTTACAGGGTAAAGATGAACATTTACAAAGGTAACATGTTCGAATTCATCGTTAAGACCTACAACAGTGGAATATTTATGGCTTTGAGATGGGTAGAGTGATTTGCTTTGATAGATGGTTTCATCTTTTTTTGCCGGTGGAGTATATGATATATCTGGTGAAAGTGGTAATGGTGCAGGTGAAGGCTTTACTTGTTTGTTTATTGATTGAGTATCTGTTTGGCTTATATCTACCTGTACCTCAATGTTTGTTGCTCCAAATGGGAGTTCAAATGTTCTGGTAACCATCGGTAGCAGTGGTTTGCCCGGATTCATTAAAAATGATTCACCCTTATCAAGAGATATCTTAATGTATTTTTCTTCATTGTTTTCAATGTTAATTGTGGAAAATTGAACGGTTCTATCTAATTGTTTGGAATCATTGTCTGCTGTCATTGTTGGATAAATTGCTACTGCCCCTAGCCCGCTAATCGCAAGCATTATCGCAATGAATATTGGAACTAATTTCATGGGTATATTCCCCCTTTTTATATATAAAAATAACAGTTATATGGATATAAATGCTTCGATGGGAAAAATGGGATTGAAAATATCTTTTAATTTGATGCATTTTATGAAAATTCACAATGTTTTTATATGAGATTTTCCCTATCCTTTTTAAGGCGGAGAGATGGGATGACTACGAATTTTACGTTTTTTTTAGACGGTGTGTATACACCTCCGCCTTGCCTCCCCTAACATCCATTATAATGAATATTTTTACATTAAGAAAATAAATTTTAGGAGTTTTTTCTCTATTTTAAAGTGTTTTGATATTGTTTTGAAGGTATCTATTAATACATTATATTTTATGTTTGTTTTCGAGCAGTGTCATACACTGAAGATGGATGAACTTAGGGATAGATGGAGCAGAAAAAATTATTCCTCATGTATCGAAGAAGCCCTTTCTTAGATGGATAATGGAATATTGTTCCTACTGTACCAGACCTGACCTCCCCAAAGTTATTGTCCATTTCAATGACAAATAACTGCTCACCAATATCTCTCTCGAGGTAAATACCTCACCTCTGAAGCAAACACCGCATGGGCATCCTCAGTTTTTTTTGCTGGGGTGCCTTTGCACACCCTTTTAAAAATGATAATCTGGTTTGGATGCATTTAGCTAGTTTTTTGTAGAATCAAAAATTATGAAATATACTGAGCAATTCGTGTGATTCCTTCTCTGATTAAGCTATGATCTTGACAAAGGGGTCCATAGGACAAGCGAAGGGCATGATCCATGCTTGGTCCGAAACCCGTTCCTGGGATGAGGAGAACACTAGTGTTTTTCAATACGCCCTGGATGAATGTCATTGGATTCTCAGCACTGGGAGTCGGACAACAAGTGTAGAGACCACCGTCAGGGGTTAAATACTGCATCCAAGTTTTTCTTCGATCATTTCTATGAGCACCGCAGCAGTTTGTTTATACAAGGTTCTAGTGTTTTTAATATATGTTGCTAGTGATCCATCGGATAATCCAGTTTCGAGATATTCTGCAGTGGCCATACTATGCAAGGTATCTGGTGAGAGAAGCATGAATTCATTGATTTTTTCCATTCCATTGACAAACGCTTTTGGTGCTTCTATCCATCCCAGTCGTCTTCCCAGGCTTGACAGCCATTTTGAGTTTGAGTGAATACTGATTACATTTGGATACGTTTCCGGGGACCAAGAATAACATGGTGGTAGGTCATTAAACCAGAGTGATTTGTATGCATAGTCTAATACCAAAAATCCTTGATGATCCGTAAGTATCTCTCGAGCAGCTCTGAGAAATGAATCAGGTGGTATCTGGCTGGTAGGGTTGTCCGGAACAGGGATAACACAAATTTTTGCTCCTTGTGAACAGAATGTTTTAAGTTGTTCACATGATTTTTCTACTTGAGCTAAATACGTCCAGTTTTCCGGATTGAGCGCAGAAACAAAATGTATTTTTGATTTAGGTAGTGCACAGGTTATAGCATTTGCATAATTTGCATAAGTTGGATCAAGCAAGCAAACATCATCTTTAGGATTAGCAAGTACTCGTAAAAGGTCATGAAAAAGCTGTGTTGAGGATTGTCCAAGAAGAATATTTTCAGTGCTTAATGGATGAACATGATATATGTTTTGTTTTGTTCGAATCGACAGAGTTGTTCCCGACAATAAGAGAGACCATTAATTGGGCTGTATCGACCGCTTTTATGAAAGAGGTTATTGTCAGCAGCAATCTTTTCATAAATTGTTCGTAATTGTTCTGGGGCAGCATGATTACACCATCCTCCACCAAAGGAGATAATCTTTTGTGGATCTAAACCCATCTGAATAATGTTATTTGGTTCCGCCATTTTCATAATGGTTTGTATTGGCAATAATTTTTGCAATCTGTTAGTTATCAGATTCGACAACAAAAGAGAGGTATTTGTTTGATGGGAATGGTTTTGTTGATTCATGATAACTAGGTTTATCGAGAATGGTATTGTATAATATTTCGGAAAAAAAGGATGTTGAATTTTTTAGAGTATTTTATAAAGCATTCGTTCAGTTGAAAGCGTTGCTTCTCCATTACTCCAAGCAGTCACCTCTAAATGATACCGACCAAGACTCAAACTATTCCATTGCCATTGAAACGGTGCTGTTTCATCAGTATGTTCCTTGGTTCCATCAACGAAGAAAACAACCTTTTCTATTGGCTCGGAAAAATCACCATTGATGGTAGTATTAATGGTAATAGGACCAACTACCATAGTAGTTGGGTATTTGTAGAAATCCCAGTAAATAATATGAATGAATTGTTCCTGATCAAAAACATAAAGACTATCTTCTGCGGGACGGGTAATCACAATTGCTTGATTTGCATGTTCTTGGCCTACTGTTTTATAATCAATCCCTTGCTGTAGAGGACCAGAATAGCGGTTTGAGGAAAAAATTGATTGATTGGTATCCCAATGTTCATGTACTCCCAGACTTTGAGAAAGATATGTTCCATCATCCTCAGGATCATATGTATCGGTTAATGGTTCAGCTGCTTGATGCAGATAATTCTGCGAACCCTCAATGGGTATGGGGCCTTCGGTATGAAGAAAATCATACATGACAGAGTCAATAGCCACTGGATCCTGACTGAAAAAGAGACTGTTGGTCCAGTCATCATTGAATGGATACATGTGAAACCAGGTGATGGTGCGATGATCCCGCAGGGTTGCATAGAGTCCATCACCGAGGAACAGGAGTGTTTTTTGCCCTATCTCATGGTGAGCAAAAAGATCTGTTTGTGGTGCAGCATTTCCCATGATTTGTCCGGATTTATGATAGGGATGAAGTTTAATGACCGGCTCTATGAAGGTGCCAAACATATTTTTTCCTGAAAGAGTGACTCCATGATTAATAGGATGTTGTTTTAATATTGGCATGTTGATGAGATAATCTGCATCGACCACACATTGTGGTAATGTTCGAATGAGGCCATCAGAAAAATGAATGGTTACATTACTTGCTTCTGCTCGGGTTCTTCCGGGTGCATCTCCTTTTTTATCTACATAGTTAACAGTGGGATACTCTGTTACTATTTGATCGTAAAACCAGTCCGGCATTGGTCGAGAGACATCATAGACAGTAATATCTGAGGGATTCACTCCGGCAACTGATACCAGTTGATTGATTAGGCTTTTCACAACCATTGGATGGGCATCTCGTTGGTTGTCTTTTGCTTGGTAATCATCAATGAAATCAAATGGATTATAACAGTTGTTAAGATTTACTTTGATAGCGATTTTTTCACCAGATTGATAACCTTTTGGTTCATTGTTTCGTTTGCTATTAAATGAGGTGAAGAGTGCATTCCATGCAGCTTCATCTGATGGTTGATCGGTAAGTGATTTTACTCCTTGAGATATCATGGTTTGGATTACTTGTTGATCATTATTTTGTTCATACCACCAGTACCCGTCGAGTTCTTGTTCAGTTGCATCAGGATCCCAGACCCAGACAACTCGACCGGGATTGATACCTTGTCCATTCCCTATTGGTTCTTTTGGAAGAGGAGTCCATGGTTCATATGATATGTCACGTGTTTGATGGGAAGCTGCAAAACCAATACCGCTTATCGTTGAGACAAAAAGAACGATGATGAGTAAAACTGGGGTTAATGCAGCCGTTTTTGTTTTTACCTTGTGCATCCAGTGGAATAATCCATAGATCATTGCGGTCCAAAATGCGATATATCCAAAGGAAATGGGTATTGCTACTTGTTGACATGGATATTGTGATCGATGAGGTGCAGGAAGGACTCGAACGATAAACCAAAGAAAACAAATGATTCCTGCAATATGAAAAAAGATTCCTTTCGCATGTTTCAACTTATGAAAAAACCGGTGTTTCCAACATGTCTTTTTCATAGGTCCCCATCCTAATATAGAATCCTCTTGTTTTTAAATGTTACTCTTCTATTTTATGTTGAGGATTTTTTTTAGATGACCCCTGTTTCTTTCATGCTCACATAGGTTTCTTTGCCGATGACTACATGATCAAGGACGGTGATTCCTAAGAGGTCACCTGCGTTTACCAGGTTTTTGGTAACCACTTCATCTTCTTTACTTGGCGTTGGATCTCCACTTGGATGATTGTGGACAAGGATAATTGAATTGGCACTTGATTGAATTGCTTTTTTAAAAACCTCTCTTGGATGAATAAGAGATGCATTGAGGGTTCCTTTTGATACTAATTGATCTGCGATAACATGATTTTTGGTGTTGAGATAGAGGCTATGGAAATGTTCTTTTTGTTTGTCTTGCAGTTGATCGACGTATCGGTTGAACACATCTTCTGCACTGGTGATTTTTTGTTTATATCCTTGTTTTTTAAGTTTGTTTGTTCGCCGGAATATCTCAAACATGGCTATGATCCGCATTGTTTTGATTTCATCTTGTAATTGCGTGTTTATCTCTTGGAATGAGAGTGCGGAAAGTTTGTAGAAATGAGCTTTTTTTAAAATCCGGTTTGATACATCAATAGCGTTTTCCTTTTTGTTTCCTCTTCCAAAAATGATTGCTAAGAGTTCCGCGTCTGATAAGTTAGTAGCACCTTGTGTTTTTAGTCGTGTATTCGGTCGTGTGTATCGGGGCATCTCATAGATTTTCATGGAAGTTGTGAATATGTTATCATTTTTATAATTTATCGTATATCTTAATTATTCTTATTATAAAATAGGTGTCCGATTCAAATAAAATCAGCAGAAAAAGAAGTGAAAAAAAGTCAAACTAAGAGCTTAAATTTTTCGAAGAGCAGAAATGTTTTCAAAGGCAATATGGTGTTCTTTTTCGCCGCTGTTAAAAAGTATTTTTTTCTGATCATAGTCAATAAAGGTGATTACACCAAAATGCACATGAGCAAACTGTTCATTATTCTCTTTTGTAAGAAGTTTGCAGTGAACGTTTTTATATCTTTCGAGGAATGAATTCATTGATTTTCACTTCCCTTTGCGGAGGTTTTTCTTTTTTCTATTTCACCTCTGTGTTTGATATAATACAGCCAATTATCTACCGGTTTTTCATGGTCTTTTTTCATTCATCTCACCATATCGTGTTACTTTCTAGCACTGACATTATTTAAAACCGTGGTGAGAAACTATCAAAATCAAAAAAATACCAAAAAAGAAAAATAGATAGAAGATAAGAGTTGACAAAAACAAAAAAAGCAAAAGGATACTACATTATTCTGTGTCCTGTTCCACATCCTCAGCTTTCTTTACTTTTTTCAAGGTCACATTAATGATGTCGCCGTATTTCCAGTTTCGGGAAAGAAAATCGATTTCTGATTCAACATGAACCAGGCGTCTAGGATCATATTGTTTATTTCCCTTAAAAAGAGGTGGCATCACTTGTTTCATCATTTGAGAAAGCTGTTGTTGAAGCTCAGGTGGAAAAGGATTCCCATTGGGACCGACTCCACTAATCTGAATAGGGGGCTGATCATTGTTTTGTTCATGATGATACTCAATTCTATCAACTGGTTCCATCATCACCTCAACATAACCCTTTTTATGTTCACTTGGTTTAATCGCCTTAATTTGATAAGGGATTGTAATGTTGTCTTCTACCATATCACTACTTCCAAAGATAAGATAAAGAACAGTTATAAGAATCTTTTTGATAATATGGAGGAAAAGAAAAACTTCAAAATCACAAAAACAAAAAAAGAGAGACGTGTTTAAAGGATGGAACATGGTAAAAATCATTTCATTTGATTTAGATGGAACGCTTACAAAGCCTGATTTTGGTGATTTGGTTTGGTTAGAAGGTTTACCCAAAGCCTATGCAAATGAAAAAAATATCGCCTTGTCAAAAGCAAAAAAACAATTAATCCAGGCATATGATGCAATTGGAAATACAAAAAGGGAATGGTATGATCTTTCTTATTGGATAAAAAAACTCCATCTGTCAATCCAACCCCGAGATTTATTAAACCGGTATAAAGATAAGATCAAAGCATATCCCGAAGCAGTATCCGTGGTATCAAATCTTTCTAAAAGCTACCCATTGATTATCAGTTCAAGTGCCATGAAAGAGTTTATTTCTATTGAGTTAAGCCAAAGCAATATGAATTCTTATTTTTCAAATGTTTTTTCATCAACATCAGATACCGACACCGTTAAAAAAAATCCTTCTTTTTATAAAATGATCTGCTCCAGGCTTAATATTTCCACCAATGACCTGATTCATGTTGGTGATTCAAAACGTTTAGATTATGAATCCCCTAGAAAAATAGGTATCACATCCTTTTATTTACAGCGTAATAAGCAGAGTGAAAAACAATTTTATGTTAGTTCATTAAAGGAATTTGAGAACAAAATAATTCAACAGCATTGAATGAGTCTGTTAAACACGTAATTGAAGTTTATCATTCTCCTTTATTTAAGTATTTAATTCATCTGCGAGCCAGAGCACATTACGAAAATAAATGTCCTGAGCGCGAAGATTACCGACCGTAAATTCTGCATGAATCGGTGAAAGAACAACCCGTCCTCTATGATATGTAGTAGCAATAATTGCTTTTTTGTATCTTATATTGTTATCATAGGGTTCATCAGGACGTCTAAATGAAGCAATGGTATGAACCTTTGACATAAACAGAGTGTTTACCATTGGTCCATCGACCAGAGGAGCATTTCCAAGCATAATCCGCATACTTGATCCCATATAGGGCTGCTGGATAGGGATCGTGTTTTCCTTAAAATGAATTCTTCCTCTTGAAAGCGGAAGTTTTGAGATGAATTGAACCATATCTAATGCAGTAAAAAACCGGGGATTCTGTATGATATTTCGAAGAGCAGATGCATCAGTATATACGTTTGCTAACCCTAACATTGGTGAGAGTTCTGAAAAACCAAGAAGTTTACTCATGAGGGTATTATATCGCCAATTCAGTTTTTCAACTCCTAATGATCCGAAGGTGGAATCTCCGCATATACCATAGAATCCCCCTCCTTTTCGAACAAAACGTCTCAACTGAATTCGATATAACAGTGGTGTATGCCATCCTCCTACTCCACCAGGGGCAATCACCACATCAATATTTTTTCTGAGAAGTAACCCTCTTTGTACATCACCACCATTCCAACTATCCCAGAACTCATAGATTCTCACTCTTACATCATGAGTTGATGCACCATGTTTCAAGCGAATTTTATGTAACAAAGTAGATAAAGCCGAGGTTAAAGATTTATCAAAAAAATCCCATTCCTGTCTAATAATTGCAATTTTTATAGTTGGTTTTCTGGTGAAAAAACCAGATGAAACTGGAATAAGATTGGGGAGGAGAAGAATGAGAATGATACAAAGAATTGAAAGGAAACCTCTCATGGAAACGCCTTGTTATAGAATTATGAGACCAAGTTTATTAAAATTTTCCCATTAGACCAGGAAATTCCGATATAAAACCTTGTTTATCTGTTTTTTTAGTGAACTTGTAGAATATCAAATATTGATTTGTTGTTCTTAGCAATAATCCTTTTTCGATCATCTCATCAATGATTTAATATAGTAAAAATCCTATTCTTTTGAATGATTACTAGTGATGGGCTAGGGATGATGAGAGGGCTGATACATTGTTTAAGGGAAAAATCATCCGTTCAGAAAAATATCAAATGGTTTGCTTTGGTCTGGGTATGTGAATAATCATGAATGATGAACCATCTATCGTGAAAGAAATGAGAGAACAAGATGACTGTAAACTCGAAAATCCAATTAATTCTAATGACAAGAGTATTCAACAAATAAAGAAAGAAAAAAATGGATCCAAAATCAATGAATCTTCAGTATTAATCTCAAATCAAGACAGTGGGATCGAAACAGAATTATATAAAAAATTAGTGGAGAATCTTCTTGAAGGAATTGTAATTCTTGATTTTAAAGGAAATGTGTTATATGCAAATCAAGCAATGACTCATCTTTTTGGTTTTGATTCAACAGAGGAAGCCGCTGATAAAAATGCATTAGATTTTATTGATCCGAAGTACCATAAACGAGTTATTCGTGACCAACTTCTGGTTCGATTTGGAAAAGGTGGATTTCTTAGTACGTATCAAGGAATCAAAAAAAATGGAGAAAAAATTTGGATCGAAGGATTAGGATGTAAAATCAAATATGATAATAAATCGGCGAATGTGGTGTTCATCCGTGATATTACTCCCAGAAGAAAGACATGGGAGAAATTAATCAATTTGGAAAAAAAATATCGAGCTATCGCAGAAATGTCTGCTGACGGAATTATTACCATTGATCCCTTAGGAAAACTCACTTATTCTAACCCCTCCTTTCAAAAGATGGTAGGCCCCTCAAATGAGAAACTTTTCTCCGGGCTTTTCAGAGATTTCCTTTCAGATGATACCATTTATCTTTTTCAACAGATTTTCATGGAATCAAGAAAAAAAGATAAAAAAATCGAACATGTTGAACTCGAATTATTAGACGATAATAATGAAATCATCCCTATTGAACTCAGTATTTCACCATTAAAAACAAATGAATCATTCACTGGTTTTGTCTGTACTATTCATGATGTTATTGAACGAAAACAAATGGAACAAGAGATTAAAAAATCTGAGCAGTTAAAAACAGAGTTCATGAATATTGCCGCTCATGAATTAAAATCACCGGTTACTCCTATTAAGGGATATTTAGATTTGATTATCTCAGATGCAGAAACAAATCAACAAACAAAGAAATGGGCACAGGTCAGCCTTCGCAATGCTGAACGATTACTTCTTCTGGTCAATGATATTTTGGATGTTTCACGTCTTGATAGTGATACTATGAAATTTGAAATGAGAAAGATGTCCTCTGAAAAACTCCTTAAGGATATTGCTGAAGATTTGAAACCATCCATTGAACAAAAGAATTTGCAACTTCATGTCGATATCCCAAAGAATCTTCCACCAATACTTGGTGATGCGCATCGATTAACCCAGGTTATTAGAAACTTACTTGTCAACGCCATTAAATTCACTGATAAAGGATCAATTTCTTTATCAGGCAAAGTAATTGAGGATAGGCTTGTTATTTCTGTTGAGGATACCGGTGTTGGAATAAAAAAAGAAGATTTAACAAAGATATTCCAAAAATTTTACCAGGCAGATACCGCGGACAGCAGGAAACAGGAAGGAACAGGGTTAGGATTGTTTATTTGTAAACAAATCATGAAAAAACATCAGGGCGATATTACGGTGGAAAGTGAACCTGGAAAGGGAAGTTGTTTCACCATTACAATCCCAGTTATTACTCATTGATTTAAATGAAAAATGAGTTCCTTGTTTCAGAGAAGGAAAAATAGATTTTTATGATAAAAAAATGTCCAAAATGCAAAAAAAAAGCCGTCAAACTCTATATTAACAAAACAGTTGATAAAAAGAGAAAATGGATTCCCATTGCCTGGTTTTGTACCTCCTGTGGATATATCTATCAAGTAGTATCAGATACACTCATCTATGAGCTAGGGGAGCTAATAAAGGATGATAGAAACGTTCAGTACTGTCCTAAATGTGGTATGAAACTTGTTCGATCGTATCGTCATAAAAATCCAAAACAAGGAAAACAACAGTGGATTGCCAAAGGATGGTATTGTTCACGTTGTAAATATTGTTGGATAAAAACTGACACCGTGAAATCAAAAAAATTGCAGGGTTCTTTTTCCTAAACCATTAAATAGATGTATCTATTTAGGGCATCGCATTACAGAGGAAAACCAACTATGAAACGGAGTTCACGAGTTTGGAAAAAGAAAGGAAAAATGCGTTGGAAATGGCGTAAGAAACGAATGAAACGGGAAAAAAAGAGTCGCCGCAAGTAATCTTCATATGCGGGAGCATGGTGTAACACGGCATCATTGTGGGCTCCAGTTATGGTATGATTACAAATGGGTCATCTGAACTTATGATGATTAACTGGAGCGATGACCTGAAGAAGAGACCCGCTGATCTGGGTTCAAATCCCAGTGCTCCCATTGTTCCTATCAAAAAAAATAAAAAGGTGAAATAAGAAATGATAAAGCTAAATATAGAAAACATGAATCTATTTACCATCCTTTCAGCCCTTCTTTTTATTGCCGGTATTGGGTTTTATATTTATTGGGGAATTCGTTTTGGAGTATGGGCTGATATTGGTATCTATTCAGTGACCATCGTTTTTGTATTAGGCGGATTGCTTGGAATCATCCTAAGCCTGTATGAAAAAGCTAATGATAACATATAATCAATCCATGTTCCAGGTGAGAATTGGATTTCGAGTAGCACCAACTTCATCTACGCGATGAACCGCAGTATGATGAGGGGCTGATTTAATGATCTCAGGGTCCTCATCTGCAATTTTTTTCAAAGCAGAGATATAATCATCTAACTCTTTTTTTGATTCTGTCTCTGTTGGTTCTATCATCAATGCTTCTTTTACGATAAGTGGAAAATAAATAGTTGGTGGATGAACACCATAATCCATTAATCGCTTTGCTATATCTAAAGCTTTTATCCCTTTCTCTTTGTGAAGGGTTTCACAGCTAAGGACAAATTCATGTTTTCGCAAGGAGGCATATGGAAGATCATACTGGCTATCAGAACAAATTTTTTCTTTCATATAATTTGCATTGAGCACAGCGATATCTGATGCTTTTTTCAATCCATCGCTACCCATGAGAAGCATGTAAATATATGCTTTTATGAGAACTGAGATATTACCATAGAAAGAACGGATCTTTCCAATGGATTGAGAATGATCAACGCTAAAGCAATACCGGTTTTGTTTTTTTATAATCCTTGGGAGCGGGAGAAATGGCTCTAATGATGTAGTGACCCCTACGGGACCACTTCCTGGACCACCGCCGCCATGTGGTGTAGAAAATGTTTTATGTAAATTAAGATGAACAATATCAAAACCCATATCACCAGGTCGAACATGACCCATGTTTGCATTCATATTCGCTCCATCATAATAGAGTAAACCACCTGCTTCATGTACTTTTTTAGCAATGGTGAGTATTTCAGATTCAAAGATGCCAAGAGTGTTTGGATTGGTTACCATAAAACAAGCGGTTTTTTCGGATAAAACTGTGTCTAAAGCATTAAAATCTACCGTTCCTTGTTCATTGGATGGTATTTCTACAAGATCATATCCAGCGGTTTTCACACTTGCTGGATTAGTCCCATGTGATGTATCAGGGAGGATAACCTCTATGCGTTTTGTATCATTTCGTGATTCATGATATGCTTTTGTTAAAAGCATTCCTAAAAATTCTCCATGGGCTCCTGCCGAGGGTTGTAAACTGAACGCTTGCATTCCAGTGAGTTCACAGAGCATATTTTGTAATTCATAAAGAATCTGCAGTGTTCCCTGAACAGTGGATTCATCTTGATAGGGATGAAGGCAGGAAAATGCATCCCATGAAGCGATATCCTCTGTTATCTTTGGGTTGTATTTCATGGTGCAGGATCCCAATGGGTAAATCCCGGTATCGACACAATAGTTCATATGAGCGAGACGATGAAAATGCCTTACGATCTGTGTTTCATCAAGATTTGGGATACTTACTGATGTTGTTTTTTGTAATGATGATGGTATTTTCTGAAAAGAAGTTGGTTTTTTATGTTTGATTCCTTCAAGATCACATAAGAGTGGTTCATCATATGAAGCAGCTTTAAACATGAGAAACCTCCTTAATGGTATCAGCAAGAAGCATAATATCCTCTTTTGAATGGGTTTCAGCAACACCAAACAGCATCGTATGCTTCATATCAGAATATTTATTATCAAGAATGAGTCCGCCATGTATTCCTTTTTTTAGTAAATAAGAATTTATTTTGCTGGGTTGAACAGGTGTGTGTATGACACATTCATTGAAGGAAACCCCGGTGAATTCGGTTTCAAATCCATCGATTGAAGTGATGGTTTGAATGAAATGTTGACAGTTTTCAAAATTAGTGTTACTTAATTCTTGTAATCCATTGCCACCAAGCCATGAAAGATACACTGCTGCTGCGAGTGCACATAATCCTTCGTTGGTGCAAATGTTACTGGTTGCTCTTCCTCGGCGGATATGTTGTTCTCTGGTTTGCATGGTCATGCAAAATGCTTTGTTGCCCTTGCTATCTTTTGTTTTTCCAATGAGTCGCCCTGGTATTTGTCGTAAGAATGGTTTTTTACAAGCGAATAAACCAAGACCAGATCCTCCGTAATCCATTGCATTTCCTAATGCTCTTCCTTCACCTATCACAATATCAGCATCATATGATCCTGGTTTTTTGATTAATCCTAATGAAAGTGGATCAACACCAACTACAAACAATGATTGGGCATTATGAACTGTTTGCTCAATAGTTGAAACATTTTCCTCCAGGATTCCAAAGAAATTTGGGTTTTCAATATATACTCCACAGACAGTTTCATCTGTTTCTTTTTGTAATTGGTCAATGTCCAGACAGCCAGTTTTTGGGTGATACGGAATTTCTTTGATGGTGATGTTGGTTCCTTTTGCATAATTGTGAAGCACTGATTTTTTTTCCCAGGAGATATTTGATGGAATGATGAAGGTATTTTTTTTTCTTTTTATTCGAGAACACATCAGCATTGCTTCAGCTAGTGCAGTTGATCCATCATAAAGAGAGCAATTAGCGATATCCATTCCAGTTATTTCCGCGATCATGCTTTGAAATTCGAACATGGCTTGAAGAAATCCTTGACTAGCTTCTGATTGATAAGGGGTATACGCGGTGTAAAATTCAGGTCGATGGGTGATTGCTTTGACGACTGCGGGAACATAATGGGGTTTGATTCCTCCGCCTATGAAGGAGAGATGTTGTTTGCATGATTTATTGTTGTCTGCTATTTTCTGCAGTTTTTTTTCTATTTCCATTTGAGAGATTCCATCAGGTAGAGATAATTTTTTCAGTCTCATTGTTGATGGAATGTCTGAAAAAAGATCCTCTATTTTGTCAGTATTTATGGTTTTAAGCATCTGTTTTTCCAGTGAGGTATTTGGGATAAATTGCATATGCTCCCCATCCACGGTATCAACAAATGATTAAAGAACATTGTTATGTGTTTTTGTTGAAACTGAAACCTTTAAATGACGAGAATAATATGGTGAAGATGGATGAGATATTTTCAGTTTCAAGAACCGGTAAAAGAAAAGATTGGTATCGGGAAAATCATCTGTTTAGCTAAAACCTATAAAAAACATGCTGATGAAATGAAGTCTTCTTTACCAAAATCTCCATTGTTGTTTTTAAAACCAGCAAGTGCCATTATTTTTTCAGGTGAAGCAATAAGGATACCGGATCAATCAACTTGTTTACATCATGAGGTAGAACTTGGGATAGTAATAGGAAGGAAGAGTAAAAATATAACGGTTGATTCTGCTTTGGACATTGTTCTTGGCTATGCGGTGGGATTGGATATTACTGCTAGAGACATTCAGGCAGAAGCAAAAAGGAGAGGATGGCCGTGGGGTATTGCAAAGGGATTTGATACCTTTGCTCCCTTGAGTGAGGTTGTGTTAAAGGAGAGGATAAGGAATGCAAATAAGGTGATGATTTCTTTGACGGTTAATGATGAACTTCGGCAAAGGGAAAATACTAAGAATCTTCATTGGTCAGTGGAAAAGATTATTTCATTTGTTTCATCGATTATGACATTGGAAAAGGGTGATGTGATCTTAACTGGAACCCCTGAGGGAGTGAATAGTATTCAGCCAGGTGATCGGTTAAGAGCAGTTTTGTCAGAGGGAAAGAAGCTATGCTCTATTGCGGTATCCGTTGAAAAATAATTTGTATCAAGGGCTGATTTCATTGAATTTAAATGGAAAATCTATATGATACTAATCGTTAAAAGCATGTTATAAGCTCATTTTGAACAACACAGGTAATTTGAGGGAGGGAAGAAAGGGAAACAGTTATTTCAGAACCAGAAAAAAAGTATTCTGTTTCCCCTTCGAATCTATGCTGCAGGGAATATCTCAAATTACATATTTAAATGTTATCTACATCATAGTTTATAAAAGGTAAATATTAGGTAAATTTAGGCTAAAAATTATTTTAATGTTTAGGGGGCTTAAATACGATGATCAGTGTAAAAAGAGATTTCATGAGAAGGCAGTCATCTATGGAAATCATGTTATTATAGCATTCCAAGAAATGCTTTTAAAGATAAAATATATCTACCTAAATTGGTGGGTATAGATCATGAACAAACCAGAAAAGATTATTGTTGTCGGGTTGATAATCGGGTTGATGTTTTTTAGTGGTTTTCAACTGTTTAACTTTCTAAAAATTACACCGATTGGAACGCCGTTTAATGATTTTTTTTCTGTTGTTGGTCTTATTCTTTTTTTCATCAGTGGATTCTTTTATATTTCCCTTGAAACATTAAAGAATTAAAAAAAGATAAAAGAGGAAGAACCTCCTTAAATTTCGTCATTTTTTATTTTTTCCTTCAGAATATCAAACTGTTGTCTGGTTAATGTACAGACATTTTGTTTTTCACCAATGGTAACAGTATCTCCGAGAACATCAACAGTTGGACATTTTGGAGGAACACATGTATCATCCGTACATAATACGATTCTCATGATATTGTCTCCATATCTAATTAACAATTGATAATATATAATTGTAAGTTTTAAATAATTTTTGGTATAAACTATCATCTTGCACAAATCATTAAATTTACTTTTTTCCAATGAAAAAAGAAGAAAGAAGTGATTTGAATAGCTCACATCATCAATTAAAAAATATGTCCATTAAATGGATCTAAAAATGTTTATTAACAGCATACGGGCAAATAAAAAAGGGTAAAGATATATTAAAAAAGGATTTTTTGAAAATATTTAAATACTCTTTCATAATATTTTTTAGTTGAGGAGAGAATAGTTATGGGAAGAAAAACATCTTTTTCTTATGAAAAAGACGAATGTCGATTTAGTGAGGAATTTGTTTCATCTCTTGCTAAAATCATTTTTGAAAAATAAGAGGACATCATTCATTGAATAAAACAGGTAATGAGTAAAAAAAGAAGTGAGGTGAAGATATGAGAAAATGGTATAGATATTGGTCCCAGGTTCATGAAAACAATTATCAAAATCTCGAATGGTACCAACAGGAACTTGAATGTGCTCGAAAAGCATTACATTCAAGTAATCATCAACAAAGCTAAAAAGAACTATGATTCATCAGAGAATTAAGCTAAGCAGAAAAGAAGTTTTTTTATTGTATCAGCATCAGCTATTTTGATATGATGTGTTTAGCAACTGTTGGTCTTTCTTTATAGAATATTTTACTGCCACAGTAAGGGCATTGCATCCCAATATTTTTCACATCAAATTTCACTGTTTTTTTACAGATCCCACAACGATAACCGGTCATCTTTCCTCATCCTCATCTTCATCCATGATATCCAATTTAGTTGTTTCACTACGAAGGATTTTTTCCACGTTCTGACCGCCCTCTGTTTTGGGGATGTAGCTTCCACCAGCAAATTTAACACCACATTTCCTACATCGCCAAATACCAGATCCCATTCGTTTCACTTTGAGATGTCCACAGCTGGGACAGCGATGATTTTTACGTTGAATAACTTCAACATTTCGCACTCGTGATCGTGCCCGAACACCATATCTTGCTTGGTATCGACCAGCTGGACCTACTTTTTTGGTTCTTTTCGCCATGATTATGTACCCACACTTTGATTTAATTTATCTCGAAGTTTTTTCCCGTTATCAAGACTCTCTTTAATAACTTTTTTTATCTCTTCTACCGTAAAACTACCATTAAGACCTTTTTGCATGGCTCGAATATCCCCTTCTTTATCTGTTGACACGGTCAATCGGGCATCCGCGATTTCTTCTTCATCTAGAGATGGATCGATAACCACCACATCGTTGAATTTAACAGAGGTACAAGAAATCGGTGGATCACGCATGGGTAATGAATAATCATCACCAAGCTCAAATCGAGATGCAGGAACCGTTGTATCATATAACGCTGCCAGAGCCGCTAGTGAGGCACAATCAAAAAGATTACCATCATAATCAATGATATGTATATCAATGAACACGACCCATATTTTTTCCCCGGGTTCAACACACAGATCTTCTAAAGCAATCACATTTGATTCCCGTATCCCCCGATCAACAACTCGAGCCAGCTCAATAGCATTTTCTCTTGGAGGACCTGCTTCAAAATCAGGTGATGCCAATGGGATTAATTCTGCAGCAGTAGTAATCACACCTGAATCTGGTGTATCTGGATAAGGCTCTCCTACAGCCATTTTTATCCCAGCGATAACCTGGGTATTGCCGATTTTTACTTTTGCTGAGCCCTCTGCTTTTTTAATGAATCCTGGTTCAATACTAATTTCACGATATTCATTAAATGAACGTCCATCAGTTCGTTTACCTTGTTTTGCCAGAGCATATAAATAATTTTCTTTAATTGATGGTGAAATCGTCATTATTCTACCTCCACATCAGCTTGATATTTGTTAGTAAGCGCTTCTTTTTGTATTTTTGAAACACTATGGCATCCTTTCATAGCCATATCGAATGCTTTCTCAAATTCATCCATGGTTAAATGTCCATCCATCTGCAGTAAGAGAATCTCATTTGTGCGGGGAGATATTGCAATGGGCAGATCTGCATTACCAAAGTTATCCTCTTCCTTAGCAAGATCAACCACCACTTCTCCACCAATGATTTTTCCATCTTTTTCTTCCCCGCCGATTTTTCCAGCCGCACAGGCAACCGGAATATCCCGAAGAGGTATCCCCGCATCGGCCAAAGCAACACCTGCAGCAGTAAGACCCGCACAGCGTGTTCCTGCTTCTGCATCTAAAATTTCGATGTTGACATCAATTGCTGCTCGAGGGAATTGATCGGTTAACACCACTTTTTCTAAGGCTTCTGAAATAACTTTTGAGATTTCTCTACTCCGCCGATCAGGACCAGGCCGTTTTCGATCATCCACACTGAAAGCAGCCATATTATAACGAGCATTAATGATAGCTCGAAGTGGATTTTGGGTATGACGTGGGATAGCTTCTCGTGGTCCATAGACTGCAGCAACGACCTTATTACCACCCCATTCAAGATAGCAGGATCCTTCTGCTCGGTGGAGAACACCGCATTCAATGGTGACCTCTCTAATATCTTCAGCGGTCCGCCCATCTGAGCGTTTTCCATTATCATCAATAAGCTTCATATCTGATTTCATATCTTTTTGCACTTCCTTATTCTTCATTTTTTAAGAGCTGTTCAACTTTATCAGTCAATCCAAAGGAAATTGATTCCTCTTCGATGAGTCGAATTGCTTTTAACATTTTTGCTATGTTTTCTTCTTTTCCTTCAATCCATATTCTCCCATTTTGACCAACGAACATACGGCATCGGGTGTATTTCTTCAAAAGACTTATCATCGAGCCTTTTTTTCCGATAATCCGTGGAACCTTAGATGGTTCTACATTGATAATGTGGCCTCCCCGTATCTTATGAAGATTACGGTCTTTGAGAGTGATCTGAAGTTTTTTCTCAAGATCTACTTGAGACACTTTGGCCATGATGGAATCACCAGCATTTAAATATTTTTCGGTTTCCCCGAAATCAACATTCCAGGGAACTTCATTGACATGGAGCAATGCTGGATAGGGAGCATTGATATCTACAAGCCAGCTTGAAGACATCGGGATATCAACGATACCGATGACCATATCTCCGACCACTGCATCATATCTTCCTTTGATGGGGATGACATTGATATAAGGTGATCGATCACTGAGTATTCCAAGGATTTTTGCATAAATCTTTTTGTGTTCAACAAATGTCCCCCGACCAGGTTTTTTATCCTTGAGTTCTCCAAGTAACTGACCAGGTATCACTATTTTTCGTGCGGTTTTTGACATAAGAAGTTAGTCCTCTGTGAATCTCTTTTTTTTATTTCAAAATTTTGGTAGAAACATTGCCCTTTGTGCTTTCATTTAACCGATCATAGAGTTGTGTTTGCATTCCTGCTGCAAGTCTGATGATACCAATCCAGGATCCATCTGACTGCCAGTCTTCTTGTTCCAATACACCGAATTGTCTTACTATCCCATATGCTTTTCCTGCATATTGAGCAGGGATTTTAATAGAAACTTTCACTCGTTCCATAGAAAGAGGGATAATCGGTCGGATGGCGTTTATGGTTTCTTTCACTTGTTCTCTGACCGGTTTAAAGGGATCAATATGAACCCCTGCTTCGTCCATGGCCCGTTCAATTCGTTGCCGTGGATGAGGAGTTTTTGTTTGTGGATCCATTGCATTTTTACTGATTTGTTCAACCACTCGTTTCTTTTTATTTTGTTGCATTTTGTGTCGTTGATCGGTGGTAAGTTGGATGTCTCCGTGTTTCAGGATAGCAGTGGCAATGCTGTTAATATTAGTGCTATCAAAGTGTTCTTTTAAGGTTTCTTCAGGAGCATGGGTTCCTTTTTTGGCATCAATAAAGATTGCGTCAATTGCCAGATGATCAACAATGTTGATATCTTCTCCTTCGATTAAATCTGCAGCGGCATAGGGATCAACCAGAATTTCAAAATGATCCTCGCCTTTTTTTAATCGAGCGATCACTGCATCATCTAGGCTTACCAATCTTAATTTCCTCCAATCGCTTTAATCACATAATCCTTGGCTTTATCTTGATCAAGAATATGAAACTCAAAATCTTTATCAACCATACCGATTTCTGTGGCCTCTGGATTGAGTTTTTCTTCTGTTGCTTGATGAAGGGCCTTTATTCCTAAGTCAAGTCCTTCTTCCATGGTAAGATCATCTTTGTAATGTTCTTCAAAATAACTCATGGCTCCATTTCTGCCTGATCCTTCACTGCTGGCTTTATATTCCATTAATGCGCCTGATGGATCAGTTGCAAACAATCGTGGACCGGTTTCATCGTATCCAGCAACAAGAAGTGCTGTTCCAAAGGGTCTTACGCCACCATATTGTGTATAGGTTTGTTTGAAATCACAAATTTTTTTCACTAATGTTTTTACTTGGATTTTCTCATCATAGGTGATATCATTGATTTGGGCATCAACTCGGGCTCTATCAATCAATGATCGGGCATCTGCAACAAGACCTGATGTGGCACAGCCAACATGATCATCTATTTTGAAGATTTTTTCTATGGATCCAGGTTCAATTAAATGTGATGTAATTCGTTTGTCAACGATGAGAATGACCCCTGTTTTGTATTTTAATCCAACAGTGGTTGTTCCTCGTTTAACCGCTTCACGAGCATATTCGACCTGAAATAATCTTCCATCTGGAGAGAAAACAGTAATTGCTCTATCATACGCCATATTTGTAGGTTGCATGTTTCTTTCACCTCATTTTTTTCCCATATTTAATCGAATAACGATATAATGTTTTTTTTTACCTCAATACATTTGGGTGCTAAATAGTTTGTGTTACTCTTCCTACTAGTGGCATGAATTTTTTTTATGGTTAAAATGGGATTATCGATGAGTTTCTTTTCCCCAAATGATTTTATGAAGTTGTAACCCAAGATGAACGGTTAGATTTGCTTGTAATATCCATTCAGCGAGTTGTGTTGTTGAACTGCCCCAGACTGCTTGGAAATAGACTGGGCATGTTGGGTGGTATTGTTGTATCATGTTTTTTGCATAAGTAAAATCTTTTTTAGTCCCAATGATAAATTTAAGTTGATCTTGTTTTCGTAATAAACTGATAGTATCTACTTTCATATGATGTTGCATGGTGGACGAAGGACATTTGATATCAAGTGATATGCATAAGGATTGTTTATTGAGAAGTGATTCTATGTTTTTTGATCCATTGGTTTCAATGCTACAATGATATCCGTGATTGATTAAATGTTCAATGAGCATTTCGGTTTCGTTTTGGATGAGTGGTTCCCCACCGGTGAGACAAACCGTGTTACATTCATAGTTTTTAATTTTTTCGCAGATGGCATTGATGCTGAGTTCCTCTCCTTGTTTATAGGCATAGGTGGTATCACAGTAGGAGCAACGAAGGTTACATCCACTGGTCCGAATAAAGATGGTGGGTAGACCCAAAAATTTTCCTTCCCCCTGCAGGGAATAAAAGATTTCATTGATGTTCATATTATGAATGCATCAGAAATCATTGTTTAAAAAGGTTTATGGTTTCAAATTTTGCTTGATTTCAAATGTTTTTTCAGAGATTTTTAAGTAATTTAGCTGGTCAGTTTGGCTTGCAATCTTGTTCTTATAACATCCAGTTTAAATCTCATCTGCCATCCCAGATAGATGATGAATCCAATGAGTGTTAAGTAAAAACCAATACCTGGCCCCCATTGACAAAGCAGGTTCACATTTTCTGTTTGACCAGGAATGGAGATGGTAAGTTCATCGGTATCTGCAAAGCTTCCAACTCCTACTTTTGTTACCTCAGACATGGCGACATAGAATAAGATCGCAGAAAGGATAAGCAGTATCATTGTAAATATGCTAATTATCATAGAAATCCGGGGGAATTTTTGATGGATGATTAATTCTAAAGCGATGAGAAGACTTGCACCAACGATGAGAGCACTAATCAGTGTTAGTATCATGGTAAATTCTTCTGGAACAGAGCTTATTTCTCCACCAATGACTTGATCGGTGGTAGTAATCGTGATCAGGGTTGAAGGATAAATCATGGTTTTGGTATTGGTGGTAACCGTGCCATTGTCTCCAGTGAGCATCCACCAGGGGAAAAACAAAGAGAGTAATACTATAGCGATAACCAGGAAATGTATACTATAATTTTTTTGTTTTTTCAGGAGGAAATAGAGAGCTAATCCAGCAAAAACCAGTAGAATAACGAGTGGTGCAACGGTGTGCGTCAATGAGGGATGATTACTTACGATATCAACAGATTTGTCTCCTTTGACCATCATGGTTTGTGCTGCAATTTTTTCAGTATCTGATCGGATGGTTATTTCATAGGTTCCTGGTGGTATGATGATCTTACCGGTTCCTTCTTCAAAAGAAGTTGAAACGGTTTTTCCTTGTCGTTGAACGGTGATCGTTCCCTGAGAAACTGGGTTTCCTACGGAATCAAGTAGGGTACAATCAAGTAAAAATTCAGCGGGAAATGTGAAATCTAAAGCAATGTCCTTGTTGAGAGTAATGGTTTCTTCTACAACAAAGGATTTGTAACTCATTTTGAGTTTATATGATCCAGGATATAAATCAGTGAACTCATACCAGGCATTGTTTTTATTGGTAGATGGTTGTAGTTTTTCTAAAATGATCATTTCATTACTGGTTAACATTGGATTGATATCAACTGCTGGAGAAAGACCGAGAGTGTCTTTCACATTTATTTCGCAATGATATCGGTCAATGGTTATTGTTTTCTGTATCGGTTTCAATCGGTTTATTGTTTTCAGCTGGATTTTTTGATCACTGATCAAAAACCCTTTGTAAAATCCTTGAAGTGTCAGTGTATTTCTTTTGTAAAAAGGGAAATGAAGGGAAACTGAACCGTTTTCATCGGTGATATCTTCGGCAATGATGTAATCATTTATGGAAAGAGTGAATCTGGCATTTTCTACTGATTGATCTTTTTGATCTGTAACCGTTGCCTGAAGCATGGTTTGTTGTTTGCAGTAAATATGGGTTTTCGTGTTTGTCTCAAGTTTCACTGTTGCATAACCAATGTATTTTCGATCGTTTCCAAAAAGTGGGTTTTCTTTGTATATTTTTATGAGATAGTCCCCAGGTTCAAGATCATTGAACCGGATGGTTTTAAACAAGGTACTGTTTTTGATATCAAACATTCCTCTGATGAGATTGATTTTTTGTTTGAATGTGGTGTTGTCAAAGCTGACATCGATGTCTCCAATTTTTAATCGACTGATGGATCCGGAGGAAGCTAAATCATTTTCTTTATATATCTCTGCGGAGAGATATGAAATGTTTCTTCCCAGTCCTGCTGAGAGCAGTGATCCAAGGGGAAAAGAGGGAGCAAGATGAACATAGGTAGTCAGGGTGTATCGTTTCTTTTCTTCTGCATCATCTTTATCAGTAGTAACATTTCCGCGGGCAATCGGTCGAATTTTGTTTAAGGTTTGATACAAAATGGATTCTTCATCGACAGCTTCAAATCCACCGTTTTGAAGGGCGAGATATTGAACATCAAAAGTTACATTTGTTCCTGCCGATATTGCTGTTGAGTGGCTGCCATCTTCATAGGCATTTCGTAAGGCGTAAAGATCACCACTATCTGCTTCAAGACCTGGCAGTGCAACATGTTGATGAACACTTGCTTTTACTTGGATTCCATCATTTGGGCCCTCTAATAAACCTGTGTTTTGGGCAAAGAGTAAAGCATGTGCTTTGCCAGAATTTGGATCATCAATACAAAACCAGGCTTTTGAACCGAGGTCTTGATCATCATTGGTTCCTAGTAACCATTCAGCGGGATGAGCTTTGGGATCTGTTGGAATATCATAGCTTTTGGTGGTTTCATCTTCGGTATAAATATGGATTTTAGGAAGGATTGTTCCTAGATTCATATCATCAATTGTACCACTCCGTGCTTTGATAGTGGAAAGTGATGCATAGGTGCCCTCTCGTTGTTGTGTGCCTGCAACAGTGATATCTTGAATGATTTCATGGTTGACATTTACATGGAGATGTTTTGCACTGGTTGGACAATAATAATAAGTGTAAATATTATTGGTTTTGATATCTTTTTTTGGAGAGGTTCCCTCCATTTGGATCCGGGTCATAAGGTTGCCATCAACCAGTACTGTTTTTTTGATATTTTTTGCCCATTGTGATCCATCATGGGTGCCTGCGGGATCGGTGCTGTAGCTCATGTAAAATGAGGCGATTTGTTCGGCATTGGTGGTGGTAAATTCTGTGGAGTTGGGAAGGAGTTTTATGATGGCATTGGACATGCCATTGCCGAGGAGTTCTCCTTTTTGACAGATAGCATAGAGGACATAGCCATCCTGAGTGATACGATAGTAATCAAAATCCATGATCTGTCCTGAGATGGGTTCGTAATAATAATGGGTATCTTGTATGGTGATATGATCTTCATATGTTACCGGATCTGTTTGTTGATCATCATAGAGGACATAATAGGTTTCTTTGCCAGTGGCATCTTTTGGGATTAAAAAAACCAGACTGCAGGCATCGATATGGGTTTCATCTGTGTATGAAAGATCATAGATTTGAGATTCAATTTCTTCTAATCCGTTCCCATCATCATATGCTACTCTAATAGAGTGAACGGTTTCGTTTTTTGCCCAACAGCTCTGATCAAAGGTTATTCTTGTATCGATTGGTTGATACTCTGCAGAAGGAATACTAGTGTCAATGGGAATGGTTATTTCCTGTTTATATGAGAGTGTTTCAATGCTGGTAGAAACAATTGGATCTGCTAATGATGTTGGTGGATTAAAACATAAAAGAATGCTTAGGAAAAAAAGAAGGATGAGTCTTTTTTGAATAATAGCCATGAAATAATAAATATACTCTTTAATATAAATATGTTTTTTATTATTTTATGTGTATTGTCGACAAAGAAATGATTATCTGAATAAATGGTGATAAAAAAAGAGAATTAGAAGAAGAGCCATTGAACTAGATTAATAACAGGGATGCTCAACAGGATGATTCCAAGAATGGAAAGGAAAAAACCGATCTTGCCCAGTTTGTATTCATCTGGTAATACTTTTTGACTGAGATACACTGCACCTACCCCATAGATAAGAACACCGAATACTCCAAGAAACATGAGGGTAAGACTAAGCATTAAGAGCACCGAAAGGCCTTTCCACATCAGAATGGAGAGGGGAATCCCTGGAACCAGGATGTATAAGATAACATAAAGCATGAATCTTCTGTATTCTATTTTTTTGATTTTTGGGATGATGGTTTTTCCGGTTTCAAAAAGCATACGTGTTCCTGCTTCAAAACCTGCATATGCCGTTCCGAACAGGGCAAAGAACACACTGATTTTAAACAATGGTTCCAACCATGAGGCCATATGCGAAAAGATTCGTCCTTGTTCTGTGATCAAATCTAGATCTGATGGGAGGAGAGCACTGCCATCCGGTTGAAGACCGAGAAGGCTTTCCCCTGCTATCATGTAAGCTGTTGAAACGATGGAGACGACAAGAAAAGCAAACGCAAGATCAATGAGTAATGGTTTAAGGAGTATCTTTGATTTTTTTATTTCTGTTTGATCATGTGGAAGATAAGTGATTTTTTTGTTTTTTGTGAAGGATTCAAGCAGTTGATGTGATAAAAGATGTGGATCAGTGGAGCTTCCAAAAATACCCCATTTTTTGACTTTGATCCAGCCCAGATATCCAATGAGAACAATCAAGGTAAAGGTTAATGTACCTAAATAACCAAGCATGGTAAGCGGGATTGGTGTTTGTTGAAAGCCTTGGACCTGATTCACCCAGTCGGGATAGACCTGTGGAACATTTTGGCCTATAGTAAAAAAATTTGGAAGAATCTCTACGATATCTGGTGGTGGCTGGATGAGAAGAACCGAAATAATTGCTCCTACTGCCAGAACGGTGACAAATAATGCTTGGGTGTATTCTAACAATCGGTATTTCCCCAAAAAGACAATGAATCCAATTAGTATTGCAAATGATATTCCCCACCAGAGGTAATGACCAAAACCAAAGATCCACACCAGGCATTGACCAAGCGTGGTAATGATTGATCCTGCAAAAACTGGAATGAAAATAAGCATAATTAGTATGAGTAACCAGTTAAACCATCCTTTTTTTGATCGGAGAGCAAAGAGATCGGTGACGCTGATGCCTGATAGCATAGTGAATCGGCAGCTGACATAGGCAATGATATATGAACCGATGTTGATAGTAATCAACCAGAGAAGAGCAAAACCAGCCCAGGCTCCTATTTGTGGTCCTATTATCAATTGACCTTGACCAATGGTAAGTGATGCAACAATTGCACCAGGTCCAAAAAAACCAATGTATTTCAAATATTTTTTCAGAGATGGTTTTTCTGTTAATACCTGTGGTGGATCTGGATAGCTGATGGTTTCATTTGTTTCATTCATAGTGTATCACTGTTCAAAGATGATTTCTTTTCGTGTATGAAGAACGGGTTCAGGGAATTTGGGTTTGAATGCTTTTCGTGTTTCTTTGTCATAGTGTTCTTCTCCTTGTTCTTCAAGTATTTTTTTACCTGTTTTTATTTGATTGAGCACATTTGTATTGACTTTATCAATGGTAGATGGAGCGATTTTTTTCGCAAGTTTCATCATCAATCCCAGGCCATATGGAATGGATTCAACTTTCATAATGGTTCCCGGCACTGCGGAAAACCAGATTCCAATGGAGTCTTCTCCGAAACGAGTGATAGGAATATGAGATGCCGCTTGTCTTTCTGGTGTTGGACCGACATCACAGACTACCCATTTTCCATCGATAAATGCTTCCCCTTCTCCATGGATCATAAAATAACCCATGGCATCTGACCATTTTTGAACCATGGGATCAGCTACAATGGTATTTGACCAGGCATCAATCATGGTGAGCGAGTAGAGTTTATATCGTGCTTTTATGCCTGCTGCTCGACAGAGCGCAACGAATACCGATATTTCATGGATACAGGTGCCTGTGCCTCGGTGTAATGTTTTTGAGACATCATCAAGCGGAACCATTTCAAGAGTTAGTTTTCGTTTAGCAAATTCAAATGCGGCTTCAGCAAACTCTTTATCAGTTTTTTGATAGGCCCCGAGCTGATGTGCAAGAGCTATGATTTCTGGTGCATGAGAGTTACAGAAAAGAGTTGGTCGAAGATATTTTTCGTTAGATGTGCAGTATTTCATGTTTTTATTGTATGCTGGAAGATTGTATCGTCTTTTTGGCCGCTGATAGTGAAGTGCCGTATTTGGTGTTTGACTGAGTTTTTTTATATCGGAAACATTATGGATTAATACATTTGCAAAGGCAAGTACTCCAGCCAATAGCATTCTTCGAAATGTTTTTGGTGGAAGATATCCTTTTTCTTTTATTTCTCGCAGAGATGTCAAAATGATTTTCCTCCATCTAATGTTTCATTGGATGTTTTTTTGTGGCAATGTTTGTAGAATAAAGATAGTACGTTGGTATTTTCCCTGAGCAGAGGAAAATACTGTTTTTGATGGTTCGTTTTGCACATATCGTAGTGACTCCAGAGGTTGTCTTAATGAAATAACATCATCAAAACGTTTGGTATTTAAATTTTTATGATTATATGTTAGTTCTATGATGAGTCTATGATTCAAAAATGATTTCTTTTTTGTGTTGTAATTCTAGTGAGGGTTTTTGGATTTCGTCTTTTTCTCGTGCTTGTGTATCATATGCTTTGATTCCACCAGCCTGTTTGATGATTTCTGCTCCTTTTGCGATTTGTTTTTGAATACTGATATTTACTCGTTCCATGGATCCTGGAGCGATTTTTTTTAGCATTGATAATGCTCTCCCTAAGCCGAGTGGAATGGATTCCATGATCATGATGCTTCCTGGAACAGCAAAAAACCAGCGACCAAGGGAGTCTTCTCCGAATTTGGTGATGGGGATACCTGCTGCTGCTTGTCGTTCCGCTCGTGGTCCAACATGAGCTACTTTCCATTCTCCACTAATATATACTTCTCCTTCTCCTTCGATCATGAAATAGCCCATGGAGTCATACCATTTTTTGATTAATGGATCAACATCGACTACCGCATCATACCAGGCTTGTATCATGTTCATGGCAAACATTTTGTATCGAGCTTTTATGCCTGCTGCTCGACAGAGTGCGATGAACACAGTGATAAGATGAATGCAGGTTCCAGTTCCTCGTTGAATGGTTTCACCCACTCGGTTGAATGGAAGGATTTCAAGAGTCATTTTTTCTTTGACGAAATGAAATGCGGCTTCTGCAAATTCTTCATCAGTTTTTTGATAAGCACCGAGTTTATGAGCAAGGGCAATGACTTCGGGTTCTAAATGATTGCAGAATAAGGTGGGACGGAGATATTTTTCATCTGATTGACATGTTTTCATAGTTGAATCATATGCTGGCAGTTCATAGGGTCGTTTCGGCCGAACATATCGTTCTGCATCCTTTGGGATGACACGGAGTTTTTTTACATCGGTAACGTTTAACAAAAGAGTTTTTGAAAGTGCGAGTCCGCCACCAATCATCATTTTTAGTTGTGTTTTTTGAGGAAGGTATCCTTTTTCTTTGATCTCTTGTATTGATAACATCAGCTATCAGCGACCAAGATCTGTTGAAAGCATTTTTCTTACTTCTTCAGCACATCCACGTACGTCTTGACCTTCAGCCCGTTTGACCTCCGGTTCTAGAACAGGTCCGGGTCGATCACATACAGGACATCGTTTCAAAAGGCGTACTTTGTCCCCGGTGACGATGAAACCAGGATAGCTTTGTGCTGCTCCATCAAGAAAAGCGTATCGTCCCCATTCCCCGTATGCAGCTGGTTTGTATTCATCGTCAAGGACTAGTGGCTTGTAATATGAATATGGTACATGTAGATAATGGCCTTCTGGACAATGAACCATCCATCCGTTGCCTTCTACCATACCATAGATATCTAGGATATATTCATCTTTGAAGCCAAGCACGGTTTCTACTTCTTTTCGAAATTCTGATACGGGCATTCGTTTGTGTTCATGTATTTTCCATCCTCCACCAGTGCCAACGCCTCCTCGTTCACCGAAATTAAAGGTTCTTCCTTGTCTTTTCAGTTTTTCCATTACTGCATAAAGGATGTATGGTGCTCCCACAAAGGTGATTTTATGATCGGTGTTTTCATGGGTTTCTAGCCAGGAGATGATATCATCAATCATTTTCTTTGATGTTCTGGAAGCAAAATAGCGAACGAATTTGCTTTTGATTCCACCTTTTCCACCCATGGTCATTGAGATAAGATCAGTAGTTACTTTTCGATCAATTGCTACATTGACATCTTTGACGGCGTCAAAGTAGATTTCAACTGCTTTTCCCGCATAGATAAAATTTTTCCGGGGGTCGGGCATGAGAAGATAACCATATGAATCATATTGCCAGAAAGGGTATATCATGGAGACAAATGATTTTGCAAGTGCATATTCGCTATTATAAAAGGTTCGTTGATCTCGGGGAACAAAGGTATGTCTTCCTCCGGTTCCACTGCTGTAGGTGACAAGGACTCCAGCTTCGTTGAAGGCATCGATGACTTCATCATAGGTGGGATTTTTTTGTTTGATGCGGATTTTGGGAAGTTCTCCAGTGTATACATTTGCCAGCCAGGTTGCAAAGTCTTTTCCATCAGGGTAATCCTTAAAGAATTTATCCGGAATGAGCGGTATCTTTGTAAGATCCTCATTTGTTTTTATATCATCTGGTGTGGTGTTGTGTTCTTTGCAGAAATTATGATAGAATTTATTATTCTTGTAATGATGGATAAAAGCGTGTTTTATTGTTTTATATTGCATTTTTTTTGCGTCTTCTAAGGGGATGCGAAAGATATCTTTGGGTTGATGTAATGATTCATAAAGGGGAGTATCTTTTTGAGGGATGTATTTTTTTATTCTTTGATCAAGTTTTTCGATATAAGTATTAAAATCATTCATTGACATTGTCTCCTTAAGTTTTCCATATAGGTACGATTATATATTTATATTTGACGTTTTTATTTACGACTATTAGCGAACCATGCGATGTGTTCTCACCGCAAGCAATACACTGCACATTATTAAGAATTATTATTTTTCCAGCAAATCTCCCAAAAAAACAATTGTGTACTACATCAAAATAAAAAGCGAATTTTTTTAAAAGTCTGAGTGATATCAAGTTAAAAAGGTCGACAAGACCATCTCATCCCCTAAACGCTTAAATATAGCCTCTTTATTATTGGCAATACTTTCCCCCATAATATTGTATACTATTCAATCATATGCATGCATCTTGAAATGTATGCGTTATCCTTGAGTATTCAACATATTGGAAAGCATCAAAACAGAGCAAGAAACTGAGGTATGTATTGTGGCTGATACAAAAGAATCAAAAAAGAAAGAAACGGATGAACAAGATGATTTTAAATACATCGTCCGAATCGCAAATACTGATATAGATGGAGAAAAAACAGTGCTTCAGGGATTAACCAGCATCAAAGGAATTGGAAGACATATGAGTATGCTGGTTATTGATTCAACGAAACTTGACCGGAATCTGAAAATGGGTAATTTAACTGATAAACAAATTGATTCCATTAAAGAAGCCATCATGGGGATTCAAGAAAAAGCCCCCTCTTGGATGATGAATCATTGTAAAGATTATGAGACAGGAAAGGATATTCATTTAATTGGATCGCAAATCGATTTACGACTCCGTGATGAGATAAATATCATGAAGAAAATCAGATGCTACAAAGGGATTCGACATGAGCGAGGGTTACCTGCTCGAGGTCAGCGAACACGTGGGAATAATCGATCTGGGTTAACGCTTGGAGTATCAAAGAGGGAAGCAAGAAAGTAGAGAACAGGGATCAATATGGGTAAACCAAAATTTTCTCGTAAAAAATATGAATCACCGAATCATCCATGGAAAGAAGAGCGTATCCGTGCTGAAAATGAGCTCATCACGAAATATGGATTGAAGAATAAAAGAGAGATCTGGAAAGCAGAGACAACATTACGTAAATACCGGGGACAGGCTCGGGAGCTGTTAGCTGGATCTGAGGATCCTCAGGTAAAAAAGGAAACAAATCAGCTTATCCAGCATCTTACTCGTTTGAATATTTTACCATTGAATTCAACTCTTGATGATGTACTGGCTTTAGATACTGAAGCGATTCTTGCCCGGCGTTTACAGACCCTTGCGTATTTAAAGGGGTTTGCTGAAACACCAAAACATGCCCGTCAGTTAATCAATCATGGTCATATTGCGATTGGTGATCGAAGAATCACTGTTCCAAGTTATCGAGTGACAAAAGGTGAGGAAAGTAAAATTGGTTATACGATTGATTCATCCTTAAATGATGTTTCTCATCCGGCTCGTCCAAGTTCTGATTTTAAATCTAAGATTACGAAAAAATTAGAAGAATCTGTTGAGAAAAAGAAGGATCAGAAAACTCCTCCAAAACCAAAGGATCAAAAAGAGAAAGATTCCTCTAAAAAGAAAGAACAACCGAAAGAACCAAAAAAATCTGGTGAACAACAAAAACCTGCTGAGAAAAAGGAAAAGAAACCTTCCTCAAAAGAGGAAAAATCAGAGAAAACAAGGACAGATAAACCTGATGAACAAAAACAAGAGAAAACAGAAAAGAAAGAACCAAAAACTCCCGCTGAAACAAAAAAATCAGAGAAAAATGAGGAGATTAAGAAAAACGAAACGGCATCAAGTGAGAAAAAACCAGCTGATGCAGATAAGGGAGGAAAATAAGTATGGCTCGAGAAGGCGTGGCTCATATTTTTGCTTCATATAACAATATTATAATTACTATTACTGATCTGACGGGTGCTGAAACCGTTACTCGTTGTTCTGGAGGAATGGTGGCTAAATCAGCGAAAGATGAAGGATCACCATATACCGCGATGAAGGTGGCTCAAATCGTTGCTGAAAATGCTCGGGAACGTGGGATTGATAAGGTCAATGTCCAGATACGCGGAAGAGGTGGTCATAAAGGTGGTTCCCCAGGTAAGGGAGCTCAAGCTGCTATTCGGGCATTGGTCAGAGCAGGATTAAAAATCGGTAAAATTGAAGATGTTACCCCTACTCCCCATGATGGCTGCCGTAGAAAAGGTGGACGTCGTGGAAAACGGGTCTAGGTGGCATAATGAAAATTCAGATGGATGAATTAGAATCTAAAAAGGCAGTGTTAACCCTTCAGGATGTTCCAGTTCATATCGTAAATACATTGAGAAGAATTATGCTTGCTGAGGTGCCAAAACTTGCTATTGATGATGTTGTTATTTATGATAATACTAGTGCTCTTTTTGATGAAATCATTGCGCACCGATTAGGACTTATTCCACTTCCAACTGAGCTTGATTTAATTAATTACAGGGATGAATGTAGTTGTAAGGGAAAAGGATGTCCAAGTTGTACTGTTCGTTATACCTTAAGCAAGGAGGGGGGTGGAGTGGTTTATTCTGGTGATTTACAACCAGCGGAGAAAAGTTGGGCGATCACTGAAAAAAATATCCCTCTTGTTGAATTGTTTAATGATCAACGATTGATCCTTGAGGTTGAGGCCGTGCTTGGTCAAGCCAAGAATCATGCGAAATGGCAGGCAGTGCAGGCACCGGGGTATCAGTTTATTCCAACGATTTCTTTTGATCCAAAACGAAAGGATGAGGTAGAAGATTTTATGAGTGAACTACCAAAAGGACTTGTTTCAATGAAAAAGGATACATTAGAATTACATGATGTGAACAAGCTTCCAGTGTTAGAATCCTATGTTGATAAAGAAAAGATTGATTTTATACAAATCGATAAGAACCTTAATCATATTCAGTTTCGTTTTGAAACTGATGGGGCACTTTCTGCTGATGATGCCTTACTTAGTGCTATTGAGATTTTTGAGGAAAAACTTGCTGAGTTTGCAAAACTAGCTAAAAAACTGTAAAATCTGTTATATTGCTCATTTTTTTCTTTTTAAAATTCATAAACTATAATAGAGTAAATGAATAGTGGTAATGGTAACTTTAAGGTGTAGTAAATCTAATAATAGCGCTCCTTATTTCACCCTGTATGCTCTGGGCCTGTGGGGTAGCTTGGTATCCTTGTAGCTTCGGGAGTTATAGACTTGAGTTCAAATCTCAGCAGGCCCATT
>CAZVKY010000009.1:0-35837 GCA_964627915.1 uncultured Thermoplasmatales archaeon
CAAAAAAAGCAATAGGTAAACTTCTGAAAGGAAGTAAACATGCCACCGTTTATCGATTCGTTGAACGAAACATGAAAAAACTCAGATTGGAACATGGTTTTTAACCACGGCGTCAAGATGGGCTTGTGATTATAAATAACAACATATAATACATCTAACAAACCAGTTCTACTAAGGGAGAAACCAATTCATCATATGATCTACCAGACTCCACGATCTCCACAAAACGGGTCAACACATTCACACGCTTATCATCTGCGATAGGAATCTCCGGACCACATCTTCCCTTCTGATACTCCCTCCGAAGACCCGGAAGATCCTCTACAAACAAACTCAAAGAAACAGCAAGATCATCCACATCAGACAACACATCCCGTTGAATACCGTTCATTCCAAAGATTAGAAAGAACCGCCATTAAATCACCAAATTGTTCCATTTCATGATTCGTATCACGTCGACCAGTCCGCTCACGAATAGATTTCCTCAACCGACGATGACTGCTTTCCAACCCATTATTATGACGTCGAAATGAAATCCGTTCACCATCCACTACGGGATCCGGGATGAACAATTCATCCCAATGCCGATCAAAACCCTTCTTCAATCTCAATGCAACACGTTCATACTTCTTACCATACTCTCCACCTAATCGAACAATCATAGCAAGCTTCCGTTCAATCTTTTTCTTACATGATCCAATAGAACAACCAGGATCATCAAAATCCTTCAAATGATCCTTTCGTGAAACCCGCAATAACTCACACAACTCATCCAACCAATCCAATGTCGTACCCAATAAATGAACCGCAGAAGAAATCATGGTATCATCTAACACCGATTGTAAACACCGTTTCAATTCCATCACCTCCCAACACATAAAACCATGACCTGCATTTGACCTAATCAACCGTTGGATCAACACAAATACCTCCTGAATACGACAATACTGCTCATAATACGAAAGAGAACGACTCATCCATTTCACCCGACCACCCAATGGATACACCAGATAATCAACGATAACATGCACCCACCAACGTTGAAGCCCCTTCATATCAATAACTTCATCTGATCTCCGCAGTCCTTTCAACACAGACGTAATCCGATGTTTCACCAGTAACCGTTTCACCTTGTTATGCAAACCAGCAATCACATCCGTTTCAAAATTTCTCATAAAATGAACCTGACAAATCTGCTGAAACGCAGAAGGAAACACCATGGAAACACTTAACGAAATACCCTCAGCCATATCTCTCACCACACCAAGCGGGGAACCAAAACAACACTTAAAATCCTGAAGAACCGGTGTTACATATTCCTCAGCTTCAGAAGGAATCAACGAAGCATCAATAATGATCTCACTGCTATCATCCTGCAAAACAAAAACCACATCACCACCAGAACGAAACGTTCCATCAACATGAAGAATCATCCCATGCTGACGTTGAAACAACCGCTTTAACTTACCCAAATTCTCCATATGAAACCGATGGAAAAGCAACAAAAAATCAAGACTTCGATACGAGATAACACCCGATGAAAGAACAATATGTTTCCCTGCAAGAAACAACTGTATCTCACGTCGTTTCATCCCTAACCGCCATCGGAGAAGACCAATCAACACAACCACCCGCATATCAACCTTACAACCCGGGATAAGGATAACATCCTCAGGATCAAATACATGAAGACAAAGCTGTGGATGATGGATACAATGACAAACTGTCACCTTCACCAGTATCTCACCATGCAACGTGACCAACGGACGAGTATAGGAATAATATACCGTTAATCGTCGTCCACAGACGGGGCAGTATCGCTGCGTTTGCTTGGACTTACTAACTGAAGTCTCGTTTTTTTTAATGCTAAATCATACCGCAGAATAATAGATTTTATATCACGACGTTCCACTGATTCACCCATGCCATCAAGCATCACATAAACATCCTCAGCAGAGAGATTATCACTCAGGATCAACTGGGCTAAATACCCAAAATGAACCTTTTCAATATCAAAAGAACTCGGAGGAGAAAGATCATTTGGATCACTTCCTAAATATCGTACATGATGTTGAATTACCTTTTTTCCTTTCCGTTCATTCCACACTTCAGCATACCTGATCTTATCCCCCTGCTTTATCTTTCGAATAAATGTCTTTTGCTTACCCATATGTAGTGTATATACACTACATTATTTAGTTTTTTCCTTTTTGTAGTGTACAGCAACCACAATAAGGGGAAAAATTAGTTTTTCAGGGTGTTAAATAATGGTTTTTTGTTCTAAAAATCCAAGCCTATCTTGACGCCGTGGGTTTTTAAATACATCCCATAGGTAATCTTTTAATAGGAAACAGTATTCAGATGTGCTATCAACAAAACACATACTGCCGTCCTAGCTCAGTTGGTGGAGCACTCGGCTGTTAACCGAGCGGTCGCCGGTTCGAGTCCGGCGGACGGCGTAAATTTTAACTGAATTATCACTTCATCATTATAAATTTGTCCAAAATATTTACCAGTATATTTTAATATGAGTTAAATTAATATGGATAATAGATAATAAATCACATTGATAACGTAGCTGAATAACCATGAATAAAAAAATATTAATATTTATCTATATCATTCTTGTAATTATTTCAATGTTTGTTTTCACTTTTTCCTCCGTATCAGCACTATCATCCGAACGGTTAACAAAAACACTAAACTTAAATCAAAACAAAATTTTTTCAGCTAATGAACTAGATTCCCAAGAAACTCAAACCATAAGTGGCTATATTATTGACCAATCACAACCTAACACGAATAATCACCGATATTCCACTGAGAATTGGTATCTCATACAATCCTTCAAACCATCAATTTCTCCGTTAAGAAAAATCGATTTACTATTAGAGCTTAAAATATATGGATCCGGTACAGAAGAGATAGAAATAAGCATCAGAGAAACGTTAGATATCAATGAGGCGCCAATCGCACAAACAATCTATTCCTATTCATCTCTTAATTCAGAGAAAAAATGGATAGAATGTTTTTTTGATAATGTCACTGTAATCCCAGAACAAACCTATTTTATTTTTATCAAACATTCAGGCAATGGAGATTGTTACTGGTATGGCAATTATAATAATGATCATTATGAAAGAGGATTTGCCTATGGTTATGATATAATTAACAAGCAATGGCAAAATCTTAGTGGCCTATCCTTCTTCCCAGATTTTGATTTCTGCTTCAAAACATATAGTCAGGGAAATAATAATCCACCGAACATCATTGATATTGATGGACCCATGAATGGAAAAGCAAACAGAGATCAAGATTTTATCATTTCCTGTGAGGACTCCGAGAAAGAAGACATCTTTCTTTTCGTTGATTGGGGGGATGACACAAACACAGGATGGATTGGACCTTACGATTATGATTCAGAGATAGTTGTTAACCATACATGGACTTCAAAAGGATCATATCTAATAACGGCGACTGCAAAGGACGAATCAGGAAATATTGGAGATGAGGCCTCATTAGAAGTTAGCATGCCAAAGAATCAAAAACATTTTCTTTATCGTCAGCTGAATAGATATTATAATCAATTTCTCAAATATGTTAAAATCCCCGTTTATATTTAGCAAATCATCAGAACTGAACTATTGCTTTAAAAAAACGAGTTGTTAAGAATTATACGACGTTAAATCATAGTAATTCTTGATTGAGCAGGATTTACATCAATCTGAAACATGGGGAAAAACAAGAATCTTTCAAATTGATAACGTCCAAATATAATCTTTGGTAAACTTCTTTGTATTTCCCAGAAATTGTTATTCCAAGAAACACGAGAATTTCTAAAACCAGCTGATCGAGAATTACCTATGAAATCATTAGAGAAAACCTTATTATTAAAGCTTAATAATCCTTTTACAAAAACACCATACCCTTTATTGTTTTCAAAAAAATTATTAGTAACCTCACAAAATTCATTTATAGTTCCATTAATTATTAACCCACCTGGCTCGAAAGGATGAGAATAAGATTTCAAAAAATAGTTACCATTATCATGAACTGAATTATTTGATATCACAATCGAAGATGAAGAGACATATAAACCCACATGAGCATTATTCCCAATTTGATTATTTGTCACCAAATGATTTCCATCATTCAACCAAATACCAATAGAGCAATCCAATACATCATTTGAAAAAAATTCAGTGTCACTTTCTGAATACATTCCGCAAGTAAAATTATAAAAATTTCGATTGGAAATAAATGTATTATTTTCTAAAATCAATTTGCCTCTCGCAGTACTATAAACTCCATAACTATCAGGTTCATCTAATGAAAACTTATTCTGAGTGATATAAACATCTCCTGTTTTCACCGCAGTTACTATTCCCTTGAGGGTATCTTTAAATTCGTTATTGATGATGAAAATATTTCTCGCATCAGAAACATATATACCATTAACGCTGTTTTTAATAATACAATCTGAGATAGTAACATAGTTTGAATTCAAAAGAATGAAACGATTATGATCACTTGATTTAATTTGACCTCTTATTGTGAATCCACTGATTTTTATTCTATCCCCAGTAATCTGAATTGTTTGTTCATCAAGAATAGTATTGTATTTGTCTTCCCCAATTAATTCAATTGTTTTTCCAATCACTATCCTTTCATTATATATACCATTCTTGACCTGAATAACATCCCAATCAGAGGCAGCATCTATTGCATCTTGAACTGAATCAAAACAAGTCACCTGCCAATCAACGGTGCTTTCATTGTAATCATCATCAACATAATAGATGGATGGATTTAGAAAACTGGATCGAGTTTCAAAAATCGGCATCTCCGGATCTCCTAAAAGATTAAGGGTATAATAGCACCAACGATACGCAGGATCTTTTATTGCATCAACTGAAAAATATTCTTTGGCAAGTTGATGAACCAGCCCAATATGAGGTATATCTTCAGCGAAAATATATCGAAACTGTTGTTCAATTATCTCACCAGAATACTTATGAGCATCATTATTACTTGTAAAACCTCTTCGAGAGTTAAACAAACAAGCTGAAGCACCTCCATAGGGATTTAAAAGAAGCGTTTCAGCTAAACAGTCATTTTCTTTTTCAAACGATCCACTATTACATGTCACTGATGTATGAATGGGATAAAAATTATTCTCCAGTAATGAAAGACTTTCAAAGGTGCTAAATGTATGAGTAGGCCAAGTAAGGTAATATCGATCTGCTTCACCATTACCCGTATGTTGCACAATCAAGTTATCATCTGCAAAACTTTCCATCCACATGGCTGGCGTTATGACCTCGTTTACCTGATATAATTTCTCAATTTCATAATTACTTGGAACCCAACCGGCACAATGCTCAGGTATCACCGTTGAATCAGGAATATTTCGAGAATTCAATCCTGATTGATGAAGAAGAACCTTCAATGGTTTTTCACTGGTTTCATAGGTAATTACCTTGTTAATAAAAGTCCCAATCTCCGCTTCATTTTCAACTGGTGCTCTCCCAAGAGAGACTTCTGAGAAAAAATCGGCTTCCTCCCCTGTCGAATTAGCTGCATCTTCCCCATATATTTCATCTCCATCATTATCCCAGGTTCCATCCAAAGCTGAATAATAGACATCACCTGGTATATTATTGTCCTGCAATATTTCACCAGTATGATCAATTGCATAACCCCATAATCCACGATAAGGAATAACATCAACATCTCCACCTAGAAGTACATACTCAGTGTGCCAATTCAAATAAGCATATTTTATACAGTTTCTAATCTTTTCTTGGAGATCAATTCCAGAAAAATGAGATTTGATATAAGAAAGATTAATAGAACCAGCAGATAAAAATTGATTTTTATAACTGATCAATGGTTCAAAGAATTTCTCTAATGATGAACTGGTGATAACTAAATACTTATAGTTGGCAGTTGAATTTTCATCAACCTTACGTATAACATGATGAGAATCATAGCTTTGAACCAGTGAAGGATTTTCTACACCCTTGATGATACTTTCTTTATCTTTTAGACTTTCCCGCAATAATGACTCTTTTACTTCTGTTCTATCATACTTAATGGTGATACTTAGGGAAGAAGAAAAGATAATTTCATTGCTATTTTTTCTCAATGATACTTGTATTGGATATATTTTTAGAAGTAATAGAGAATACCCCTGTTTTTTTCCTTCACCAATAACTTGAACGTTGTTTTCTGGGTACAAGTTTTCATTTGCATCGTTCGTTTTGTTCAATACATATCCAGTGTTAAAAGAATCTTGCTCACTAGATTGATCAGGTTCTTTAGAGATTATCAACGGATAATCCAATGAAAGATGCTGAGTTTTCATCGTATAAGACAGGTTCTCAAATTTAGTATTCGGTGGAAGTAATACCTGTATTTTTTTGTACGGAAGTTGAGGATAATGTATGGATTGAGTTCGTTTTAAATTGTTGATATGAATGCTTGAAAAAGAATCATTGCCAACTCTAATTATGGAGATGTTAGGTGATTGAAACGGATATGTTAGATGCAGTATATTATTTAATTCGTCACAAGAATAGTTAACGAGATGGTCTGAGGAATATTCGATATAATTATGAGGATTAACCGTTTTTGTGGAAAGATGATGGGGAGTTAATGGCAAGATGATTAAAAAAAAGATGAAAAAAGTGATGATTTTTTGTTTATGCAAGCAACCACTCATAAGTGCAATCCCAAAATACATTATAGAATAGATAGTTTTTGAATATTTCCTTGATTTCAAACCACCAAATCCGGATTGAAAATATTCATAATAAGTTGTATAAATTCTGCGATTAAATTAAACAAAGTCGTCAATGCATCGATAAGAGTTTGTATCAAACTAATAATTTGAATGAGATCAGAGATAAACTCTATGAGTTGAAATACAAACTGAATAATCATTTGAATCAGTTGAATAATAAAATCTATTATCCCCCCTGTTTCTGGCAAGGAGAGAAAATCATTTTGTTTTAAGGATTCAATCATATCTGTTCTGTATTCAATCTTATCAACAATGTTCATTGCTGGTTTGCTATAGGCCTGTGGAACAGCCGTTGCAGTGGAAATAAGTAACAAAGATAATAAAACAGCCCCCAATCCAACGAGAATTTTTTTCATTACACTATTCACCAACATATTATCTATAGATACATATATATAATCTTTCCTGTTTTGGGATGATTTCTACAGGATGATTTTTCCATGATATGGTCACATCATATTTATGACATGTGTTGTATTAATAAAGAGAAAGATTACTTTCTAATCTCAAAAGTTATGCAGGTAAACATGCATGCATAAGTTATTTAAAACCCAATTTGCTTTTCAAATAAGTAAAAGGTTTGGGATTGGTGGATGAGATGCAAAGAAGAATAAAAACCAGAGTTAAGCTTGATTATATCCAAGATTTTGAAATGATGTTTGAACGAATGAAACTACATAGACCACGGGAAGCAGCGGTTTATTATGTTATTCTCATTGTGGATTCACCTAAGGAATTTTCTGAGTTTTTACATATCGCAAATGATCTAGCAAACTTAACCAGAAGACCTTTAGAAACTGGTCGATCCTGTCTTTTAAAAAATGGATTAATCGCAAAGGTATTATTCACGAATAAAACAAAAAAAGATTTTGGAAGAGAAAGTTATCTACCCGTTCATCCATCAGCAGTCTGGGAGTATATTAAAAATGATTTAAAACAATATATTGCTCCTGAAACCTATCATGCCATAGAACATCATCTGCATTTTTATCGTGAATGCTATCATGATAACTATGATAAATATGGTGTTAAGTTGAGAAGAAACGGCACGGTAACACTTGAATATTATAGCAAATGGACCATGTATAACATGCTTCATAACAGTCTTGAAAAAGGGAATCATTTGAAACTTCAAATCGCTGGTGACCGATTTTTCAAAGAACCTTACCTCGATTATTTCAAAAAATTCTTAGAATTAGATAACAAAATACAAGTGATTGTAGACTCACAAATCGATGATTCCTTTATTCACCAAGTAAAAGATGAGTATGGAGATAAATTGGAACTACGTTATTTCCCAGAAGGAGCATCAGGAACCCTTCGAAATTATGTTTTCGGAAAAGAATTTGCTATCAATGGTATTAAAATCTTACAGGATACAAATGAACATTCCTACATAGGGACCGCCTATGTAGACATTGAGGACATCAAGATCTTTAACAGCAAATTTGATAGCCTCTGGGAAATGGCAAAACCATTACATCCAAACGGAGAAAAAAAGAAAGAGAAAACAGCGATAAAAACAACCTAATCCATCATCTCTTTTTTTTATCAGTTTTTTCATCAAACAAACCGAATGGTTTCCAAGTTTTTCATGGCAACTGTTTTCATATTAAATTTTTTATGAATGGAACTAGAAATATCCAAACATTTTGATTCCTCACCATGTCCAAAAATAATACGATCAGGACGAGGAGACATATTATTCACAAAGTTCATTAATTGACGTCGATCACTATGACCAGAAAAACCATCTACGGTTTCCACATCCATGTTTAATCTAATATTGTTAACATGACCAGATATATTCAATGATATTTCCTTCCAGCCTTTTTGAACCCGACGGCCAAGGCTTCCCTCTGCCTGATATCCAACAAAGACAATGACGTTTTTCTTATCATCAGCCCAGGATTTAAAATATTCCATCACCGGGCCACCGACCATCATCCCACTCGTAGCAAGCACAATACACGAATCAGGTGAACCAATTATTTTCTGTCGCATTTCATGGCCATCCACTCGTTCAAAAATATCAGATAATAATGGATTCTTTCCTTTTTGGAAGGTTTGCACTCGTAGTTTATTATTCAAATATTCTGGATAAGCAGTATGAATAGCTGTTGCCTCCCAAATCATACCATCTAAATACACGGGTACCCTTGGAATTTCTTTCTTACGCATCAACTGCTCAAGCACAATCATCACTTCTTGACTACGACCAACCGCAAAAACAGGGACAAGAATTTTCCCCTTCTTTTTAAGCACCCGATATGCGGTTTGCTTAAAATGATTCGTTGCTTCCTTTCGACTTGGTTGAAAATCATCACGACCACCATACGTTGATTCGATAAACATGGTTTCCAAACGGGGAAAATGATTCACGGCAGGATTAAACAACCAGGTTTTCTCATATTTGATATCACCACTAAATGCTATGTTATACAATCCCTCACCAATATGAAAATGAGCGATGGATGACCCAATAATATGACCTGCATTATGAAGTGTTAATCTCACATCTGGAGTGATATCCGTGGTATCTCCATAATTCACTGGAATGCAATGTTTAATCACTTCCCGTACATGCTCAGCCCCATACGGTATTCTTTTCGCATCAGCAGCTGCTACCTTTAAATAATCCATCTGCAGAAGCGTCATCATATCCCTAGTAGGAGCGGTACAATAAAGTGGTCCATCATAGCCATATTTATAAAGAAGAGGAACAAGTCCAGAATGATCAAGATGAGCATGAGTAATAACCACTGCGTCAATGGTTTCAATGGGTAAAACCTCAGGTAAATGAAGATATGGCGTACCATTATCATCTGAGGAAACATCAACACCAACATCAATCAGAATCTTACTATCCTGCGTATGTAACATACTGCAAGAACGGCCTACTTGTCGAAAACCACCAAGGCCTGTTACTCGCACAAATTTCTCCCCTTCAGAAACTCCGCGATGAAGACGTCTTCCAACCTTTCGTAAAATGGTTTTTCGATCATCACTCATCATCCGCAAAAACCCACGGATTTCTTTCACTGTTTTCGATTGAAGCGGTGGAGTACGAATCACTCGAGGTGACCAATTAATCTTTCTTCGAATTTCATTTAAATATTTCCCTTGTTTTCCTATGGCAACTCCAGGTTTCATCACTTCAATAGTGACTTCACCTACATCCGGTTGAAAATAAATATTACTGATTTCTGCCTCATCAGGAATTATTTTTTTAATAACCGTCTCTGCTTTTTCTTCATTGGTGATTACTGATGGATCAGGACGAACAACAATTCGTTTCTGAAGCATTTTAGCAAGCTGTTTCACCACATCATCTTTTGCTGCAAATTTATCAGGATCCTTTGTATAAAGCACTACTAAAGCTCCTTCGAACTCAACATCAGAAACATCAATTGAAGGTGGAACAACGGCTCTCACTTTGCCTTTGATCTCTCTTAAAACATCTTCAGCGGTCATAACGCTTCCACTTACCTAACTTTCTTTTATCATTAATTATAATAGAATAAATTGATTTTTTAATGGCTGAATCTGAATAGATTTAAAGCCAAATAGTTCTGTATTTATTTTGCGAGATTATCAATTCGTTTTTGTACCTCGGATTCAGGGATTTCACGGAAACCATCTTTATCGATGATTGCAACACTAATCATCCCACCAGAAGCTGAATCACGATTTTTTGCAGCAGTAATTGCTCGTACCGCCAGATTAACTCCCTCATCAGTGGTTAAATCATCTTTGTAATGATCCTCTAACACCCCGAAAACATATGGTGATCCTGATCCTGCTGAGGTATACTTATCTGGTATCGCGCCACCAGCAGCATCAAGGGCATACACATGTCCGCCGCTGTTATCATAGCCGCCTAGAACGAGTTGAACATAATATGGTGCGAATTTTCTTTGATTCAGAATATTTGCCATTAATGTTGCTGCACTCTTGACTGGCATTAATGCATCTCGGTTTAACCGATATAGATTTGCTTCTGCGCTCAAATAACGGGCTAACGTTTGTAAATCCCCAACAAGGCCAGCAGTAGCTAAGGAAAGATGCTGATCTATCCGATAAAGTTTTTTCGTTGTCTTATGGGCAATTAACGTCCCCATTGTTGCTCGTTGTTCTGTGGCAATTACGACGCCTTCTTTACATACCATGCCTAATGTAGTCGTACCAGTTTTTTTTACATCTTCTGATGTCATGTTATCTCCTCAAAACCATGAAAAATACAAAACCAACATCCTACTGCCTTTATAAATAATTTGCGTAAAGAAAAATGAGGGCAGGATCATTTGGACCATATGCTTAAATATATCGCGATTATTATGACTAACACTGATATGAGTCTACTTGTCCTCAATGTCGATCGTGATGATGATTTTGGTCGAAAAGCAAAGATAAAAAGCCCAATTGTTGGTCTAGATGCAAATATGCAGGCCGCACAAGCCTTAGCACAAGCAGATCCAGAAGATTCCGATGTCAACGCAATTTTTTATGCAATAAAACTTTATAATACACTAATAAAACAAGAAAAAGACGCCTTTATTGCTACTATTTGCGGTAATATCAATATTGGTATAAAATCTGATGAGATTCTTGCTCATCAAATCGATGATGTATTAAAAAAAACTGGTGCAAATGAGGTCATCCTTATCACTGATGGTGCGGAGGATGAATATGTGTTACCACTGGTGCAATCAAGAGCAAAAATTACCTCGATTCAACGAGTCTCAGTTAAACAAAGCAAAGAACTTGAGGATACCTATTATCGAGTCATAAAAATGCTTGATGATGAAAAAGTACAAAAACAATTTTTACTTCCTGTCGCATTAGTTCTAATTGTTTGGGCTTTTTTTGTTATGCTTGATATGACCTCCAGTGGTCTTGGGGCTATACTATTAACACTTGGGCTTTATTTACTCATCCGTGTATTTCACTGGGAACAAAATATTTCTTCCTTACTAATCGAACTAAAATCTGGTTTTTTAACTGGAAAACTATCCATTTACACTACTATTATTGCTGCAGTTGTCCTTATCGCAAGCTTGTTTTTAGCATATACAAATGCCGATTTTGTTTCTAATGTTCCCTTAGTCTCAGCGTTATCATTTATATCTAATATGATCTGGGGTATTGTCGTCGCAGGATTACTCGTTGTTTCAGGGCATGTTGTTGACTCATATGTAAAAGAAAAAAAGGCATTATGGAATTACTGGATCTATCCATTTTCTCTATTTGCGTTTGGTTTTGTTTCCTCAGCAATATTTGAATCACTTCATAAGGCATTACTCAACTGGCCTGAGACGTTTTACATTGAACCATTTTTCACCCCATTTTTTATTGGAAATACCATCACGGGGATCATGATTACCATAGTTGGAGCAGTAACCTATCATTATGTCAAAGACATGTATCAAACCAAGGAAAATGAAATCGAACTTGACAAACAAACGATGTAAAACGAGTTTAAACAACTGTTATTTTTTAATCTGTTGGGACAAATATGGATTATACCAAATGGGATATAACATATAGGAAAATAGCTAAAGATTTAGGATTAAACATCAAACAGGATATACAAGCTGCAAACATTTTGGAAAAAAAATTACAAACCTATCCTCAGACAAAAGTTTTATCGGTGCTCAAACCATTTCTTTATCAGAAAAACGTGGTCATTTTTGGTGCTGGTCCTTCCTTGGAACAAAACATATTAAAACATCGGCCATTCATCGAAAAAGCTAACATTATCGCAGCTGATGGTGCAACATCAGCTCTTTTAAAATATCATATCAAACCTGATATTATTACAACAGATTTAGATGGATATCTTCCTGATCAGATAACAGCCAATAAAAACGGAAGTATCCTGATAGTCCATGCACATGGAGATAATATCGAAAAAATCAATAAACACTTCACATCATTTAAAGGTGTATTGATTGGTTCAACCCAAATAAATCCAACTCATTTCCCACTGTTATTTAATGTTGGTGGTTTCACTGATGGTGACCGAGCTGTGTATCTTGCTGACCATTATCAGGCAAATACCATTTCACTTATCGGTTTTGACTTTGATGGATCTATCGGAGAATACTCCTTTGCTGAAAAAAAAGACCAACTGCTAAAAAAACAAAAATTGAAATGGTGTCAATGCCTCATAGAAAAACTGCAGAATCAATCAATAATTTTTCTATGATCTTTCTTTTTGTTTTGTGTAGTAAGATAAATTCCACTGAGAATAATAATTCCACCAATCACTGTGTATCCTGATGGAATTTGTTGAATCCAGGGGATAATCATGGCAAAAAGAGATGAAGCAATTGGTTCTCCAAGCAGGGCAACAGAAGCCACGGATGCACGAAGATGAGCTAAAGACCAATTATACAATGTATGACCAAAGATCCCCGATACTAGCGCCATCACCGCTATTAGCCCTAGATCCCTACTAGAAAGACCAAAGAGAGGCGATTGTGAAAACAAAGTAATAAAAAATAAAACAATGGTGCCAACCCCATAAACGATCACTGCATACGTAACTACTGAGATTTGCTTTCTCAAAAACCTACCACCGAGGATGTACAATCCTGCAGCTATACCTCCCAGAAAGGCAAGGATATTTCCTTCTAAACTATCAATAGATCCAAGGGAAAAACCATAATTCCCATAGACTAGGATAATCACTCCACTAAATGAAAGCAGGATTCCAGAGATATTTTTTTTTGAAAGACGTTCATTGAGAAAATAATGAGAAATAGGACCAACAAGAATGGGATGAGCAGTAACCAGGATAACTGAACTTGAAACAGAGGTCATTTTCAATGAGGTAATCCAAAATGAAAAATGAACCGCAAGAATAACACCTATTAAACCCATGAAGAAAAATGATTTTTTTGATAGTGATCGTAACTCAGTTCTATATTTCGGAAAGAACACAAAAATAGGGAGTAGTAAGAGCGTTGTGAAAAGCAATCGATAAAAAGATATAGATAATGCTGGTGCTGAACATGAAACAATGAGAATAGCTGCAAAAGAAACACTAATAACAGAGATAAACAACGCAAGAAATGGTTTATTTTTCATATTTAGCAAAAAAACAAAAAGGGATTTTGTTTATTCTTTTTTTGGTGTGATAAGCGATCATCTATTTGGATACTCTTAGCAGTCCATGAACATTTCTTGAAAGATATGAAAAAACAAAGCATTTATTAGCAACAGTATAATTCATGCAGATGAAATAAATAATTACACAAAAATAAACCTTTTCTAAACCTATTCTAATAATATTATTAAATACGATTAAAAGGTTACCAAAAGCAGAACAAATAATAATAAAAATCCCAAAAATGAAGCACTATTGTACTTAAAAAAATTAAAGATTTAACATGGAGTGAAAAAGAAATGGCAAAAAGCAGTCGGAAAAAAATACATCAAGATGAACAAAAAGTCCTGTTAGCATTAGAAGAAAATGCAAATGAAAGCATTGGCGGTATCGCAAAAAAATGTGGCTTTTCCAGACAAAAAGCCTGGCGGATTATCAAACGATTAGAAAAAAACAAAACCATTTGGGGATATCATGCCCGAGTAAATGATGAAAAAATGAATAGAACCGGTTATGTTCTTATCTACAAACTCAAACATCTTCCAATAGACAATCAACTGGAAAAAAACTTGCTTAATGGCAAATTTGATTCACTCGCAAAAAAGAACAACATAATCATTAAAGATAACCTCTGGCTACATGGTGGTTATGATGGAATGATTTCTTTTTATGCCGAAAACATCAGAAAAGCCAAACAATTCCATGAACTCATTTTAGATACCTGCGATGGAAATATTGTTGATGCTCAACTCCTCGAACAAATGATTGTTATTAAAAAAGATGGGTTCACTAACCCTAAAATTCCAGAAACAAAAAATATTCTGGAAATTTAAAAAAAACAATTATTTCCACACAAAGAAAGGATACATCTTCCTTTCTTTTCAATATTTTTTCACATTCTTCAATAAAGAATTCTAATTTTATATGGAGATCTCTTTTTCAATAATATGAGTCGTCGTTTTTTTAACCCCTGCTGTCTGCTGAATACGATCACTTAATATATGCAGTTTCTCCAAATCAGAAACGGCCACACGAACAATAATATCATACTCACCAGCAACCACAGAAATCTTTTCAACACCATTAATTTGTTGCATCACCTGTATTGCCTCATCAAAATTACCCGGAAGCATTCGAATCATAACATAGGCAAAAATGGTTTCAATCATCAATTTCGATATATTCAAAATCATTAATTAGCTTTCCGAAGAGAAAAAAATCGAGAAAAAATTAATTATTTCATCTAAATTTATAATAAAATGTAATACATGTTTCAAAAAAAAATATTATAAAAGGAAATATTAAAGTAGTAAAACATTGATAAGTAAATAAATATTCTGTCACTTTATTAATCTGGGGCAAAATAGGAGGTATCTTCATATGAAAAAAATAATCTGTATCTTAATTTTGATGCTGTTTTGCGCAATAACAATCACACCTGTTCTTGCACAAGTATTAGATCAAGAACAAACCGTTATTTCTAATAAAACTTGGCTACAAGGAGGTGAATGGCAACAATTCATTCCAAGAGGTCAAACACATTATTACGTAGATGTTCACTTAGGTTGTTATCATGCTGGATCAAATCCCATTACCTTATCAATAGAAAAACCTCTGGGAACTATCATCGAATCACAAACTAAACCAGCTGCATCAATTCCAATGAATAGCATGGGTTGGGTGAGATTTTATATCAATAAAACTCTGAACAAAGGAGATCTATATCATATCGTACTAGATTCTGCGCCTGGATCTGAATATGCATGGAGTTATGGAATTGGAAATCCCTATCCCTCAGGTGTTTCAAGCCTCGGTCCAAATGAGGATTATTGTTTTCGAACATTTGTTGATAAATCAAAAGATTCATCCAAATCAGTCAATAATCGCCCTGTACCATCAGGATTTATTTTTGCATTTGGATTAGATGTCGATGTAAAGATTGTGCAATTGCAACCCGGAGAGGATTATGTTGATCTTGAGGTCCTAGATAAACCATTCTATATATGGGAAAATGAGTTAAAAACAATAAATTCAGGTGCATTTCTAAGACTCTATTCTGCAAAAGGATTTTTTTCACCGTCTTTTCCAATATGTTTTGGTTTATGTACTGATTGGGGAATAATTGGATAAAAAATATTAAATTCATAATTACAAAAAAATACCAATTGAGGCTGATGAGGTTGTTGGTCAGCCTCGATTTAAATATTTCGATTATTATGCCCGCATCGGGATTCGAACCCGAGTAGAAGCCTCCGCAGGGCCTCAGGATATCCAAACTACCTCATGCGGGCAACAAGTATTAGATTTTTGTGTAAATAGAGAGGAACTATTTTATAATATCCACTTGAGCAATTTGTTCCAAAATAAGATATTCATAATTTTCTTCTGAAAGTGTTTTTAATTGTTGGTCTGTGATACCAAAATTTTTTATTTTCTGCGTTGAACAGTTTATCACTGAATCGTCAAGCTGAATATTAAATTGATCAATCAAAGATTCAATGCATTGATCGGGCAAATTTTTGGTTTTCCTCTGCAGATTGATTATTACTAAAGCAATATTACTGTTACCTTGACTAATCCCCATTTTTTTAAGCGCATGTTTTACCTGTCGTTCACCAGCTGCATACAGTAAAAGTTCCATAGCTAATGAATGAGTGGTTTTGCTGTTTTGTTTTTCTGCTCTGATGGCATGAGCTACCGCTGAGTAGATATGGTTCTTCCCACAGATCATATCTGCATTGAATGCCTGAATAGTAATTTGATATGTTTTGGAAATTTCTTGGATTTTTTGCATGAACCTATTGACATCATCAATAAAAACAGATCCAGCAATGATGCAAATGTTTTCTTTCTCACTATCCCTATCAACCATACGCTATCTTCTCTTTGTATAATCTGTTAATGTTGTTTCTTTTTCAGTGGTTTCTTCACCGATTTGTTTTTTGATTCGTTCAGCGATACGAGGCCCAATTGTTTTCACTGATGCTAACTGATGAACTGGTACTTTTTTAAGAGTACGTATTGAAGTAAATCCTTGATTGAATAATGCTCGTGCTCGTACTCGTCCTATTCCTTTTAATGAAATAAGATTCAATAATTCTTTTTTACAACCATATTGCACTCGTAATAACAGCTTTGAGAGCGTAGAAACACTATCGAAATGATACATCCGAGCAAATTCTCTAGTAGCATGCAGAAGCCAGCTTGCTGATTCAACCAAACCATGAATATCGCCAGGTCCTACCCCGTATTTTGAAACGATTTGGTCCTCAGTTCGTTCTTCAATCCAATCTAATAATAACATTGCTGTTTTTAATTCTGCCAGAAACCATTCATGTTCATCACTGAAATGAGGAGAAACATCCAATAAAAAATCATCCTTAAAGGAATCAGCTTTATCCTCAATCCAGTTATCACTTCGCCGTAAGTATAACGATCGAAGATCCGGTGTAGAACAAATAGCATGCATCACACCAACATCGGTTATTGATTTAACTTGAGATGTTTCCAATGCTTTTCTTAATTGTAATGCTGAAAGGGGATCAATGTACAACGAAGAAGTTCGTTTCCCGAAAAGAGTTGGTGAAAAGACATCATTATCCTGAGTGATAAAATCATTTTCCTCTAAAAAATGAAGTGTTTCATCGATTTCATCTTGAAGAGTGTAGGCTTCCGTTTGATAGGCATAAAACGTACTATCAATAAACTGTTTTATTTCCTCAGTGGTTTGCACAAACTGAGTAGCAATCGCAGCGAGAAGATGCATTCGAAGCGCTGCTTGATTTCCTAGTTTTGAGTAAATAGGTTCGCTTTCACCATGGATATAATTTGTTAAAATCTGCTGTTGCTGTTGTGGTTTTTTAGCAATGGTGATTGCTTCACCGAAGGTATCATAACGTGGTCGACCAGCTCGACCTGCTTGTTGTTTATATTCAAGAACAGGAATAGGCTGCATCCCAACATTTGGATTATACCGCCATAAATCCCGAATAATCACTCTTTGCGCGGGGATATTGACTCCTGCGGCAAGGGTGGGAGTGGCTACAATACATTTAATCACTCCTTTTTTAAATGCTTGTTCAATGGTTTTACGATGATAACTTGCGAGTCCTGCATGATGAAAACTAACAGCATGATTAATACAAGAAAAGAGTTCTTTATCAACCGAGGTTTGTTCCGCATGATGCTTTTTCATTTGTTCCACAAGGTGATGAATTTCCTGTTTGTCCTTTTTGGTTAATAATGGGGATAGAATCGTGGTGAGTTTTCTAGCTACTGATGCAGTTGAACGACGAGTGTTAACAAAAATCAGAAGTTGAGCACCGTTAGATATAGAGTTATCCACGAGTGAACATAAACTATCAGGATGTTTCATAGGAATAATCGTTGATTTTCCATCATCAAAAATGATTTCATCCTTATAACAAACACCTTCTCTCAGGGGAACAGGTCGCCAGATGGATTGCACTAATGTTGCATCAAGCCAGATAGATAGCTCCGTTGCATTTTGAATAGTTGCAGAAAGGGCGATGATCTGTGTTTCTGGATTTAATGCTTGGAACCGAGCAATCAATACTTCAAGAGTAGGACCTCGACCAGGATCATGAATAAGATGGATTTCATCGACTACGAGCACATGGACTTCTTGTACCCATTGTACTTCATGGCGGAGCAGAGAATCAGCTTTTTCAGATGTACAAACAATGATATCATATTTTGCTAACCAGGGATTTGAATCATCAAGATCACCAGTTGAAATTCCAACACGGAATCCAGCTTGTTCAAATAATCGTAATTCTTCATATTTTTCTTTAGCAAGAGCAATCAGGGGAACAACATACAATGCTTTTCCACCAAAAGAACGTAATCGATGAATAATAGCAAGATAAGCAACAAGGCTTTTTCCACTAGCAGTGGGAACAGACATCACCACATTTTTTCCATCAAAAACAGCAGGTAATGCCTCTTCCTGAGGAGGATACAACTTGTTTATACCATGGTCTTTTAAGATATCAATGATTGATTTATCAAGCGGAAGCTGAGAAATATCCATGAAAATCAATGAGGGAAACAGTCTTATGAGTCAAAAACTTTATTCATCATCAGTAAATTCAGAGTAGTGATATCATGGGACGAAGACAAACCATGCAGGAGAAATATAAGCAACAGATGAAAGCCTACCGTAAGAAAAAAATGAAAGTAGATAACACACCCTTTCTTCCTCCTGATGGAAATGTATATGTAATGAATTCCTTAGATCCGACAAAAAAAATAAAAGCTGAAGTCCTTAAAACCAAAACAAAGCAACATCGTGAAATAATCACCAGTCTTGCTTGCCCGGAATGTGGCAATGCTATGAAATGGGACCGAAAATGGGAAGCTTTTATTTGTCAGAAACATGGGAAAAAAGCAATTTATGAAATCGTGGATAATGATTAAAAAAAATATTTTATCTTTAAGTAGGTGAAACATCATACCAAGCTGGTGAAATAAGTACTATGGTTGAAGAAAAGATTGGAACTGTTCAACATTATTTCCCCCGTGTGAATGTTGCTGCTGTTCAGATAACAAAAGGATTACTAACCATTGGTGACGCCATCCATATCGTTGGTGCTCATACGGATTTCACCCAAAAAATTGAAAGCATGCAAATAAATAATGACCCAGTCCAAATCGCTCACATTCATGATGAAGTGGGCATCAAAGTGAAAGACCGGGTTAGAGAACATGACATTGTATACAAAACATAAAAATCAAAAAAAGATGAGGAATGAAAGATGAAAGAGTTAGCAGAAGTAAGAACATTGAAAGTGAATCGATATATCATCATCGATGATGAACCCTGTAAAATTGTGAATATATCCACATCAAAACCAGGAAAACATGGTGAAGCAAAAGCACGGATTGAAGCAATTGGCGTGTTCAATGGACAGAAAAAAAACATGGTAAGCCCCGTGACTCATAAGGTTCACATTCCCATCATTGACAAACGAAGTGCTCAAGTGGTCGCCATCATGGCTGAAAATGTGCAACTCATGGATATGGAAACCTATGAGACCTTTGAGATACCTATTCCAGATGAATATAAAGATGATTTGGAACCAGGAAAAGAAATTCAATATTTACAAACCCTTGGAAGGAAAAAAATAACACGGGTCTAAAAAACCCTTGTTTGATACTATTCATTTCTTTCCTCCCCAGTTTTTTTTATGCTTATGAATCTATCATTCCCACCAGATACACCAAATTATTTTGCAGATGCAGAATCTAGCTTTGATGAGGCCGCGTTTGTGCTCTATGGTGTCCCCTATGAACAAACCGTTACCTTTCGAAAGGGGACAAAACAAGGCCCCATGCAGATTAGAAAGGCAAGCTGGAATTTTGAATCATTTAATCCTCATACGACAATCGATCTCCAAGACATTAAGATCCATGATTATGGTAATCTACCATCAATAGAAAAGGTATCATCAGAAGAAATGATTCAACATGTCAAAACCTTTACCAAAACCATTGTACAACAAAACAAAACACCGATTGTCCTCGGTGGAGAACATAGTATATCAGCTGGAGTACTACATGGTTTTCCAACAAATACGTGTGTGATCGTTTTTGATGCCCATGCTGATTTCCGAGAAAGTTATCAACATAATCCTTTCAATCACGCTTGCACCATTCGCCGTATGGCAGATTATGTAGGAGCTGAAAACATGTTGATTTGTGGACTTCGTTCAGCTGGAAAAAAAGAATATGAAATGTTACGACAAGAGAACATTTCTATCATCACTGCCTATGACATCTATGATCAAGGAATTGAAACATTTCAGAAGATTATAAAACAACATATCCAAGATAAAAATGTTTTTCTCTCCATTGATATCGATGTCATTGATCCTGCCTATGCCCCAGGAATAGGGACACCAGAACCATTTGGATTACATCCCATGAATATTATTGAAATCATTGATAGCATTACTCCATCCATCATTGGATTCGATGTAATGGAAGTTAATCCATTATTTGACACTGGTCAAACTGCCTTGCTTGCCGCCAAAATCATTCGACATACCATTGAACGAATTGCTTCTCTCTAGAAAAATGATAGGTTTAATATAAGATGATTTCATTTAACGCGGCTATGCAAAATGAAAAAATAGCAATAATCGCATTGATTATTATCATCGCAGGAGCCCTCTCAGCCTTTTTTATTGCAACCTACTGGGATGACATAGTTCCCAATCCGCCTGTAGATAAAGGTGGCATTGCCTATGGAGATTGCGTTGACATCAATTATATTGGTCGTTATGCTTCCAATAATACTATTTTTGATTCATCTTATGCAGATCCAACCAATAAAACCGGTGGTACCCCACTTAAAATTTTTGTTTCAGAAAATCAAAGTACTTCACCACCACCGGGATACAGTAATTATTCCGCTGGAATTATTGATGGATTAATGACTCGGCTTATTGGGCTAGAAGAAGGGGAAAGCAAATCACTTGGTCCCATACCACCTAGTGAAGCATATGGAGAAAAACTGGAAATTGGTGATAGATTCAGCTCAAGTAGTTTTGCCTTAAACACCGTAAATCCATCTCTTTCCTTAAATCAAACCCTTGAAGTTACCGCAATGACAGATACTAATCTAAGTTTAAAATGGGTAGACCTTGATTCAGTTGGAAAATTCACTATGCCCCAGATTGTGCTGGGTGATCTACAAGCAACTAATCAAAGTGATATGATTATTATTCCACCGCCTCATTTCATCTGGGAAAATGCTTCAGAGATCACAAACATTGCTGATGAATACGTCACAGTAACCACAACACCTACTGATAGCGAGGATGTATTTGATTCATTTGAACAAATCCAATACGGGTTTGGTCAAGATGAAGTCTTTGCAACATTTCCAAATGCAACCACGTTTTCATATAATGAAACAATTATTAGCTTAACTGCGGATCCAGCTGTGGGCAGTACCTATGAATACAGTTATTCCTATTATGGTCAAGTAATGGTGATGTATTACACCGTTGAAAATAAAACAGAGAACACCATTGGCCTTTCTGTTGTAATGCAAGGGACAAACGAAACTCAGAATCAAACGGTACAACGAACTCTTACCTTTAACAGAACCTATAATCTCACCCGAGTGTATAAAAACATTCCTAGTGAATATCAGGAATCACTTATTGGACCAGATATGCAACGAGCTGGATACAGTTTAAACAAACTCGCTGGTGAATCACTTATTTTTGATGTTACGGTGGAAAACCTGTATAAAACATCTGAATCAAATTAAGAGGTTAACTGCCTCTTTACTTCTTTTTCAAAACATTGTAGGAATTGTTCCTCTTTTCCTTTTGGAATGGTTGCACCAGCAGCTATATTATGACCACCACCGGCACCTTCTACTTTTCCAGCAGATCGATTCATTACTTCTGAAAGATCAAGTCCTTTATCTACTAATAACTGTGTGGCACGAGCTGAAGCTTTCACCTCAGAATCATTTTTATATGCGAATCCAACCAAAGGAAGATCAGTTCGGACTTCCTCATCATTTAATAACATGTTAGCTACAATACCAACAATGGTATCCCGAATGCCTTGTTTTGCATGAAAGAACTGAACATAATCCCGTTGTTCAATGCCTTCTTCTTTAGCAAATTGAATGCCTTCTACTAGATTATGCCGATGACCACGTAACAACGATCGAGCCTTGGTTAATGCTTTTTTCCGATCACCAAGACAGACTGATAAACCAACATCAAACTGACCATATCGAGCAGTTGAATTCAACAGGGTAGCAAATTCCTTTGCATCATGTAACTCAGTTCCTTCTTGTTCTTGATTTAATGTGTAAACTTGACCGATGATTCTTTTTGTTATTTGATGACCAAAGCCTTTGCTTAGCAATCTCTTGGCAATTGAAGAGATAATCTTTCTTCGTTCATCCGTGCTTAAATGAATCCAATACCGCCATTGTTCACCATCCTTTAAAGGAATACCAACATCTTTTAAAAAGCCCAAAGAAGCTTTTTCCCGACCGGTAACACCAGGAATAATAGGATCATTTGCATATTGTAGCAACTTATAAATCGGCCGTGTTTCCCGACCAAAATATTGAATGTCCAATCGAGCATCAATTACTCCTTCTTTTTTTCCATCCTCTATAATCTGCTCGTTAAGACTGATTAATCTTCTCATCTTTCGATTCTGCAGATCACCACAGGCACCGACCACTGCTAAGGCTGCAAGATCCTTATTTGATTGATCAACTGCTTTTGAAACAAAATATGTTGCCCCTGCACCACTGAGTTCATAACTTCCATCATAACCAAAAAGATGAGGGTTCAGATGAAAAGAAACATTGCTCGAAGAATTACAAACATGATGATCCGTAACAATCATTGGAAAACTGGAATCCGTATCAACGATACTGCTGCCTAAATCTGTGAACCAGACTAATTCATGTTGTTCCTTTGTTAATCTTTTAATTACCATTTCATCCATTTGTTTCACAAATTCTATAGAGTGATCCTTTCCCAATCGTTTCAGGGTTTGAACAGCAATAGCACCTGATGTTAACCCATCTGCATCAATATGGGAAACAACATGCACCGTATCAGCTTTTTTAACCAGGTTAGCAATCTGTTGAGCTCTTTTTAACAAAATACAATCCTCACCAAGATTTGAATAACAGAAGCATCAGGAAAACATTCTCTCCGTTAAAACCTTCTGCTCCCATCTCATCGTATATAGGAAATACAATACTTGAATAAGAACTTTCTGATAAAAAAAATTATGATTTCCCTTTAAACAAAAAATCCATTTGTTTTTTATATAATTGATGATCAATACCCAGTTGTTCAGCATAGGTTAGAATACATGTTTTTCGAACAAAGAATAGAAGATCAGTATACAACTGACAAGCTATTTTCTCAGCAGAAATCCCCTTTTGCTGATACCGATGGATCAACTCATTGACTTCTTTAGAGAACTGATCGAGTTCATCATTAGCATCCATCATTAACTCATCTTGCCTTTGTTGAAAGGAATCAATAGAAGAGGCGAGTACATCAATTGGCCTCATCTGATCAATCTTTTTAATATAAGCATCCAACTTCTTCAGTTTTTCAGATAACATACCCTGTATCATGATTAACATATTATTTCAATGTTTAGCGAAAAAAAAAGAAAAAAACAAAAGAAAATGGTTTATGCTTCAGCCATTTCCTTGTATTTCTGATATCGTTGCTTCACATCCGCTTCCAATAAGGCATGCAATCGTTTTGCTTCCTCAGGAAACGTTCGAGTCAAGGAATTATACCGGATTTCACCCATGATGAAATCATGTAAACTTCCTTTTGGTTCCTTGCTATCCAATTGGAACGGGTTTTTGTTTTCTTCAGCCAATCGTGGATCAAAACGATACAATGGCCAATATCCAACAGTGACCGCTTGTTTTTCTTCCGCTTGACACTTTCCCATTCCAGCTTTAATACCATGATTAATACATGGAGCATAACCAATAACTAGTGCTGGACCAGGATAGGATTCAGCTTCTTTCATCACCTTGATCACATGATTCATATTTGCACCCATGGCAACTGAAGCAACATAGACATAACCATAGTTCATCATCATCAACCCAAGATCCTTCTTTTTGGTTTTCTTCCCGGAATAAGCAAACTTAGCAACTGATCCATGAGGTGTTGCTTTTGAAGCCTGTCCACCAGTATTAGAATAGACCTCAGTGTCCAGTACTAACACGTTGACATCAGCACCACTGGCCAAAACATGATCCAAACCACCAAAGCCAATATCATAAGCCCAGCCATCACCACCAATAATCCAATGGGATGGTTTCATCAACATATCTTTTTCCTCCCAGATATCAGCAAGCACACCATTCTTATCCACATCTTTCATGGCATCCTGAATCTGCAATGATAACCTATCCGTTTCATCTCCATCATTGAAATTCGCTAGCCATTGCTCAAATAAATCCTTTAAATCACCAGAAACCGTATTATCATCCAGAGCTTTTGTTATCTGATCTTTAAGATGATGGCGTCGCTGCGTGGTGGCTAGTTGCATTCCAAAACCATACTCTGCATTATCCTCAAACAAACTATTCGCCCAAGCCGGACCACGGCCATATTTATCCTTTACCCAAGGGACACTGGGTGCATACCCACCCCAGATTGAGGAACAACCCGTGGCATTGGCAATCACCATACGACTACCAAACAACTGAGTCAACAGTTTTACGTATGGAGTCTCACCACAACCAGCACAGGCACCAGAGAATTCCAGTAATGGTTTTTTGAATTGTGATCCCTTCAATGAATATTTATTGAATCCTCCATCTCGTTCTGGCAAGGTTTCTGTATACTGTTGCAATGGAATTTGATCCTTTTGCGTAGACAATGGTCTCATAACCAATGCTTTTTCCTTAGCAGGACAGATATCAGCACAATTCCCACAACCAACACAATCCTCCGGATACACTTGAATACGGAAGAGATACTCCTTTGCTTCTTTACCCATAGCCTTCTTCGCATCAAAACCTTCTGGAGCCTGTTCTAACTCCTCATCAGTGACCAATACTGGTCTAATTGCTGCATGCGGACAGACCAAAGAACACATATTACATTGAATACAGTTGTCTCTTTGCCATTCAGGTACATCAATAGCAATCCCTCGTTTTTCATATTTGGTGGTTTCAAGAGGGAAAAAACCAGATGGTTCAAAATCAGAGGTGTTTAACCTATCTCCACGTAATGATGCCATAGTATCCACGATTTTTTTCACAAACACAGGTTTATCCGATTCCTCTTCGGTTACTGGTTTATCCTCAGCAGTCTTCCAGGATTCTGGATAATCAATTTGTTCGATTCTTTCAAGAGCAATATCAACGGCTTTATAGTTCATCTTAACAATATCTTCACCCTTTCGACCATAGGTGTTTTTAATTGCTTCTTTCAACAATCGAACTGATTCATCAAGTGGAAGGATCTCTGAAAGTTTGAAAAACACCGTCTGCATGACCATGTTGATCCGCTGACCAAGACCAACCTCTTTAGCAATTGCCACTGCATCAATGTTATAAAACTTTAGATTATTTTCAGCGATTTTACGTTTCAAAGATGAAGGGAATTTCTTCTCCATTTCCTCAAGTGACCACGGAGAATTCAGCACAAAGGTCCCTTCTTTTTTAATGCCCTCCAAAATGTCATATTTATCCACATACGAGGGATTATGACATGCGATATACTCCGCAGTATTAATCAAATACCGGGATTTAATTGGTTCATCACCAAAACGAAGATGAGATCGAGTAACTCCACCTGATTTCTTGGCATCATATTCAAAATATCCCTGCGCATATTTTTTGGTGTTATCCCCAATGATTTTAATGGCATTTTTATTAGCACCAACCGTTCCATCGCCACCAATTCCCCAGAATTTACAGCGAACCATAGACTCGGGAGCGGTATCAATATTTTCGGATTCTGGAAGTGAGGTATTTGTTATATCATCAATGATTCCAACTGTGAAATTATTCTTTGGTTGATCCTGTTTAAGGTTATCAAAGATGTCTTTTGCCATACTTGGAGTAAACTGTTTAGAAGAGAGACCATATCGACCGCCAACAATAAGTCGATTATCCTTTTTCTGCTGAAACACACTACAAACATCTAAATATAATGGTTCACCAAAAGCACCAGGTTCCTTGGTTCGATCTAGCACTGCGATCCTTTCAGCAGATTTAGGAATAATATTATAGAAATCCTCAGCAGAAAATGGTCGATAAAGACGAACGATCACTACACCAACTTTTTCCCCCTGAGCATTCAAATACTCAACGGCTTCTTCTGTTGTTTTCGCTCCAGCCCCCATCATCACAATAACTCTTTCAGCGTTTGGATCACCAACATAATCAAAGAGATGATATTGCCTTCCCGTTAACTTTGCTACCTTATCCATTTCCTCTTGCACAATCTCTGGGACCTTATCATAGAATTCATTACCTCGTTCCCTCACTTGGAAATAGGTATCTGGACCCATAGCACCCATGCGAATATGAGGATGATTTGGGTTTAACGCTCGATTACGATGGTTTTTAATGGCATCCCAATCAGCAAGATTTGACATGTCATCATACTCAATCATTTTGATTTTCTGGATTTCATGTGAACTGCGAAATCCTTCAAAGAAATGTAAAAATGGAATGGAAGATCGAAGAGTTGAGAGATGAGCAACTAATGCTAAATCCATGATTTCTTGGATGGATGCAGATGCAAGTTCAGCGTAACCTGATGGTCTCACCGCCATCGCATCTTGATGATCACCAAAAATAGAAAGCACTTCAGCAGCAATGGATCGAGCAGCAATATGAAACACGGTTGGCATTAGTTCACCAGCGATCTTATACATATTAGGAAACATCAACAATAGACCTTGTGAAGCCGTGAATGTAGTAGTGCATGCTCCAGCTGAAAGAGATCCATGTATCGCTCCTGCTGCTCCTGCTTCTGATTGTAATTGAGAAACCTTTACGGTTTGACCAAAAATATTTTTTCTTCCTTGTGCAGACCAGGCATCAGCCATCTCACCCATAGGTGAAGATGGTGTGATGGGATAGATTGCGGCAACATCACTGAACGCATAGGCAACATGAGCTGCAGCAGTATTACCATCCATTGATTTCCACTTTTCTTGTTTTGTTTCAGTCATTTCTTTTTCACACCTCGACTAATCGACATACTTAACGTATCAATCTTAATTGATCCACATGAAAAAAAGAACTCATACGGGTTCTATTTTCTTCGTTGCTGTGGATACACAACGAGTGATATTCACATCCGATACATAAATATTTGGTATATAAAAAAGGGGAGACATAAACCATGGTAAAAAACAAATGAAAATCATTCATCTTTTTTAAAAAAGAAATCAGATCCAGAGTATTATTGTTCACGGGAATCGTTTTCATTAGATGATTGATGATTTATCACCCACTTCCCGTTTTCCATTCGTCTTGTTTTAGAACTCACCACGTAACCATATTTTTGTTTTCTTCGTTTGGCCCAATGAAACAAAACCAGTGGTAAGATAAAAATGGAGGTTAGAAATGAATAGACAATGGTAACCGCAAGAATAAAACCAAATTGCTGCTGGGGTGGAATAGGAGCAAAGAGGAGGATGCCAAAGCCAAGCGCGGTGGTAAGAGCAGCAATTAACAACGCCCCACCAGTATGAGAAATGGTTTCACATACTGCTTTGTTGATATCACCTGTTTTATCAACAATGAAACGAAAGCGTTCTGTCACATGAATCGCATAATCAATTCCGATACCAATAGTGATACTGGTCACCGTAATGGTCAAGGCATTAAGCGTGTAACCAATGTAATACATGGTTCCCATAATCCAAATGATGGAAAAACCAACAGGAATCAGAGCAATCACCCCTAAACTCGCGGATCGATAGACCAGGATCAGCACTAAAGCGGCTAACACAATAGAGACCATGGTAGAAACTATCTGACTATCGGTTAATGAATTAGTAATGGTCAATGAAATAATGTTTTGACCAGTGACCATAACCTGAGCATCACCAAAATTTTGCTGGGCATCAGCCGTCAGTTCCTCTTTTAACAAAGCAAGATCATCGCTGATATCACCATCCTCTGTATCTGCATACAATGCATCAATATATACCCGAATAACCGTAGCCACATAGATATTATCTTCACGAGCAAGCACCGTATCGATTTCTCCACCAAAGCTTTCAAAGGAAACCGATGAAAACATGGACATATTCACCTCCATACCATCCATCTGCATAGGCTCATCAACAGACAGTGAAGATCTATCAGCGAGATCATAAAGATAATCAAATAATCGTTTTACCTCTCCATCTGAAGAAGGAATGAAGGTCTGTTCATTAAGAGAAAATTCATCAATCAAACTTTCATTATTCGCCACTGCTTTTTCAATAATACCCATGATGCTTGTGATTTTTAATGACCCATCAGGATTACGGGCCACAAAACGATCATCTTGCAACTGATCAATGGTTTGCCGAATACCTTGTAATGTTCTAACGGATGCAACCTCACCTTCAATAAGCACATATTCCTGATTTTGACTGGAAAACGGAAAATCTCGTCCAATACGATCCAATAATTCAAAAGCAGGGGTATCCTCAGGAGCAAATTGTTCCATATCATAGCCAGTGTCAATACGAACCGCCCCATAGGCAAAAAGAAGTGTTGTAACAATCATGATGACTAAGATAAGTTTTTGATGAGTGATAACCTGAGCAGATATCGACCGCATCACCCTTCGCACTACCATCGCATGAGCTCTTTTTGATACTGCCACCGTTTTTCGTTTATCAAGGATATATCGTAACGGAGCAAGTAAAGCCAAGGCAGTAATGAAAGTATAAATAATTCCTAATGCCAACAAAATACCGAAATCTCGCACCGGTGGAAACGATGCCGTCAGAAACGATAAAAACGCGATAACCGTGGTAAGCATCGCTAGAAACATAGCAGTGCCAATTTCTGTCACTGAATTCTTAAGAGCCGTAGCAGGATTTTTACCATCCTCAATAGCAACCCGGTAATTATGCAGTAAATGAACAGAATAATCCACACCCAATCCTAATACCAATGGAACCAATGCCACCGCAATGACATTAAAAGAAATCCCCAACAAAGCCATACTTCCAAATAACCAAATCGATGAAACCACCAGGGTAAGCATAGGAAGCACTACATAGGAAACCCGGCGGAAATTAACAAATAACACCAGGATGATAATCACAAAAATCATGGGAGCAATCAGTTGATTAGCTGAACTCGTTAATTCATTAATCTCTGCCGAGGCAACTCCATTACCCGTGGCATTAATCTGAATGATATTTTGTTCCTGGTTCAATTCGGAAACCTTACTGACGATTTCCTCATTAACCTGGATGATCTTATCATAATCAGTTAAAAAATTCAAATGAAGAAAAACAAGAGAGGACTGTGGAGGCCTTCCTTTTTTAAACTCCTTTGATAAAAAAGATTTTGAATTAGTGGAAATATCCTCATAGAATGCTGGAACAATCAGCAACGAAGTATCGGTTTCCTTGCCATTGTCTGGCACCATATCCACCGTGTTCCAGCTGCTCAAAATATCCTTATAAGCAATCACATCAGGAAGCATTGATGAATCATCTAGCATCTCATAGAGTTCATCAAAATTTTTCCAGGAAACATTACCTGTTTTTGATAACAAGCGTTCAACCAGAGATCCAAGCACGGGTTTTGCTTGAATTTTCAATAGTTTTTCAAATAGATAATTGGTGTTGGCATCAATTCGACCATCCAGTCTTTTGAACAAAGCTGTTTGATAATATCGGGTTCCAGCAGTAAAATTTGATAGTTTCGCTGGAAGAGCAAAGGATCCAAACTGTGGTGCAATACCATAGGTTCCTAATTCATCGAGGGAAACATCAATAACGATCTGATTTTCATCACGGTCAAATAAAATGTTTCCAGATTCCAAGGGTAAAGGAAAAGCCATTTCCTGATTTGGTGGAGTAATCCAAAGGTAGACCTCCTTGGAATAGGTGTTAAACAAACTCCGGTTTTTAAGCATTGAAAAAAAATGACGCAGGTTCTGGGAAAAACCATCGCCAATGGTCCAAAGCGGTTCAGCTGGTTCAATATGAGCAGCGAGTTGATAATCAATATCTAAATAGGAAATAGGGGTAATCAAGTTTTCAAAACCAACAAACCATTCCATGACATTTACCCGGGGAAACAAGGGCGTTAAATCCTGTTCAAAACTGGATAAATCATAGACCTCAATAGTGAAAATAAGAGAGGATTCTGTTTTTTCAAGGGAACACGTCTTAATATCTGCTCCATCAACGTTTTGTTTCGATCGAAAAATAATTCCTTTTTCATATTCACCCGGTTCATTGGCATCAATTTCCGTAAACAACGATTGAAGCATCTCAGCGGGATCAGTAAGTAAATCTGAAACAGCGATTTGGATCTGTTCATCTGAACATTCGTCAAGTGATTGCCCAAATTCGATTAAACAAATCAGATCAAGAAAGGTCACCAGTGAAAAACTACTATTCACCGATGGTAAATCAGTTAATATATTCTGCAGTTGATGTGTGGTTTTTATGGCCTCCGTGGAAAGCATAGAGTTAGTTTGATCAGCTTGAAACAATAAAAAAACGAGTTGTTGATTTTCCCCGAAATAATCAAGGACTCGATTATTTGCTTTCACAATTTCATCATCCGGGGTGAATTCATTGAAATCAGTTTTGAAATCAAGGGAGGGAATAAACAGGGAAAAAACTAAGGTAATCAGGATGATAATGATAACTACCATCCAAGGATGATGTTGAATAAATCGACCGAACAACGCTAACATGTGTGTTTTTCTGCCCCCTATGCAAATCTCTCAGTTTAATGGTTTCACTCTGAAGAAAGTGATATCAGAACGATGGGACCAGCGTTTTATAATTTTATATTATTCTATAGAGTTTATATTCTTTTTGTTATATAAAGCCGTATTGCAAAAAAAGATGTATGATACTGGTTAAAGCATAAGCATTAAATAAGAAATAATGTTACCTGGCAGACGGTGAAGATACCATGAATGTAGATATATGGACATGGACAATACCAATTGGAGGATTAATCGCCATTCTCTTTGCTGCCCTTCTGTATATGAAAGTAAAAAATCAAGATACGGGTAACGAAAAAATACAGGAGCTCAGCAAAGCTATTAGAGAAGGAGCAATGGCGTTTTTAAATAGTGAATATAAAGTACTTATGGTTTTTGTGACTATCGTCGCAATACTTCTTTTTATCGCATCATTCATTGAAGGAAGCAATATAGAAATCGGGCTTCCCATCGCATTTATCATCGGCGCAATATTTTCAGCATTCTCAGGAAACATTGGCATGCGGATGGCGACCATGGCCAATGGCCGAACCGCAGAAGGCACCAAACATAGTCTTGCTAAAGGTCTATCCATAGCCTTTTCGAGTGGTGCGGTCATGGGCATGATTGTGGTCGGACTTGGTGTTCTAGGGGTTTTCACTTTGTTTTTTATGTTTACTCAATTTTTTTCCTTTAATGTAGTTACCACTACTAACATGTTATTCGGTTTTGGTTTCGGAGCGTCATCCATTGCTCTTTTCGCACGTGTAGGCGGAGGGATTTACACCAAGGCCGCAGATGTCGGCGCAGATCTTGTTGGAAAGGTTGAAGAAGGCATCCCTGAAGACGACCCAAGAAATCCTGCAGTCATTGCCGATCAGGTTGGTGACAACGTCGGAGATGTCGCTGGAATGGGTGCAGATTTATTTGAATCATATGTGGATTCCCTTATTGCAACCATGGCACTTGCTGCCGTGAGCATGGCCATGATTTTAAAAAATGGTGGAACAGATCAATTAGGTCAACTTATTCTAAACGCTGGAAACATGGAAGCAGCAGTATGGCTTCCCTTGGTTTTGGCCGCACTAGGTATTCTATCCTCCATTGCAGGAATTCTTCTTGTAGTCATGGGTAAAGGAAAAAATATTTATGGAGCATTACGAAACTCACTTTATCTTGCAGCAGCTCTCACCGCAGTGTTAACTGGTCTAGCGACATGGTTTATGCTTGGTGATCTCAATCCGTTTTATGCCATTTTATCAGGACTTGCCGCCGGATTGATCATTGGATATAGCACAGAGTATTATACAAGTGAAAAACAAAAACCAGCTCAAAGCATCGCTGATGCATCAAAAACAGGACCAGCAACCGTCATCATCCAAGGATTACAAGTAGGAATGATGAGCACCATCATTCCGGTTATCGCCGTTGTAGCTGCAATGCTAGCTGCTTATTATTTCGCCGATTTCTATGGTGTCGCCATCTCTGCGGTGGGAATGCTATCCATTCTCGGTGTATCTTTAGCTACGGATTGTTATGGACCTGTTGCTGATAACGCACAAGGAATATCAGAAATGGCTGGTATGGGAAAAGAAGTCAGAGAAAACACAGAACAACTCGATGCAGTAGGAAATACTACTGCAGCTATGGGCAAAGGATTTGCCATCGGTTCAGCAGCAATCACCGCACTAGCTTTGATCTTTACCTATATTATTACAGCTGGAGCAATGGGATATACACTCTCCCTTGATCTTGCGAATCCAAACGTGGTCGTCGGTATTTTCATTGGCGCAATGCTTCCCTTTGTGTTCACTGCATTAACTCTGGGTGCTGTTGGTCGAGCAGCCTATCAGATGGTGGAAGAAGTCCGACGGCAATTCAAAGAACTCAATCTGCTAAAAAGCGATGAAAACAAACCAGATTACAAAGGCTGTGTTGCCATTAGCACTAAACAAGCATTAAAAGAAATGATTCTGCCAAGTGTAATTGCTGTCGTTAGCCCTATCGTTGTTGGAATCATTCTTAAACCTGAAGGACTTGGTGGACTTCTTGTTGGCTCAATTGCCACTGGTTTTCTGCTTGCAGTATTCTTAGCGAATTCAGGTGGAGCATGGGATAACGCAAAAAAATATGTTGAATCAGGAAACCTTGGTGGTAAAGGATCAGAAGCACATAAAGCAACCGTTATCGGTGACACTGTTGGTGACCCCTTTAAGGATACAAGTGGACCATCATTAAACATTCTAATCAAGCTCATGTCTATTGTTTCCTTGGTGTTTCTGCCATTAATCATTGCTTTAAGCTAAAAAAAGGAAAAAAAAGGAAAAAATACCCTCTTTTTTTCTTTTTCACTCAAAAAACATATAAGCCCGGATAATATTTCCCATCAGATTAACTCGTATTGTTACACAGTGATGAATTATGTATAATCTCGTGAAAATTGAAGATACCGTCCGAATTCTCCCGGATCAATTCGGAGAGGATTTAGATGAAGTCGTGCAACATATCGTTGAAGAAACCTTTGAAGGAACCATGCGAAAAAACCATGGTATCATCGTGGTCGCTGATAACATCGAACCCATTGGTGATGGCATTGTTATTCATGGAGATGGAGCAATGTATCAAAAAGTGCAATTTGATGCGTTAACCTTTAAACCAGAGATGCAAGAAGTCGTGGATGGTATTGTCTGTGAAATAGTAGAATTTGGTGCTTTTTGTCATATCGGACCTATTGATGCCTTAATTCATATGAGCCAGATCATGAATGATTATGTAGAAGTTGATGCAGATAATGAAATCATCACCGGCAAACAAAAAAAGAATACACTCAGAGTTGGAGATGCCGTGCGCACTCGGGTAGTTGCAGTAAGCATGAATGAACTCTCCGCTCGGGAAAGCAAAATAGGACTAACGATGCGTCAACCTGCTCTTGGTGCTCATGAATGGTTAAAACAACCTGATGAAGAAAAAAAACAGGGCAAAGGCAAAAGCAAAAAGAAAGACAGAAAAAAGAAACAAAAAAAGAAGGGGAGTTGATAACCTATGGTAAAAACGCTGTTTGCTTGTAAAAACTGCCATATTCTCACCAAGGACAAAGTCTGTCCTCATTGCGCAGTGCCTACCTCTAAACGATGGCGAGGCTATGTAATCATCAGAGATCCAACGATATCACTTATCGCTGAAAAAATGAATATTCAAAAACCAGGGAAATATGCGTTAAAGGTCCGCTGATATGCCTTCGTCTATCAAATATACACTCCCAAATTCTCTTCGGAAAACTTTGAAAGAACCAATCGGTATGCTTGTGGATGAAAAGACCCTGTTTGATGAGATCAAACAGTATCCTCATGTGGTCTCCATCGGTGATCAAGTAACATATACGCTTCTCACCCATGAAATAAAACCCTGGTTTTGCGTTATCGATTATCAAATTAAACGACAACAGGATAGCCAAAAGATTAAAGATACCCTGCAATCCTATGGTGACCAATCTATCACGGTTCCAAATCCAGCGGGAACTCTCACTATCGATTTGTGGAACCAGATCAAAAACACCTATCAAACACTTCCAAGAACAAAAACACAGCGAATTGAAGTCACCGGAGAAGAAGATCTGGCAGCCCTACCAGCTATCCTTTATGCCCCAGAGAACGTAACTATAATATATGGAATGCCGGATAAAGGAGTCGTAATCGTTCCTTCTACCGATGAACATAAACAAAAGGTTAAAAAAATACTTACACAGATGTGAGCATCATGGAATTAGAAATCAATGAGAAAAAAAACAATCAGCTCTTTAAAAGAACGGAAGTTCATTTCACCATCACTCATGAAAATGAAAAAACAACCAATCGAAAAATCATTCAGAATCAACTCGCAGAGGCATTAAACGCAAAAAAAGATGCCATCATCGTGGAACGGATTGATTCAAGTTTTGGTTTACAACAAACAACTGGCTATGCCAAAGTATATTCTTCCAAAAAACATGCTGAGGCAATCGAACGGAAACATCAACTGAAGCGAAACAAAATCGATTCTGGCGGCGAATCAAAGAAAAAGGAAGAAGAAAAAACAGAGGAAAAACCAGAACCAACTGAGGAAACCAAGAAAGAGGAAGGATCTAAAGAAAAAAAGGAGGAGGAATAAAACATGAAAGGACGAGAAATTTTTAAAGTAGAAGATGGAAAAATCACTCGACAACGACGTCATTGTCCTAAATGTGGCGATGGTGTATTTCTTGCAGAACATAAAAACCGGTTTAGCTGTGGAAAATGCGGTTATACCGAGTTTAAAAGCAAAAAATAAAACATTCTATTATTTTTTTTACCTTTACTCAAAAAATAATATTTCATTGGTTTATTCGTTTATTGTGTTAGTATCAGTTTTTAAAGTATTTAATCAATACCACATTTAAATCAATGTTTTTATGAACAAAGAAGCATTTACCACA
>CAZVKY010000010.1:0-34438 GCA_964627915.1 uncultured Thermoplasmatales archaeon
CATAGTTTTTATTCACTCACTTTTTAGATTTGATATAATAATCCACCACAACATGGGCATATGTTTTGACTTGTCCTGACCATCTTTTGGCAGATATTCGCAAAGCATTTTATCCTCATCATTAATGCTATTATTTATCACGAATGAAAAAAGGATTGCCCCTATTTCATTCAACGATATCTTCAGCAATAAGTTAAAAGTAGTCGCTTTGTTACCCACCCAATGGGCAGCGTATAATAGAGTTATAGTTTTTCGAGGCCACTGTTCGGAAACTTAGTATTCGGTTAAATCATAACCTTTATGTATCTCATCATCTTTATATTAAATACTGTTAATTGATTTGGGGATTTTCAGATGTATAAAAGAATATTCAGCATGATGATGCTTTGTATTATTGTTTTTGCAAGTACGAGTTTTGCTCATCTATCGTTAGATAAAACTCAAGAAGATTTTGATCCTTTGACTAATATTGAAGTTACTGTTGAACTGAACACCATACGTTGGTTAGAAGAACCTCTTGCCAGCACAGAACTTTTAATTAACAGTGTTAACACATTTAATTTGCTGTTAGAAGAAATCCGTAACACTTTTCAAACACCGACTCAACCTCCCGCGATACCTCCGGAACAGAGTTTGTACGCAATAATTAATATAAATGGTGTGGAATTTGAAAGCCCGCTGTGGAAAGAGAATAATTATATTTATCGGCCTGATTGGAATGTCACGCTTGATGTTCCTGATGATGAAAAATTTGTTGATATCACCATTCAACTCTGGAATCATCAAGAGGATGATGAGGATTTTCTCTGTGATATCAGCCCACAGAGTGATACATATCAAGTTCATCTGAGCTATAGTATCGCAACAGGCCACATTGGACTGGTGATGATTTTCTAAAAGATGTAAGTGGTTATGGTCGATTAAATGGTTGCGATGATGGCAGTATTTATACGCATGATTTTGATGCAGAACTTTGGTTTGATATATATCAGAATGATTATGATGGGGATAAAATTCCTTATTGGACTGAGGTAAATGTTCTTGGAACTAATCCCACTGTTGATGATACCTCCTTAGACCCTGATGGGGATGAAATTCCCACTGTTTGGGAATGGAAATGGGGATATGATCCCCACACCTGGGATGACCACCATAACCTTGATCCAGATAATGACAGCCTCAATAATTATGAAGAATACCTCACTGCAAATTGGTTTTCTGATCCCTTTCGCAAGGATGTGTTCGTTGAACAAGACATCATGGATGATGGACCAAATGGGGAATCCTGTCATTTCCCTCCTAGAGCAGGTGAACTTATTCAAACTGCATTCAACCGTCAAAACATTGTTTTTCATTTAGATAACGGCACGATGGGTGGAAGAGATATTATACCATTCAAGGAGAATGTTAATTATGATGACCTTGATCAATATTATGAGGATTATTTTCTGCATGGGAATAGTTCAAATTGGCGCCGGGGAGTTTTTCATTATGGTGTAGTGGTCTACAACTCAGCGGGTGCTGCAGGATACATGTATCGGGCTAATGCCTTTCAGATTTCTGCATCGGGTCATGATAATATTGTGAGAAACAACCCTAGCTATATGGAAGATATTGTGTATGGCAGCGCATACATGCATGAGCTTGGTCACACATTTGGTTATTTTCCAATCCCGGGTCATAATCGACTATCTGGTGTTCTTGGAATTATTGATTTTATCCGTACTCTCTCCTACCGGAGTTGCATGAACTATGGGTTCATGTATAAAATGGTTGATTTTTCTGATGGATCACGTATTCCCCCAGACCGAGATGACTGGGATCCCAGCCGTATGCGTTTTGACTTCTTTGAACAAGAATGGTGAGTTCAACTAATAATTAGGATTAGATTAAGATTTATTGGATGCTTTGATTTTCTCCTATGAAATCATGGATTTCTTTTTTGCTGATTAAAAGAAGTAAGGCTGCAATAATACTGATTGTTCCGAGTATGGTGAAAGGAATCCAGATGCCAAAGATGTCTGCGAGAGCACCACTCATAAAAAGAAGAATGGTTCCTACCAGTAATTGTAACGTAAACACGTAACCAAATGTTTTTCCTTCGTTGGTATCCTGTGTTGCTGTTGAGATGGAGGAGAATAAAGCTGGGAAGCTAAGAAAGGTAGCGATGCCAAGAAAAACAACAAGGATCAGGATAAGTAATGTATCTGTTGTACTGGAAAGAACAAGGCCAATGATTCCGATGATACTGTAGCAGAGATAAAGTAGTGTTTTTCGTTTAAGATAGTATTGAATTCGCTCATAAAACAGACTAGTGATTACTCCTACACCAATCCATAATGCCATGATTAAACCAATCGTTGTTAGGGAAAGAAGTGTTTTTTCATCAAGGAAAAGCGGTAGATAACTCAGAGTGATACTATAACTTGTGATGCTAATGGCAAAAAGAGGAATTAATAATTTGAGTCTGGTCACTATATGGATCCATTCGCTTAGAGCTTCCTTTGCAGTTTGTCTCTGTTGATTCATTTTACTTTTTAGATATTTTTGAGAGGTATGCTTTGTTAAGATATAACCAAGGGTTACACAGCTTATTCCAATGATGGACCAAAGGTATAATGGTGCAGTCCATTCAAAGGTTACTGCGATGGCAAGTGTAGTGAGAATAGCGATGAAAGAACCGAAATTTCCGGATGCGCTCTGAATACCCATTGCTCGATCAATCCGGTCTTTTTTAAAGACTCGAGATATCAAACTAATACCTGCAGGATGAAAGAATCCTGATGAGAATTTTATCAGAAACATGATAAAAAGAAGTGTAAGAAATCCTTGGGAGAATGAGAGCAGAAGGAGGACAATGCTTAATAAAAAAATCCCTGAGATAAGAAGGGTTCGGCTGTTTTTTTTATCAAAAGCTCTTCCTATGGTGAGTTCTGTGAGCAAGGTGATGGTGAGACCTCCGCCGGTGATAATTCCGATTTGAGTGTAGGTTAAAAGAAACAATGATTTGAATATGGGTAAAAGAATGGTGGTTACCGCAAGCGCACCATCATTGAACGCGTGAAAGAAGCTTACCGTGGTTAAAATCTGATGTTTTTCATTCATATTGCACGATCCAATGGAGAGGACAAGTAAAGTTCATCATCATTTAAAATAATTGGATAATGATCTGAGTTGTATTTTGTATCTAAAAAATGTTTACATCAGCATTCGTGTTTTGAGAATGCTATTTTGCGAGTTTAGCAAATGAAATTTTTCCTATCCAATTTTTTCCTAAAATAATAATAATAATAAGTTTAATAACAACTGAAAACATTCCTGTTTGTTGTGGGAAGATATGAATAAGGTAATGGTTGTTGATGATGAACCCGATCAAATTGTAACGCTTCAATATCTTTTTAAAAATTATGATGACAAATATGAGCTTATTGGAGCACATAGCGGTGAAGAATGTTTGCAGCTGTTACAAAAAGGTGAACATCCAGATGTTATCCTGTTAGATATTATGATGCCCGGGATGAGTGGTTGGGAAGTATTTGATACATTAAAGGATAATTCATCTTGGAAAAACATTCCAATCGTGTTTTTAACTGCTCGAACAGATGATCTTGCTGAAGATGCTGGGAAATTTTTAGGTGAGGATTATATCGAAAAACCTTTTGAAATCGATGAACTCATTAAACGAGTAGATACACTTATCGAAAAGAAAAAAGAGTAAATGAATTCTTTTTTGAATTCTATGTTTCCATTCTTTTTTAGGCATGAATATTTTAAAAGAAAAAAGAAATTTGCTGATTTCAATCTGATTAAGGGGCAATATTTTTAAATTAGAAATGAAATAGTTATCTAAAGACTTTAACATAATGCAACGTACTAATAAAATTTTAAGGGGGTTCATATGTTTCGAAATTTGGAAAAAAATCAGGCAGTTATAGGGCTAGTGACTATTCTTTTGCTTCTTTCGATGAATCCAGCAAATGGTATTGCATCAACTATTTTGTCTCATTCTATTGATAGAAATTCGTATTCAGCAACAGAGATAAATCAAATTGAGGTGGACCTCTCTTTCAGTGATCCCAGTATTGAAACATATGATGAACTCTTTGTTGTCCGAGTTTCAGAAACAAATCATAATTGGAGAAATCCTGGCTATCCAGTCATACCCGTATATAGTGAAACGTTTTCGTTACCCTTTGGTTCAAAGATTATGAATGTTTCATATAATATTTCTAATCCAGAGATCATCCCGGTTTCCGGTTTATTAGCTAGTGGTTCATATCCTTCAATAGATAAGGATGATATGATTCAAGAACCGGTGTATGATCCTTTGGTTTATCAGCAGGATTCATTGTATCCTTTGGATTGGGTTGAGATACGTACTGGTGGTGGATTGGAATTCGGTGAACATAGGACCTTTTGTGTTCTCAGAGTGTATCCGGTTCGTTATAATCCTGTACAAAGTCATCTTCAATTTAGTCGAAATATATCTGTTACTATTCTTTATGAGGAGCCCAATGAACCAGTGCTTCAAGACCCTGATATCTATGATTTACTCGTTATTGCCCCTGAAAAATATCATAATACATTAGAACCATTGTTAACACACAAGGAAAAACAGGGGTTAAATACAAGATTTGAAAACACTGCTGAAATCTATGACCGAATGTTTTGGGAGGGCCGGGATAATGCAGAAAAAATCAAATATTTTATTAAATATGCGATTGAACAATGGGGAGTAACCTATGTCCTTCTTGTTGGTGGTCTCAATGGGCAAACAACAAAGTGGGATATCCCAATTCGTTTGAGTCATGTGGTTCCACCTGATGAACAGGAATATGCAGAACAATCATTTATCTCTGATTTGTATTATGCCGATATCTATGATAGCACTGGTGGTTTTTCCAGTTGGGATTCAAACAATGATAATGTGTTTTCCGTATGGAATGAAAGTTATCATGAAACCATGGATTTGTATCCAGATGTCTATCTTGGTCGACTTCCCTGCCGAAGTAATGCGGAAGTAAGGGTGCTAGTGAATAAGATTCTTCAGTATGAAACGCAGACGAGTGTGCAGGATTCCTGGTTTTCAAATCTTGTTCTTGTTGCTGGTGATGCCTATGCTGATGCAATGGGTTTTAATGAAGGGGAACTTATTGCAGAAAAAGCAATTGAGCTGATGCCTGATTTTAATCCGGTTCGGGTGTATGCGAGAAACAACCCGAAACAGGATATTGACCGGAAAACCGTTAATTCTGCATTGAATCAGGGTGCTGGTTTTGCCTATTTTTGTGGACATGGAAGCGTAAGAAGTTGGAGTACTCATTTTCCACCTGATGGAAAAAACTGGACTGCAGGCTACACGGTTTGGGATATGGTGTTTCTAAAGAATAAGAATCGATATCCAGTCACCGTTGTTGGTGGTTGTCATAATGGTCAGTTCGATGTGACCATGATGAACATTATATTAGGGATCATGGAAGATGGATTGCATTATTTTAGTAAAGAAAAAGGAAACTGGGGTGATTACTGGTTTAGTCAGTGGATTCCTAATTGTTGGGCATGGTGGCTGACCAGTAAACCTGCTGGTGGTGCAATTGCAACAATAGCCAATACTGGTTTGGGAACACATGGTGAAAATGATCAGGATTATAATGGGATTGCTGATTATCTTGAAGTATTAGATGGCTGGTTAGAATTACGTTTCTTGCAACTTTTTGGTGAAGAACATCAAGATATCCTTGGTGAAAACCATGGACAGACTATTACAGAATATTTACATCAATTTCTTGTTGATGATTGGAAGATGGATACCAAGATGGTGCAGCAATGGGAGCTTTTTGGTGATCCCAGTCTGAAAATCGGTGGTTATAATTAAAAGAAGGAGTGTTCTTCACTAATTGTGTATAAAAAAAAGAAAAAATGAGAGATTGATTGTGATATGATTATTTTTTCTTAAGGTATGGAAGGCCAGTTCTCTTGTTCACGCCAACAGTATAATTTGCTGGTTTGTCACAAGGAGTACCGCTCTTTGGTTGTTTTTTACTAAAGAAATAGATTGTTTGGTTCCTTCCACCTTTAAGCTTCACATCTCTCGTATATAATGTCCATCCTTCATATTCATAGGTCATATTTTAACCTCCTATCCCCAATACGTATCTTGTAATTTAAATCTTTCCTTATTTTTCTCTTTTTTGCCAGGGTTGAGAACAGTTTTTATCAGAAACATAACCTTTTTGCTCATAAAACAAAGGATTCCTTTTTAAAAACATTCATTTCTACTGGTCTTTTAAATATTTTTCAACGATTTCAATGGCACAGAGATTCCCGCACATACTGCAGGAGTTTGTATCCTCAAGTGGCGCTCTTTTCTCTCGGTATTGTTTAGCTTTGTCTTTATCAACACAGAGTTTGAACATGGTTTTCCAATCTAGGTTTTCCCTTGCTCTGCTGAAATCTTCATCTGTGTCTCTGTCGATTCCTCGGGCAAGATCAGCCGCATGAGCAGCAATTCGTGTGGCAATCACTCCTTCTTTGACATCATCAATATCTGGCAAAGATAAATGTTCTGCCGGGGTAAGATAACAGAGAAAATCAGCGCCAAAATATCCGGCAAGGGCACCGCCGATACCACCGACAAAATGATCATATCCTGGAGCAATATCAGTAACGAGTGGTCCTAACACAAAATAGGGTGCACCACTAGTGACCTTTTTCATGACTTCGATGTTTGATTGAATATCATTAAGAGGCATGTGCCCTGGTCCTTCAACCATGGTTTGAACTCCTTTTTTCCGTGCTTGTTCCACAAGTTCACCGATGATAAGCAGTTCTTGGAATTTCGCTCGATCATTTGAGTCATATAATGCTCCTGATCTCATCCCATCTCCAAGACTCAGGGTGACATCATATTCCTTGGCAAGATCAAGAAGGTAATCAAACTGTTTGTAAAGTGGGTTTTCTTGTTCATGATGTAGAATCCAGGCCATATGAAAGGCACCACCACGGGATACCATGGGGATGAGGCGATGTTGTTTTGTTAATCGTTCAACACTGACCTTGTTGACACCGACATGAACGACGGCGAAATCAACCCCTTGTTTTGCTTGTTTTTCAAACGTGTTAAACATGTCATCCTCGGTCATATCAACAATTGCTCCATGTTTGGAGACGGCTTCAATGGCGGTTTGATAGATGGGAACGGTTCCAAAGGGAACCGTGGTTATTTTCAATAGTTTTTTTCTAATACTATCAAGATCGCCACCAGTTGATAGATCCATAACGGCATGAGCACCAGAGGTTAGTGAGATTTTTGCTTTTTGTATTTCTTCATCAGGTTTGCAATATTCCCGTGAGGTTCCGATATTAGCATTCACTTTAACACGTAGCCCTTTACCTATTCCCACTGGCTTTGGTTGATGAATTGGATTATATGGAATAACGATGTTTCCCGAGGCAACTCGTTTTTTGAGTAGATCGAGGCTGATGGACTCTTCTCTTGCTATTTGGTTCATCTGAGGAGTAATAGTTCCTTTTTGCGCCTCTTGAATCTGTGTCATGATTATTCTCCCAATCAAAGTGGCCCTATTTTAATACTTTTAGTTAAGCATATCGGTTCTACCAACGTTTAACAATGGTTTTTAGGAAGTTTTTTATCATGAAGTACGGTATCTGTTTATTGCAGAACCGTGAGGTTGTTGATGATGGTATCAGAAAAAGTTGATCAAAAAATAAAGGATTTTAATGAGATTAGAGGCATCTACAAACGAGATTTTGAGGAAATTAAGAAAAAGTATGAGGATGGTGAAGTTTCAAAGGATTATTTTGAAAAAAAGAAGAAGAAATATGATAAAAAATTAGCTGATATTCGAGATAAAATCCATGCTCTTGAGTTATCGCATGATGATGATTAATAATGAAGAATCTGGCAAGAGTCTTTTTTTCCTTTGTATTACTGATAATGAAGGCAGTTCATCTGATTTTTTCAATACTTTTATATGTGAGACCCCTATTGCGGCTGAACTTCAAAATGGTGAATAACGCATGATTAATGCTTACATACTGATTGCCATGCAACCGGGTGATTCAAAAAAAGCAATTGCTGCGATGAGAAAAATTGAAAAAGTGGCAAAAATCTCAGTGGTAGCTGGTGATTATGATATTGTAGTTAGAACCCAGGTTGAAACATTAGAAGATTTACTCAGGGTAACGGATAAAATTCAGTTAATTCCTGGAGTGAAAAAAACAACCACGCAGGTTATTGAAAAAGAAATCGCATTATGAGAATAAGGAAGAAATATCTGTTTTATATTCTGGCGTTTAGCTCTGCCATCATCGCCGCGATTAACTCTGGTGTAGATGCAACAGTATCAGCGTTGTATATCACGGATGTATGGGCTTTGGGACTTGCTATTTTTTTGATTGGAATACCGGTGACTATTGTTTTTGGTCTGTTTTTTTCTATTCCTTATAAAAAAAAGAGTGTTGGATCAAAAATCGTTGATCCATCGTTTAAACGATTACGATTGCTTCGCAAACAGGAGGTCAAACCCCAGATTCTTGCTGCGTTTGGTAATGCGTTGTATACCATTGGCTATTTTGCTTTGTTTAGTATTCTTGGTGATCCCTCCATTGTGCTTCCGTTTACCCAGGCCGTTATTTTGTATTTAGTGGCAATTGAATCCATTAATGAAAAGGATATGCCCACGCTTTCAGAGATTCAATCTATTTTAATTGTGAGCTTTGGGGCTATTCTTGGATCCATTAGTTTATCTGGGAGTCTGAACCTTGAATCCATAATTATTGTATTCTTCATCATTAATCCAGGTTGGGTGCTGTTAACTGTTTATCAACGAAAGTTGAAATGGTTACGCATTGATGGCGAATTCAATGATTCTATTAATATTCGGTTTTGGAATATTATTTTTGCTTGTCTGATTACTGCTATTATAATTCTTGCTTATGATCTGTTTATGGGAACGAATCATTTGAACGCCGGTGTAGTTGCTCTCTTTGATCAATTCTATTGGGCATTATTGATTGCCATTGGTGCGTTTTTTGCTCTGGTCTTTTACATTAGAGCACTTGGAATAGGAAAAGCTAGTGTAGTGCAAGCTGTACGATCCTCAACGATTATTTTTTCCATTCCTGTTTCAATTGCGCTTGCTTCATTTGGAATTATTGACTCTTTTTCCATGGATCCAACCATGTTGGTGATTAAAGCAATTGGTATTATCCTCATGATTCTTGGGATATTATCGTTTTCTTTGAATCTAGTAAAAGCATATATCTTCATTAAGGTAAAACCAGGTTTTCCTCTTGAGGAAACCATGAATCAACTATGGAATATCCGTGGAGTAACCAGGGTAGCGGCAACAGCAGGTAAATATGATTTCATCGTTAAAATCAGAACCCGAGCATTGGTAAAAGGCTATGAAAAAATCATTCGACGGATAGAACATATTCCTGCCGTTCGTTCATTTAAATGGGAATCAGTATTGAAAGAATGGGATGAAATTTAATTAAACCATAATGTTCATAGCTGTTTTCTGCATGACATTTATTGTTTTAAGGTGATCATATGTTTGATGAACGATATAAAAAATTTGCCGATATCCTGTTGAATCATTCTCTGTCTATTAAAAAAGATGATCTTTTTATCATGAATGGGTCCCCGCAGACAATACCTTTGCTTTCTGCAGTCTATCAGGGGGCGTTAAAAAAAGGGGCTCATCCCTCAGTTCGTATGGGTTTGGAACATTTTTCAGAATTGTTTTATAAGCATGCTACAAAGGAGCAATTGGAGTTTGTTTCTCCCTTGCATCGTTTTGAAGTGGAACAGGTTGATGCCCGTTTAAGCACATTAAGTCCAGAAAACACTCGGTATATGACTCATGTTGATCCAAAGAAACAATCGATTCGAAGTAAATCACAGCAGCCGATTCATACTATTTTTTTAAAACGAGCTGCGGAAAAAGATTTGCGTTGGTGTGTCACTCAGTTTCCCACAAATGCTGCGGCTCAAGATGCTGAGATGTCCTTATCTGAGTATGAATCTTTTGTGTTTGATGCTGCTCATGTTCAAGAGGAGGATCCCGGTGCATATTGGGAACATATTGGAAAGCGTCAACAACGATTTATTGAGATGCTTTCTTCTAAAGATATGATTCATATTTTAGCAAAAGATACTGATTTAACGCTTTCGGTAAAGCATCGTAAATGGATTAATTGTTATGGAAAAGAAAACTTTCCTGATGGGGAGGTGTTCACGGGTCCTGTTGAGGATTCAGCAGAAGGATTTATTCATTTTTCGTTTCCCTCAGTGTATGGTGGTCGACAGGTTGATGATGTGAAACTCTGGTTTGAAAAGGGAAAAGTGGTGAAAAAAGAGGCTTTGTCTGGTCTTTCGTTTCTTAATTCTATGCTTGATACTGATGATGGAGCAAAACGATTGGGGGAGTTTGCTTTTGGATTGAATGATGGTGTTAAACGGTTTACCAAAAATACTTTGTTTGATGAAAAAATAGGGGGAACGATTCATCTTGCGGTGGGTAGTGGATATCCAGAAACCAAAAGCACTAATGTTTCTGGGATTCATTGGGATATGGTGTGTGACCTCCGAAAGGAGGGTGAAATATATGCTGATGATGAATTGATTTATCGTCGTGGAAAATTCATCATTTAACGTGATGTATAAATACCGCTTATCTATATCATTTCTTCCGTGTTGTTATGTGTGGAATTGTGGGAATAATCGGCAATAAACCAGTATCACGCTTTATCTATCATAGTTTGTTTGCTATCCAACACCGTGGACAATCCTCAGCGGGTAAATTAACCTATGATGGAAATATTCATGTGATTAAGGATGCGGGTTTAGTTCGTGATATTTTTGATGAGGAAAAAAAGATTGATACCCCTGGTTTTGTTGGTCTTGGTCACACCAGGTATTCAACTGCGGGAATGGATGATTTAGAATCATTGAAACGCAATGCTCAACCTGAATATTTAGTGATTCCCTTTCTAGCGGCAGTACACAATGGAAATATTATTAACTGTGGAGAAGTGAAAAAGAAATCACCAAGAACACCGCGGACAGGCTGTGATATTCAATGTTTGCTGTTACCCATGGCTGATGAACTCTATAAAAAAGAGGTAACTGTTGACCTCATCATGAATGCCTGTGAAAAGATCATGCATCAGGTGAAGGGGAGTTATTCCAGTTTGTTTTTAGCTGATTCAGGGGATAATCCCTTTTTGTTTGGCGTTACTGATCCTCATAAAATTCGTCCTTTGGTATTGGGTAAACATAATGGGATGTATTGTTTGACCTCTGAAACTCGGGTGTTTAAAAAATCAAATTTTGAATATGTGAAAGATATTCCTGGTGGATCAGCGATTATCATTGATAAGAACGGAAAGATCTATGAGAAACAGATCATCAAGAAAAAGGAAACACCTTGTATGTTTGAATTTGTGTATTTTGCGAAACCAGATTCTCGTATTCGGGGTCGATCAGTGCATGATGTCCGGGTGAATCTGGGTCGTCAGTTAGCTAAAAAAAATCCGGTGAAAGCTGATGTGGTGATACCAGTTCCTGAATCTGGTCGTCGGTATGCATTAGGCTATTCCCGTGAATCTGGTATTCCATTGGATGAAGGGATTATGAAGGATAAAGCGGAACGATCCTTTATCCAACAAAAGCAGGAAAGCAGGGATAAAGTAGTCAAAGAAGGTCTATCTTTTTTACGAGCAGTGATTGGTGGAAATAAGATTATTTTGGTGGATGATTCAATCGTTAGAGGAACGAATGTTCGTAAGCTGGTTGAAGGAGTCCGTCGAGCAGGGGCCAAAGAAGTTCATATTCGTATTGGTTGCCCACCCCTTATTGCTCCTTGTTATCTGGGTATTGATATGCGGAGTCGTAAAGAGTTTTTGGCTCGAGATGAGAAGGGAAATGTAAGAACTTGGGATGACATTTGTGAAGAAATCGGTGCGGATTCATTAGCGTATGTGGAAAATAATGATCTTCAGAAGGTTATTGGGTTTCCAGTGTGTAGTGGGTGTATTGATTTTCCAGATGGGTATCCTTCTGAGCTGAAAAAAGATGTGTTAGCTCTTTATGAACAGGATAATGAAGGAAAACGTGCCTATGAGTAAACTCTTTGATACAAAGCGTTTTTGTATCTAGACTTTGTTTTGTTCTTTTAGATTATGATTGAAATCGTTGCAGGAACCATTGATGAACAAATTGTTACCATTCTGCAGAAACAGTATCCAGTGACCATTGAAGATCTTGAACAGAAACTGCATCTTTCCCGAAAAAGTATCGTTCGGGTGTTACATCAGTTTGAAGTAAAAGGTATTGTTCGGTTGGAACCCTTGCCTGATAAAACCTTTATCCGTTTGCTTCGTCGTGATTTTAAGATTACCCGAAAAAAAAGACAGCGAAAATTCATCAAACATCATCGCAGAAGGAAACGTTTTACTCCACCAAATAAGGATGATAATGATGATGTGATGTATGGTTAACCGTAGTTACCCACGACATTAACCCAAACGATAGAGATTTCCTTTGGTGGTTCTTTGTTATATTTTTTTCCCATCTTTTTTCCTCACTAATACTGTTTTTTTATTTGTTCCTATTTAAATCATTGGGGTAAATTTATCATTTTTAGAGTTCACTTTAAAAAAGGATGGGTATTTGAGACTGGTTTTTTTAAAGGATGTTATTTGATGATTTGAACGATGTGATCATCAACAACTAAAAATTCCGTGAGTTCATCGGTGGATTTCAATTGTTTAATCTGGTCGAAATCAAGGATGTGTTCATAGGTTGATTCAACCCGGCTTCCACTGGGGCACCATCCTGAAAGAGTGAGATGATGTACATCAAAGTTTTGCACACTACCAAGAATAGTGAAAGATTTTGCTTTTGTTTGATACGAACAGTTGCTACACTCTAGAACTGATTCATAGGCCACATAGGGATTGTACATATCTTCAACTGGGTCGAGTTGCATGACAATTAGATTTCCTCCACATTTGGGGCAGGTTAATGAATGCTGAGAAACTGAATCCCATAGACTTCTGACCATTTTTGTTTTTGTTTTCATATATCCCATGGTTCACCACATATTCCCTCTACTATCATATTATATTACTCTGTTCTCCCATAAATACTTTGTGAAAAACTCATCAATTTTGTTGAATAAAAAACAGTATTTGGATTTGAAAAGTGAAGTATTCATCGATTTTTTTTAAGTGTCATCTAATCGTCACATTAATATGATGGATTTCTATATCTTCTTTTTTAAGGGATATGCTATGAAATTAGTTACCTTTTTGACGGATTTTGGGTTGCAGAGTGGGTATGTAGCTCAGATGAAGGGAGTGTTGTATGCTCGTTATCCAGATGCCTATTGTGTTGATATTTCTCATGATATTGCTGTGCATAATGTGAAAGAAGGAGCGTTTTTACTTCGTTCTGTTGTCCCACATTTTCCCAGAGGAACTATTCATGTTGCTGTGGTAGATCCCGGTGTTGGTACCCAGCGAAGAGGTATTGTAGTTGCTACCCGAAGACATGTGTTTATTGGTCCTGATAATGGATTATTGATGCCTGCTGCCCGTTTGTTTGGTGATTTTGCTGCTTATGAGATAACCAATAAAGATCTTTTTAAAAAACCGGTTTCTGATACGTTTCATGGTCGTGATATTTTCGCCCCAATTGCGGCTCATATTCTTAATGGTCTTCCCTTTGAACAAATCGGTCCTCGTATTCAAGATGTTATTGATATCTCTTTTCAACGGCCATCGATTTTGGATAACATGATTATGGGGGCTGTGTTATATGTTGATCGTTTTGGTAACATTGTGACCAATATCACTTCAAACCAGATGCAGAGAATGGCTCATAGTGGTGATGAGTTAACTATTCAGATGAATGATCAACGCAAAAAACTCCCTTTTGTTAATGCATATGGTGCGGTGGAAAAAAAGGGTTTGTTAGCTCTTATTGGAAGTTCAGGTTTTCTTGAAATTAGTGTGAATCAAGGTGATGCAAGTGAGTTATTGAAAGCTTCTATAGATGATACGTTTCAAATTCAGGCGGTAAAAACCGATTCATTACCCTTTGAATAGTTGCAGTTGTTATAACGTTGTTATAAGAAATGTTATGAACTGGTCATCAGAGTCTATTTTGGTTTAGAATCAAATTTAATGAGCGCGTCAAGTAAACCATGGCCATAGTTGATACAGCCAAAAGCGGTAAAAGAATCGTTTTTGTTTAGATAGAATTTTGCATCATTATAATAATCTATAGCCATACTTGCTCTGGGATCGGAAAGAAGATCGGGATTGCTTTCTTTGATATGGGTGATGTTTTCTTCAAACATGGTGATGTCTTTTTTTATACGGTTTTGTTCATTCATAACCTATTCCAAGTAAATAGATATGGAAAAATGGTTAATGATGTTTTGCTTATTGTTCATTGAATGAATTTTTAGATTACCATACTTCCTCCGAGGAGAAGTGAGGTCATCACACAAAGAAAGGCGGTGACAATGCCGACGACAAGCATCTGGATGCCATACCGGATCATGCTTTCATCGCTTATTTTTGCTAGATATATCCCAAGAATTGTTAGAAGAATGAGTGTAAGTAATATACAACCCAAAAAAGCGTTTTGTGCTGGAATAATATCAGCATAGGCTAAAAAAAGGGGGAGACGACAAACATAGCGGCAAGAGCTGGTGATAATCCATCAACGAGAGCAGCAAAAATTGTTGCAAACTGTGATGATTTATGATGAACACCATGTTTAAGATCAGTGATCATGGCTCGTTCTAGTTCTTTAAGTTCTTTGGTTCGCTCCGCTTTTTCAGTCATATATGCGCCGCTGACACCTGAAATTCCCATGGCAATGGATCCTGAAAGTGCTGCGGTGATAATGGTGATGGGAAGAAGTATTTTTGCAACATAGGCACCGACCGATGACGACGCCAAGCATAGTGAGTGCACCATCAAAAGCGTTCATCACAAAGTATCGTCTTGATATTTGCCCCACATCAGAGATTTCGTAGTATCGTTTCCATTCCTTTATTTTTGATTTTACAATCATTCTTTTTATTCCCTGATGTATCGGCGATATCTTTTGCTCAGATTAAAATGTTTTTAATATTTTTTTGTTTTTTTGTCGTGTTCATTCCGACAGAATGTTTTGTCGCTTTTTTGCCGACAAAATAGAAAAGTATTTAAAGCTATAAAATAGAAATTATATTAAAATATAATAATAAAATTGGTGTTTTGGGTATGGGAAAGAAGCACTCTCTCAGAGATAAAAAACTGGAATCTGCGATTCGGGATATCCTCCGATCTCAAGCCCAATCACGAATCTATATTTTTCTTTTAAGAAAGAAATCAGCTAAAACAGAGGAAATTATAAGGGGCACTCATTTACATCCAAGTACGGTAAGAGAAACACTTTCAAAAATGTTTACTGAGAATATCATCCTTCGGAAAAAAATCAAAACGGAAACAATTGGAAAAAACCCATTTATGTATTCTCCTCTCCCACCATTAAAACTGTTGAAACGCTATGCTTCAGATATTGAGGATAGGCTTAACAAAATCGCTCTTTTAGCTCGGTCTCAATCATCAAAAGATCCCTCATTTAGACCAGTGAAAATCAACATCGAGGAAAAGGAGGAATCTTCATGAATATGAGGCCGTTGGCTAGAATTCTTGTGGAAAGACCACGTACTGTTCTTATCATCTATACCATTATTACTATTCTTATTGGAACACAGGCCACCAACGTCTACATGGAGTCAGATCTTTCAACGTTTCTTCCATCTGATGATGAAACCGTTAAACTCTATCAGAAAATTGATGAGGAATTTCAGATCGGATCTGTTATCATTATCTATGTTGAAGCAGATGATATCCGTGATCCAGAAGTATTAAAGGAGATGGATCGAGTTAGTTCCAGTCCCTTAGTCAATAAGTTTGAAAGTGATAAAGGAAAACATGATGGTATTTTTGCAGTGTCAAGCCTTGCTGAACTGATTAAAAGGGAAAATGCAAAAACAGATATTGGTCCAGAAACCCTCTTTGGTGCGGGTACCTATCAGATTCCAACAGATGAAAACTTGATTTATACGTATATGTCCAGGTTTACTATTCAAGCGGTCAAAGGAACATTGTATACCGATACATATGATGTTGCTGTTATCCTTCTTCAACTTGAGGAAAATGCTGAATATGATGATATTCAACAACGAGTGCAAAGTGCTATTGATCATCGGGGAACGTTTTACACAGAGATGACGGTGACAGGAACCACAGCGATGCAGAATGCTATTCAGGAAAGCTATATGCAATATTTCCAAATCATTTTTGTTATCGCCATTGCTCTGGTCTCAATAGTATTATTTTTATTTCATCGAACCGTAAAAGGAATTGTGATTGCACTTCTCCCCACTGCTTTTGCTATAGCTCTAACCTTTGGGGTGCTTGGAATTATTCAACCAGAGTTAACCCTGCTTTCTATTTCCATAGTTGCCCTGTTGCTTGGGTTAGGGGTAGATTACTCGGTTCATGTGATGAATCGATTTGCTGAAGAGCAAAACAAAAAGGATATGATTTCAAACACGGAGAAAATATTGGATTCAACGGGGAAAGCTATTTTCCTTTCAACGGTGACAACTATGATTGGTTTTGCTTCGTTGATGATTTCAAGTATGTACCCTGTGGTCACCTTTGGCTTTGGGTGTGCTCTGGGTATTCTTTTCGTGTTTATCTCAACTATTTTCCTTACTCCATCTCTTTCTATTCTTTTGAAGTTTCGAAAGGATGGCAAGCTTTCTGATTTATCATCTCTTTCTGATTTTATTTTAAGGAACAAAAAACGGATTATTGTTATTGCCGTGTTTTTCGCGATAATGAGCTTGCTTGTGCTGCCGCAGACAGAGACCAATACCAATTATTTTGATTTAGCGCCACAGGATGTGCCTGAACTGATAAAACTGGTTGAGTATTCTAAAAATTTTGGTGGAGCAAATTTTAATGCCTTAATGATTGAAACCGAACCACAAGGATTGACCTATCCGGAGACCATTGAAGCAATCTATGATATGCAGGTGGAGATGCGCAGTAAAGGCATTGATTTATACTCTATTGCTGATGAAGTGAAAGATATAAATGATATTTTAAAACGTAATGATATCGTTGAAAGTCTGAGTGAGTTTGCCGGTGTTGATGAAGTGATGTTTGATCGTATCTCCCAGACTGGATATGTTGATGAGGATTTCTCAAAAACTATTATCGTCGTTTATATCCCCACTGGGTTAAGTATGAATGAAATCGAAAAAAAGGTGAAAACAGTTAATACTATTGCTGCACAAACAAGTATTCCACATGGCGGACATGTTTCTCAGCTTACTGGTCAGGACGCGATTAATGTGGCCATTAACAAAAAACTTGCTGATGAACAAACTCGGTCTATGATTGTTGCTATTCTGTTGGTACTTGCAGCTCTTATCATTATCTTTAAATCTAGCCTGCTTGGTTTTTTAACCATGATTCCGGTTGGTTTTGTATTAATGTGGGAACCGGGGTTTTTAGTGGCTCTTGATATCCCATTGAACGTAATCACTATTTCAATTGCATCCATTATGATTGGGATCGGAATTGATTACGGAGTGCATATCACTCATCGTATCCAGGAGGAAATGGAGAATGGATTTGAAAAAATAGAGGCAATTAAAATAGCAGTAGAGCGTACTGGGCTTTCCCTGATCGAAGCTGCCTTAACCACCATTGCAGGGATTGCATCTATTTTATTGACTACCATTGTTGCATTGCAGGATTTTGCTTTAGTCATTATTTTGATGACTGCGTTTTCTTGTATTGCTGCTACCTTACTTCTTCCAGTGGTTTATGGTTTAAAAATTGTAAAATAAATCCTTTTTTCTTTGTTATGAGAACAGTGGGTTGAGTGGTGGTGTTGACAAATAAAGCTGATTCAAAGAGAAAAGAGTGGTGATAATGAGTATCATCATCGCTGGTAAAATCTGCATGAGAAAATCATCATCGATCCAAAACCCAGCATATTTTTCGGCGATAACAGCACTGATTGATCCTATGCTTGCGATGGGAATCATGAGATAGATGGGTGTAAACATCCAAAAAATGGCAAAAAACAAGAAACTAATAAGAAATCCTCCTAAAAGTGCACTATTTTTACTGTAATGGTGCCGGATTTCACCCATGAATGGATCTGTAATACTGGCACAGAGGATGCAGGGAATACTGATCTGTTCGGGGAAGAACAAAAAAAGAATCATTGCCCCTATACCAAAATACACATAGCTTCCAAGACGATAGTTTTCATAATGACGCAAGAGATCATCACAGGGAAAAGAAATATGGTTGCGCACTCGAAGGAAATCAAATATGATAACAATCAGTATGATTACTGGTGGGCCATAGATTTTAAGAATAGTAAATACAGGAGTATCTGGTAAAAAATAATAAAGAATGAGAAGGGCGCCAGTGTAATGAATGAGTCGCCGATACCAATGATGTGATGATTGATTGTTCTGTTCGTTGTTTTCTATGATGTAATAATCTCCTTTTCCAAGGTCATAATCCCCTGTTTTCCACCGACGATCGCTCGATGGGCAAGGCCAATAAACAATCCATTTTCCACAACTCCGGGTATCATGTTGATATCCATTTCCATTTGTTCAGGATCTAGGATTCTATCGAATTCACAATCAAGGATGTAGTTTCCATTATCGGTGATATAGGGATCATTCATAATCGTTCGCAGGGAGACTTCACAATCAAAAGTTTCCAATGCTTTTTTTGTTGTTTCCCATTCATATTTTACTACTTCAACAGGGAGTGGAAAATCGATTCCCAGTGATTTTACTACTTTTGAATCATCCACGATGATGATGACCTTTTCTGAATGATATGCAATGATTTTTTCTCTTGTTAATGCTCCTCCTCCGCCTTTGATCAGATTCAGATTTTGATCCACTTCATCTGCTCCATCAATGGTTAATGCTATGCTACCTGCTTCTTTCAAAGTGGTTAAGGGGATATGATATTTGATGGCTAATTTTTTTGTTCTTTGGGATGTGGGAATGCCTTTTATGTTTAAGCCTTGATCAACCAGTTTTCCTAGTTTTTTTAAGGCATATTTCACGGTTGATCCAGTTCCCAAGCCAATAATCATATCATCCTTGGCATAATCAACTGCTTTTTCAGCTGCAATCCGTTTCATTTCTTCTTGGTCCAATTCGTCACCGCAATAAGGTATATCTTGATAGTACAAAAATTTATACTTATCTGCATGATTAGGGGTGTTGAGTGACTATGTTAAATGAATGTGATGAACACGGATATTACCGTGGTGAGCTCTGTCCTATTTGTGAGAGAAAAGGAAAATTCTTGATGAATGATCGAGAACTTAGTTCCCTCAGTCGTATTATGGCTGGTGCCCTTCGCCATTTCCCTGATAAACTTAGATTACCCATGGATGGTCATGGATGGGTAGATATCTCATCATTGATTAATGCTATTGGCACGGGAAGATCTGGGTTTAATTGGCTGCGCCCGCATCATATCAGAGCATTGGTTGCTACTGATCCCCGTGGTCGATATCAGATTGATGGGGGGATGATTCGGGCGAAATATGGTCATTCCATCGATGTTGAGTTAGATGATTTACCGGAGTCTCATGCCGATGAATTTTTTTATCCAGTAACTGAAGAGGAATCTGATATTGTCATTGAAGGAGGTATTCATCCTGTTGATCGGAAAAAGGTTCATCTTAGTGTAACTATTGAAAAAGCAATTGAGGCAGGCAGTGTGCGTACTGATCAACCCATGATTCTTCGTGTTGATGGGTTGAAAGCTCGTGAAGATGGAATAAAAATCTATCAAGCAAGCGAGAATGTCTGTGTGACTGATGATATTGATGCGAAATATGTTACCAAGGTTGATGATGAAAAAGTACAACAGTTGATTGAAGAAAAAACTTAATTATCAGTTTTGAATTGTCAGCCGAATATATTTTCATTTTTTTGGGCTTGTAGCTCAGCTAGGTAGAGCAATCGGCTCTTAACCGATTGGCCTGGGGTTCGAATCCCCACAAGCCCGTCATTATTTTCGGTTATTTCATAAGTATATGATTTATATTTCAATAAACTGAATCAGCTAGATATTTTATTTGTAAGGATATTATCCTTCAAAATTTCCTAAATGACATAATCTTTGTATTTATTGGATTCTATCACTATTATTACAATTGTATTTTTTGAATATTTTTATGATATATTATAATAATAATCTTTAGAAAATTCAAATTCTTGATTTTATATATGATTGCAACTCTGAATCACAACAAAAAATGTAACAGCCCTTTTGTCCTCTTGTCATCAATGTCCTATAGGTATTTTTGATAATTTCATCTGCAATTTTATTTGCCTTCTCAGGATTATTTTTTGCAAGTTTTTTTATCCCCCTGAGTGATTGATCTGTCTTCGCTCTTTTAGTAAAATCAGTTATGATTTTACCATTCTCACATCTCAAATCCAATCCAATAATAACACCAACATAATCAAATTCCAATCCTTGAGATGTGTGAATGCAGCCAATTTCATTAACTGAATTTTTATCAATTGACCAGGTGCTTGTATTATTCAAGTTCCAACTCATTGAAAAGCCATATTCGGAAATTTCAATATCATGGATGTCACTTTTATTCCTCGTATCTTTATTCCAATCCCAGCAATATCCTGCTAATAATCTTGATTTATTATTGATTTTATTTTTCTCAAAGATCAAGTCTTTTAATTTATTTGGGTTATCGATTACTCTAAAATCATACTCTCCTTCAAATCCATTAAAATTTGCCGTTTTTTGTATTTCTAATATATCGTCAATCCATGCCAGATATCCATCTGAGCCATTGCATCTAAACTGTGATTCAAGTGTCATTTTTTTTATTTTAGCATGGTAAAGCTCTGCATATTTTTCAATTTCCATTTTCTTGCCAATGTCAAAAATGTTTATCCGTTGACTTTCATCTATAAAAAAAATACTAAAAATAGAAGAATTAATAAGTTCTTTAATCTGATTTTCACCATAGTTTTTAAACATACCTGATTTTTCATTTAATCGATGTGCTTCATCAATGATAAGAGCATCAAATGTGTTTTTATCACAATTATAAAATACTCCCGAACTCTTGAAAAGGTTATCTATGTGTGATTTTGTCCTTGTTCCCTTTAACTTTGCCGAATATACGTTTCTCGGTGCTGAATTTTTTGATACATAATGAACAACCATCCCTTTATTTGTCAGATAAACAAGTAAATTTACCGCTAGTATTGATTTACCAGTACCTGGCCCTCCTTCAACAATAAGAACTCTTTTCTGCTTATCTTCACGAGATTTAACCGCTAATCGTAAGGCTTCTTCATATACAACTTTTTGATCATCAATCAATGTGAATTCATCATTGCCAGAAATGAGACTTACTAAAGATTCTTGCAAGGATTTCGATGGTTTGAGTCTTCCATTATCTATTTTATACAATAATTCTCTGTTATCTCCATATTTTATAAATTTCGAAATAAATCTTCTAAGTCTCAAGACCTCTCCTTTTGTATAAAGCGGTGCCTTTTCAGTGTAAACTGAATAAGAATCATCAATAATCTCTGGATTTTTTTCTAAATCAAGATTATGAAGGAATGCACATGGAATAATTTCAATTGATTCTTCTTGAACCGTTGCATTAAAATCTTTGATAAGATTGCAATATGACCAAGCTTGATATGATGGATGAATTGTTTCATGAAGTCCTCTACTAAGAGGTGTTGAAATTATCCCATCCTTACCATCAACCTTATATGCTTCATCCCATCTTTTTAGTTCAATTATAACTACTGAGGATTCTTGATTGTCGTTTTTCCCTGAAATAATAAAATCCACTCGTTTACTGGTTGAAGGAATCCTGAATTCAATGGCGATTCCGCTGTTATTTGGAATTTCATCCGATTGAATTACTTTGTACATGTATTGCATAGAATCAGACCAGGCGGTTATTTCTTTCTTTGAGATATTACCAATTTTCTTTTGATACATAGCATATATTTCATTGTCAATTGTGTCGTTTAATACAGATGTACAAAAGTCGCCTTTTATTCCCTCATAAACCAGCATTTTATATCTCCGAATATCGTTTATTTGAACCCTTAAATTTATCCACTGGATATTTTTGTTCGTTCTTTTCCATCTTTTGTCGAAATTCAGTTGTTAAATCAATATTGTATTTTTGGGATAATCTAAATATGAAAAATAACACGTCAGAAATTTCTTCGGTAATTTCTTTTCTAGCTATTGGACTTTCGAACATTTCATCGACTTGACTTTCTGATTTGAATCTAAAATGTTGTAACAATTCTGACGATTCAGTAACCATGCCAATGGCCAATTCTTTGGCATTGTGAAACTGATCCCAATCCCTCCGTTCACAAAATATTTTTACAACATTCTTGAAATCATCAATGCAAGCATTGTTATCCTTTTCTATGCTTAGCCCTCCTATTTGATTGGAATAAGTTTTTTATTAAAGTAAGTTTTGAAATAAAGATGATATCTAAGTTCTAGGAACATAGCTATTTTTTTTGAGCGTAATATGAAATAATGTCATATTCAAAACTGCCATGGTTAAATAGGAGAATATCATTCAATTTATTTTATTCGTTCAATGAAGCAAAAACAAATCACCAGTTGAGCGAAAGATTAATCGAGAAATAAATACGCACTAATTTTTCCCATGTATAACTCATATATTTCGTAAAAGAAAAAAACAATGAGAAGGTTAAGGTGTTGTAGAATGACTAGATCCTTGAAAGTTGATGTGAACCCAGCCGTTTTCAAATGGCTTAGGCTAAGCTCTGGCTGGTCTAAAGAAGACGTCAGTAAGCGTTTGAAGACGAGTGTTGATGTTATTGACGCAATTGAACAAGGAGATTGGAAGCCTTCACTTAGGCAATTAAAAGAACTTTCTAAAGCATACAAACGACCACTGGCAACGTTTCTTCTTTCCGAACCACTTGACGAACCACCGCTTCCAAAGGATTACCGGATGCTTCCTGATAAAAAAGACGTGTTTGATAAAAAAACGATTTATGCGATTAGAAGAGCACGGAATCTTCAGGAAATTGGTGGTGAATTACTTATAAACATGAATAATTCCGTTGCCCCAAAAATTGAAAATGTCAATTTATCAAAAAAACCTAATGATCTTGGATTGTTTTATCGAAACAATTTTAATCTGAATGTTGAAAAACAAAGAAAATTCAAAAGTAGTTATGCATTATTTAATTATTTAAGAGAAACATTTGAAAAATTAAATATTTTAGTATTCCAGTTCTCCATGCCTGTTGAGGATGCAAGAGGATTTGTCCTCACTGATCAAAACCCAAATGTCATCGTAGTAAACTCCAAAGATAGTATTGAAGCAAGAATTTTTACCTTATTGCATGAATTTGGTCATATACTTCTTGGAGAAACCGTTATTGATTTACCATTCTTATCTTTTAATAAAAAAAATAAAATCGAATATTGGTGTAATCAATTTGCTGCATCCTTTTTACTTCCAAAAACACATGCTAAAACTCTATTCACCTCTGAACAATCACTTACTGATGAAAGAACGCTAAATCGTTTGTCTAGGAGATACAAGGTGAGTAAATCAATGCTGTTGTATGCTATGTATAAACAGGATTTTATCAATAAAACTGAATTTGAAAGAAAACTTGACAAATATAAACCTTCAAAAAAGGATCAAAAAAAGAAAAAAGCAACAAAAAAAGGTGGTGGAATTCCACAAGATCGTAGATGTCTTACAGAGATGGGACATAAATTTGTTTCAATGGTAGCAAACAACTACGATAAAAACTACATTACATACACTGATGCCTTAAACTTTCTTTCAGTGAAATCAAGAAATTTTGATAAAGTACTCGCAAAGGCGAAACAATGACGAAAACTTGCTACATCATCGATACTTCATCACTCATCGAATTAAACAAACATAATCCCATGGATATCTACCAGACCCCATGGAAAAAAGTAGAAAACTTGATCAAAAAGAAAAGACTGGTTGCTCCAAAAGAAGTACTAAATGAAATCACCCAGTATGATGATACCTTAGCAGCATGGGCGAAACAGAATGCTGACATGTTTATAGAAGAAACAGCTGAACAAATTAGAATCGTTAAAGAAATTTTAAAAACGTATCCCAGTTTGATTAAAAAAGATAAAAGGTATGCTGCAGATCCTTGGGTTATCGCTCTTGCAATCGAAATGATTCAAGATCCTCAACAAACTCTCGTAGAAATCAAACGGATTGTAGTCACAGAAGAAAAATTACGGGGAAACAAAGTACGAATTCCCTACGTTTGTCAAGATTACACGATTGAATCCATTGATATTCTTGATATGTTTCGCATGGAAGGATGGAAATTCTAGAAAAGATCACGGTGAGAAATCAAAGAGATAGATTATGCCTTTGATCTTTGCTATGCGTTGAAATGATAGTGATTGGTGTGGATATTCCTTGTCTAAAATCAGTGATTTAATCGTCAAAATATGCAGTTATCTTTTTCTAAAAAAAATGATGTAAAAGATGGGTTACCGGACAATAATATTTACTAAATAATCAAATAAAATCATCTAATTAGATTTTTTGCGATAAAAAGTGAATAATATTCAACAAATAATGTTATCAATTTCAAGTTGAAAGAAAATGCTGAAAAATGAGGGGGCAATTCCGCTGTTTTTTTAGATAAACTTATAATGGAGTTATTCATATCCAATTTACACACTGGAGGATGCTTGTGAGGAATATAACTACCAAATTTGGAGAGAATGCTGGAAAAATTTGGACTCGTCTTGAAGAAGAAGGGCATAGCAAAGAAAAAAGCATTTTAAAATCAACGCAACTGAACGAAAAAGAGTTTTACGCTGGAATTGGATGGCTTGCCAGGGAAAATAAAATACGAAAAGAAAAAAATAAGTATACTCTTGGTGAGACAAATCTTGATCATTCCGTTGGAACAACAGCCGGCAGAGTGTGGAAAATTCTTGATATCTGGGAGGAAGCAGATATTGTTACTCTAAAAAAACTGGCTGATGTTTCCGAAAAAGATGTGTATGCTGCCCTGGGTTGGCTGGGAAGAGAAGATAAAATCGAAGTAGATGCAAATAGAAATTATCGATTGAGAGAATAAACACATTGTATCCTCATGTAAAAATTCTTGGAGCAGGTTATGAAAGTTGCGATGATTGGCTGGGAATACCCCCCTTTTAAAGCTGGGGGATTAGGGACCCATTGTTATGGTTTAACAAGGAGTCTTGCTGATAAAAATATTAATGTAGATTTCTACATGCCAAAAACAAAGACCCAAGCTTCAAGTGAAAAACCACATTTGAGGATTAAAGAAGTTGGTGAGGCCACTGTTTTTCCTTATGATCGACCGAATGATAAGGAACTTGAAGGCGGATTTTTTGAAAGTGTGTATCGTTATAATGACCTTGTGACTAGTCGAGTGAACGGATCCTATGATCTTATTCATTGCCATGACTGGTTAACCATGAAAGCAGGAGCAAAATTAAAACAAAAACTCAATGCTCCATTAGTGCTCAGTGTACATTCCACGGAATATGATCGATCTGGTTGGGTTTCACCGAATCAATGGTTTATTGATATTGAACGTGAGGGAATGCAGCAGGCCGATGTTATCATCGCGGTTAGTCATTTCACGAAACGAATTCTTGTTGAAAAATATGGTATTGATCCTGGAAAAATCCGTGTTGTTCATAATGCAGTGTATCCATTAGGCGCGGCTGAAAAACAAAACATTGTCTTGTTTTTAGGTAGATTAACCATTCAAAAAGGTCCAGAGTTTTTTTTAGAAGCCGCAAAAAAAGTGATTGATTTCGGGGTGAACACCCGTTTTGTGGTTGCTGGAAAAGGAGATATGCTGCCGAAACTTGTGGATAAAGCAGTGGATCTAGGAATTTCTCATAATGTGATGTTTACTGGTCTTCTTAGTGATGAAGAAGTAAGGCACATCTATCAGATAGCTAATGTCTATGTGATGCCCTCAGTAAGTGAACCATTTGGTATCACTGCTTTGGAAGCTATTTCAGCGGGGACTCCTACCATTGTATCAAAAACTGCGGGTGTGGCAGAAGCACTAAGTCATTGTCTTTGTGTTGATTTCTGGGATGTAGATGAAATGGCCAATAAGATCATTTCATTGTTACAGTATGATGAGCTTCATCAAACACTGGCAACGGAGGGAAAAAGAGAAATTGATTTTTTCACCTGGAATCGGGTTGCTGATAAGACCATTGAGGTCTATAATGAGGTGGTGTAGAGATGACATCTGTATGTTTTTATTTTGAGGTGCATCAACCATTACGGTTAAACCGTTTTTCTGTGTTTAATATTGGGAATGCACATTCTTCTGAACAATATTTTGATTCTACATTGAATCAGAAAATCTTTGAAAAAGTAGCTCATAAATGTTATGTTCCTACGAATAATCTGTTATTGAACTTAATCGATCAGTATGATGGTGAATTCAAAGTTTCTTTTAGTTTAACGGGAACCTTTATTGAGTATTGTCAGAAGCATATGCCTGAAATCATTGAGAGCTTCAATCAGTTAGTGGACACGGGTTGTGTTGATCTTATTGAGGAAACCTACTTTCATTCTTTGTCTAGTCTGTATGATTCACTTGATGAGTTTGAGGATCAAGTGATGATGCATAGGGCCATGATGAAACAATTATTCAATGTGACTCCAACAGTGTTTCGGAATACGGAAGCAATTTATGATAACCGTATTGCTAAAAAAGTAGCAGATATGGGCTATAAGGGTATTATTACCGAGGGAACGGAAAAAATTCTTGATTGGCGTTCACCGAATCATTTGTATAAACCTGTGAATGCTGATATTAGTGTGTTACTGCGGAATTATTCATTAAGTGATGATATCGGTTTTCGTTTTTCTTCACAGGGTTGGCCTGGTTTTCCATTAACCGCTGACAAACATGCTGGTTGGGTTGCTCAGAATCAGGGTGATTTGATTAATTTGTTTATGGATTATGAGACCTTTGGTGAGCATCAGTGGACGGAGACCGGTATTTTTGAGTTTCTTGATCATTTACCCGCGGAAGTTTTAAAACATGATCATCTTGATTTTGTCACCGTGAGTGAAGCCGTTAAACGCTATCAACCAGTGGGAACCATTGATGTCCCCTGGGCAATTTCCTGGGCTGATGAGGACCGGGATGTTTCTACCTGGCTGGGAAATGATATGCAACGATCCTGTTTTTATGAACTGCAAGGATTAGGAAAGAAACTCAAAGAAAAAAAGGATCCTAAGTTACTTGATGCCTGGCGGAAACTACAGACCTCTGATCATTTGTATTATATTTCAACAAAGGGTTTTGAAGATGGCAACGTCCATCAATATTTCAGTCATTATGATTCACCATATGATGGGTTTATTAATTATATGAACATCCTCCAGGATTTTAAACAAAAAACCTAAGCAGATTTGGTGAAAGAGATTTGTTCAACAGTGCCATCGCGGTTGAATTATATAGTGTTTGTAAGTATAGGAAGTTGATGCGTTGAGAGAATGGTTGATTACCAATGGACTAGGCAGTTACGCCTCTTTGAATTATAGAAATACTAATACCAGAAAATTTCATCATCTCCTCGTTGCAAGTCTCTTGCCACCAGTAAAACGATGGGTGTTTGTTTCAAATTGCTTTGACAGTGTAAAAAAAAAGGAAAAAGAAATTTCCTTATCTAATATTCGACCCGTTTTTTCTTTTGATTTGTTCCCTCAGTTTACCTATCACATTGGGGATAGCATTATCAAAAAAAGATTTGTGATGCATTCAAATCATAATACAAGTATTATTCAATATGATGTAAAGACCGATGAACCACTTACGTTGATTCATCAACCAGTGCTTAATTCCCGACATTTCTATGATTTAACCCATGTTCCTCATCAGTTTTCGATAACTCAACAACAGAAAAAAAATGAAGTCTTAATCAGTCCGGATAACAGTGATCAAACCTTGCATATGATTTTAGATGATGCAAGTTATGAAAAAGATGAATATTGGAATCATATCTTTTATCCAATTGATAAAGCGCGAAATGATTCCTGTGAGGAATATCATCTATTTCCAGGGTTTTTTCAGAAACAGATCACTGCTTCCACTAGCTATTGCCTTGGTTTTTCAATTGAACAAGGAATCAATGCAACCTTGCAGCAGATTGTGCATCAGGAATATCAACGGAAACAGCAGTTGATCGATCAATGGAATGGTTCAGAAGCATTCCATCGATTATTACTTTCAGCTGATCGATTCATTGTTAAAAAAGCAGATAAAAAGACGATTATCGCAGGATACCCTTGGTTTAGCGATTGGGGGCGTGATACCCTCATTGCCCTTCCCGGGTTGACTCTAGTGTCTCATCGATTCGATGATGCAAAACAAATTTTACAAAGTTTCAAAACATTTTGCAAGAATGGTCTTATCCCTAATACCTTTGATGATAAAACAAAAGAGGCAAGTTACAACTCAGTTGATGCATCGTTATGGTATATCGATCGGGTGTATCAATATCTAAAATATACAAATGATGAAGCATTTATGCATGCTATTCTTCCCACGCTTCATTCTATTCTTGAACATTACATCAAAGGTACTCTACATGGGATTCATATGGATAATGATTTCCTCATCGCTCATCATCCCGGGCTGACCTGGATGGATGTAAAACTTGGTGATTTCTATCCCACACCACGGGCACAGAAAGCAGTGGAAATACAAGCACTATGGTATAATGCATTATGTATTGTTAATACTCTTTCTGATAGAGTAGAACACTGCCGTCCTTATGAAGAAATTGCGCAACAATTGAAAGAAAATTTTAATAGGAGTTATACTGAGCAGTATGATGTCATTGATACACATGATGCTTCTTGTCGACCTAATAAAATCTTTCTTGTTTCCCTTAATCATTCAATGATTCCTTCATCGTTACAAAATGAGATTGTAAATGATGTTGAACAACGATTAGTAACTGTTTTTGGCTTGCGCACGCTTTCAGCTGATAATCCAAACTATATAGGCACCTATCTTGGCAATCATCATCGTGATATGGCGTATCATAATGGCACGGTGTGGCCCTGGTTGCTTGGTCCATTTATCACTTCTTTTGTTAAGATGCATCATGCTGAAAAACCATGGAGAACACAAGCATTTACGCAGTTCCTTGAACCAATGTTTCATGTGTTTGGGAGACTCTGGGATGGATCAATTCCAGAGATTTTTGATGCAGATCCTCCATTTGCACCCCGGGGTTGTACTAATCAAGCTTGGAGTGTCGCTGAAATCCTTCGATGTTGGGTGGAGGATATCAAACAAAAACGTCCATTATACGAACATCTTTTTCAAACAAATGAATTATCTGTTCAACAGCTAAATCGATAATATTCTATGGTTTAGACAAAAATTTTAAAATCTGTCTTATTTTCCAAGTCTTATTATCTTATGTTAGAATTTTTTGTTTAAAGTCGGTTCTCTGTTTTTGTGATATAATATTGTTTCAAATGATTTGGAAAATCCTCCTTTGGAATATAGCCTAAATCGCACCATTTTTTCACTTTATGCAACTGTTTATCAAAAGCTTTTTTTTCATTTCCTTCAGGGATTAATGTTGATAATGCCTCCATGATGGGGATTTCCATATTTCGATATTTCATTTCTTCAAATGGTCCTATTGCATAAATTGAATAGGGATTGAGGATGCGTTCTGCTAAAAACTCGGTACGGTACATTTCCATTCGCTTCACATAGATTTCTGCAGCAATCCAAATAATTAGTATTACAATTGAAAAAATGAGTGGAATTGCTATGTAGGGATGTATATCTCTATGGCTAATAAATGGGTAAATTGAAAGTGATAGATTTAAGGTGAGAATCAATAGGCTGCCAACAGCAGCGGTTCGCTTAATTTTTACATATTGCATATTGATGAATTTTCTTATATTTTCTTTTTTATCGATGTTCATAGTGCTACCCCATAGAAAAAAATGAGTATTGCTGGTAGTTTCTTCTGTTACATTCAATCATTTTTTTGTTTCTTTCATGTAATATGTAGAAATCATTTCAATGATAATTTTTAAGATATTCCCCTGTTAATTACGGAAAAATCTATTTTTTTACTGGGTTTATGAGTGAAAGGTTTTTTTCATTAGAATGAGTTGATAGCCGAGAAATATGTTTTGATTGAACAGTGATTATGGTGAGTGCAATGAATTTGAATGTAATGAAAAATAACACGTTAAAAACCTACTCCAGAATTAGTTATTTTTGTTACTGTTAATTAACACGCAATTAAACAGAGGAAAATCAATTTTTTTTAAATCCGAAAAGAATGGTGGAGAATAAATATGGAATTCATTGGATTACCGATAGATGAACTATATGCGCTAATTGGATTACCCTTCCTTATTTTCCTTGCTCGCGTTTGTGATGTAAGTCTAGGTACCATAAGAATTATTTTTATTTCCAAAGGAATTAAATATCTTGCACCGGTGGTTGGATTCTTTGAAATCCTTATTTGGATTATGGCAATAAGTCAAATCATGCAAAATCTGTCAAACATATATTATTATCTTTTTTATGCAAGTGGTTTTGCTATGGGTAATTTCGTTGGTATTATTCTTGATGAAAAGCTATCAATTGGAAACGTTGGCATTAGAATTATTACTCGTCATGATGCAAACAAACTAGTCAATGCATTAAAACGGTCAAAATTTGGTATTACGGTATTGGATGCTGAAGGTCCGAAAGGTCAGGTAAAAATTATTTTCACTGTTGTGAAACGTCAGAATGTGCCAAAGGTGATTGAATTAGTGAAAAAATATAACCTTCAAGCATTTTATTCGGTTGAAGATATTCGATTTGTAAGTGAAAAACTTCCAGCATCTATTCAACCCTGGTATAAAACCAATTTACAATTTTTAAAAAATCATAGAAAAGGAAAATAATTGTTACAATGATGTATCATCCTTCAGTATCCTCATTCTTTTTTTTCTTAACATAAATACCTAATTCTTTTAATTCCTCTCGAGTATACTTGGTTTTTTTGACTTTTTCTCCCTGTTCATTTGACTGCATTTTATTTCCTTCCTCATAGTTTAACAAAAAAAAGAAGAAGAGGAGTTAATATTCATCCTCCATTCCTCCAGGATTTGAAAAACCACCTACTGATTTTGATGCAATCACATCATCAATACGAAGAATCATGGTCGCTGCTTCAGATGCTGACTGTAGTTCATGGATACCAAGCCGAAGTGGTTCAATCACATCTGCTTTTAACATATCATCAACTTTCCCTTTATTTACATTAATTCCAGCATAGGTTTTCCCCTTCTTATGTTGGCTGCGTAATTCAAGCATGATGTCAATAGGATCAAGACCAGCATTTGCCGACAATGTCTTTGGGATTACTTCTACTGCTTGGGCAAATGACTCAATTGCCATTTGTTGACGCCCACCAACGGATGGAGCATAAGTTCTTAAGCTCATAGCTATCTCTGTTGCAGAGGCACCACCCCCAATGGTCATCTTTCCATCCTCAAGTGCGACTTTAACAACTGATAATGAATCATGCATCGCACGTTCCAACTCGTCAACAACATGTTCTGTTCCACCTCTTAAAAGAATGGAAACAGCCTTAGGATTCTTACAATCAGTGATATAGGTAAAATGATCATCTCCAATTTTTCTTTCTTCAACTAGACCTGCATAACCAAGATCTTCTTCCGTAAGCTCATCATTGTAGGAAACAAGTTTTGCACCAGTCGCCTTTGAAATTTTTATCATATCCTTGTCTTTTACTCGGCGGACGGCATAAATCCCCTTCTTTGCGAAAAGATACTGTGCGACGTCATCGATTCCTTTTCCACAAATTAACACATTTGCTCCACTTTCAGTGACTTTTTCTACCATTTTTTGAATCATACGGTGTTCTTCATCAAGAAATGCTTGGAATTGGGACGGATCTTGAATCTGTATACGAGCGTCCACCTCTGTTTTTTTTATTTCAAATGCTTGATTAATCAATGCAATTTTCGCGTTTTTTATTTGTGTGGGCATTCCATCATGAACTGGTTCTTTATCTAAGATGATACCTTTAACAATCTGAGTGGCATCTATGGTTTCTCCATGTTGTTTTTGAATGAGAATGTTATCAAGATCAACGAATGTTTTTCCATCTTTTTTCTCTGCTATACTAATAATGGCATCAACAATAACTTTTGCTAAGAGTTCTCTTGATTGCATTGATCCTTTGCTACTCATTGCCGTCATGGATATCTTTCGAAGATATTGTGTATCATTTTCTTCTATCGGTAATGCAATGTTTTTAAGGGTTTCTATGGCTTTATCTGCAGCAAGTTTGTATCCCTCGTTTATCACTGTTGGATGGATATGTTTTTCCAGTAGGGTGTTTGCATTTTTTAATAATTCACCAGTGAGTATCACTGCAGTGGTTGTTCCATCTCCGCATTCCTGATCCTGTGATTTTGCGACTTCTATAATCATTTTTGCAGCAGGATGTTCCACATCTATTTCCTTAAGAATTGTTGCTCCATCATTAGTGATGATGACATCCCCGGTTGAGTCTACTAACATCTTGTCCATGCCTTTTGGTCCAAGTGTTGATTTCGCTGCATTAGCAATAGCGATAGCAGCCATTATGTTATTTTCACGTGCATCGTTTCCTTTTTCACGGGTTGTTCCTTCTTTTAAAATAATGATTGGTTGTTGTGTAGATAACATGTTTTCGTTTTCTCCATTCATATTTTGCTTATTAAGCTCAATTGTCTTCTTTCTATTATCTAGAAGATACTGATTTGGAAAGATGAATATTGAGGTTGTTTTTTAAGGAATAATCATGATAAAAAAGAAAAAAAACAGGGATTTTTCGTATAAATCACTGTTTTATTTTGTATTAATCTATTCATTTTTATGTCCAATAGTCTTAGATCTCAATACTTTATTTAAATAATGTTTAAAAAAATCAAAAGATGATTTGTTAATTTTTAATTGGAATAAAATAAATAATTACAGTGATGAATGATATACATTTTCTCATTACCCTTATAAAAAACGGGATTGGTATTTTAGTTAGGTTCCTTGTTACATCGATTCTTCATGTCAAAGAAAGAAGAGAGCATTGATGTTTTTTGCTCTCTTTTCTAGTTTTATCTTTTTGCTTATTAGGGAGCGGGTACTTATTTTTTATCTTTTTTCTTTTTCTTTGGTGCAGCCATAGTTGTTTTCACTTCCTGCAGATATTAGACAGATGGTCTAATCGCAAAAAGATATCATTCTCAAAATATTCTTAAAATTATCCAGAAAAAAAACAATAAAAATACTGAAAAAACAAAAAATAATAGCAATTTTTCACAAAAAAATCCATGTAAATGGTTTTTTCTCCTATGGAATCTCCAACGGTGAAATGAATTCTTTATCTGCCTCAAGCACAGTAATGATTTCTTCATCTTTTAATCCAAGTGGAATGAGCTGGGTTCTGATGAGTTCTTTTAATTGTTTGTAGGATGGTGCTACGATAAAAACAGCGAGTCGATGTTCCCCGGATATTTGATAGACTCTGAGCACATTTTTTACTTTTTTAATTTTTTCAGTTACAAGATCTAATTCTACTGATGAAATAGGATTCATATAAATAATCGCAAAGAAATTCAGGCCTAATGCTGTTTTATCGATAAGTGCGGTATAGCCCTGGATGATCCCAAGTCGTTCCATCGCTTTTATTCTATCACGTATTGTGGTCTCTGAACGTTTTAATTTTGCAGCGATTTCTTTATAGGTCATTCTCGCATCTTCTTGTAAAAAATAAAGAATTTTTTTGTTAATGGTATCTATCTTCATTTTAGTAAAAGGAAAAGAATATTCATATTTAAAAACCTTTTTTAAAAAAATATTGTTTGATGAAAGAAAAAGAGAAAAAATGATGAATTATTCATCATTTACTACTCGTCATCATCTTCGTCGTCCCAATCGTCATCATCTTCCTCATCATCTTCGGGACCGATTTTGTTGTATTTCATGATAATTCACATCCTTTTTTTTACGTGACTACCAAATCTAATTTCTTAATGTTATTCCTTTTATAAAGGAAAATTTTGATAGAAAAATCATGGAATCAGAGGAAAAATTATTAATAAAAGAAAAAATGATTTGATGCTGTTAGAGGAACACCTTGAGTATAAAAGGATTTTCTT
>CAZVKY010000011.1:0-33233 GCA_964627915.1 uncultured Thermoplasmatales archaeon
TGTCGGAATCGGATGCATAGTGCAAAGGATTATACTGGTATGGAATTGATGAGAACGATACGAGATCGAGCTCGAAACCTGAAAATCCCCGTATTAGAATTCACTCCAATTGTTGAGTTAATTATGGATGATAAGGGTCACGTTGCTGGTGGAGTGGCCTTTAGCATTGAAACCTATGAATATTTTGTGATTCGGGCTAAGGCAACCATCATAGCAACTGGTGGAAGTGGCCGATTGCATCTTGCAAATTATCCAACCACCAATCATTATGGGGCCACGGGTGATGGACTGGTCATGGCATATCATGCAGGAGCAAATCTGATTGATTTGGATACGATTCAGATTCATCCCACAGGTGATGCCTATCCGGAACCACTGGTTGGGATTCTTTCCACGGAGAAAATCAGAGGACTGGGTGCAATTCCGCTCAATGAAAACGGCGATCCTTTTGTGTTTCCATTAGAACCTCGTGATGTTGAGTCAGCTTCATTCATACAGGAATGTAAAGCGGGAAGAGGAATCGTGACTCCGACAGGAATGCCTGGTGTTTGGCTTGATACACCCATGATTGAGATAAAACACGGGGAGGGAACAATTGAATCGAAATTAGCTGGTGAACTAAGAAAATTCAATCGTTTTGGTATTGATATAAGAAAGCAACCGATCCTTGTGTATCCAACCCTTCATTATCAGAATGGTGGTGTTGAAATTAATGAAAAAACGGAAACCCGTGTCCCTGGGTTATTTGCGTGTGGGGAGGTAACTGGTGGGGTACATGGAAAGAACCGGTTGATGGGAAATTCCCTTCTTGATTTCAATGTGTTCGGAAGACGCGCCGGTATTTATGCGGCGAAATATGTGAAAAAAGCAAAAATCGGGAAGCTCACCCTTAATCATTTGGATAAATATAATAAAAAATTAGATAAGGACCACATTAAGGCGGAAAGAACCGCACCAATTATTTTACCTGAATATCGGGGTGAAAATGCGATTTCCAGATCGTTAGATATATTCTAATCGGTGAATCAATGATGGAAGTAAAAGATGACTGGTGCAAAGGATGCAATCTCTGCATTGACCGCTGTCCAGTGAACGCACTTGAGGAATCTGATACATTAAATAAAAGAGGAATTCATCCTCCCAGATTGAAAGAGAACAATGAATGTAATTATTGTAGATATTGTGAGCTTATTTGCCCTGATTTAGCGATTACCATTATTCCAGATGAAAAGAAGAAAAAAACTGTGAAAAAAACTCTTTTATCCCCTGTTGGAGAACGGTCTAAATGAGATACAAAAGAAACCCAGAAAAAATAAGGCAAGTTCTTGGTGACAAAGTTCAATTTATACAAGGAGATATGGCCTGCGTCTATGGTGGTCTACTTGCGGGATGTTCGTTTTTTGGTGGATATCCAATCACTCCGGCATCTGAAGTTGCTGAAGGTATGGCAAGAAGACTTCCTCGCGTGAAAGGAACATATATCCAGATGGAGGATGAGATCGGAAGTATCGCTGCAGTTATTGGTGCTGCATGGGGTGGTGCAAAATCAATGACGGCAACCTCTGGTCCTGGTTTTTCATTGATGATGGAAAATTACGGGTATGCAGTCATGACGGAAACCCCCTGTGTCATTGTAAACGTGCAACGAACTGGTCCATCCACGGGACAGCCAACCCTTGGAGCTCAGGGTGATATGATGCAAGCTCGATGGGGAACCCATGGTGATCTTGAAGCCATCGCATTAGCTCCGAGCACGGTGCAGGAATGCATGGATTTCACCATTGAGGCATTCAATCTTTCAGAGAAATATCGAAATCCTGTTTGTGTGATGACCGATGGAGAAATCGGTCATTTACGAGAACGCATTGTTATCCCTGATGAAAAAGATCTGAATCTTATAGAACGAGTACCAGCAACCATTGACAAAGAGAAGTTCATTCCATTTACTAATTCACAAACAAGGAAGAGTAAGGTCCCAGATTTTCCTACTTTTGGAACGGGTTATCATACCTATGTGACTGGTCTAACACATAACGAAGCTGGCTTTCCTGCAACTGATAAACAATTGGATCATGAACGACTGATCAAAAGGATTACATCAAAGATTACTGATGATAAGGACAAACTGGTCTCAGTTGAACGATTACAGTTAGATGATGCTGATATTGCATTTGTTACCTATGGGGCATCAGCTCGACCTGCTGAATCCGCAATGGAGATGGGACGGCAACATGGAATCAAAGTTGGAATGCTTCGGCTGAAAATTGTGTGGCCGTTGCCTGAAAAGGAAATTTTACAGCTTGCAAAACAAGTGGATAAGATCATTGTTCCAGAGATGAACCTTGGTCAGATCTACCATCCGATCAAAGAACATTCATGTGGAAAGTGTGAGGTTGTTTCTGCTCCAAAGATTGGTGGGGAGATGCATTATCCCAATGAATTGTATACATATCTGGAGGAATCATAGATGGCTGAAATTAAAACTGCTGATGCATTGAACAAAAAATATTTACGAGAAGGCATGTGGCCAACGATTTTTTGTAATGGATGCGGTCATGGTGTCGTTCTTGATTATACCATCTGGGCATTGGAAGAACTTGGTTGGGACATGGATAAGGTCGTGTTTGCGTCTGGCATTGGGTGTTCATCACGACTACCGGGATATATGAATGCTGATGGTCTGCATACCACTCATGGCAGAGCCATTGCGTTTTCAACGGGTATTAAAGCAGCGAATCCTGATTTAAAGCTAGTTGTTTTCACTGGTGATGGAGATTGTGCAGGTATTGGTGGGAACCATTTGATTCATGCGGCCAGACGTAACATCGATATGACGGTGATTATGATCAATAATTTCATTTATGGAATGACTGGTGGGCAACTCGCACCTACTGCCCCCCTAGGTAGTATTGCTACAACTGCTCCCTATGGAAATATCGAACATCCTTTTGATATCTGTGAACTTGCCTGTGCACTCGGTGCAAACTATGTTGCCCGATGGTGTGTCACTCATCCATACAAACCAATTAAATCAATTAAGGATGGATTGCAAAAGAAAGGGTTTTCATTACTTGAGTTTCTTGCTCCCTGTCCCACAGCATATGGAAGAAAAAATAAATTACGAGATATCAAACAGCAATGGGCATGGTATGATGATAATACCATTTTGATTGAGGATTATCAGCGAATAATGATGTATGGATCTGATGAGGAGAAAAACGAAATCAAAGAGAAATTCCAAATCGGTGTGTTCCAGGACTTGGAAAAACCTGGGTTCTTTGAGGAATATGAGAAACTGGTTGGAAAGCTACAGGAAAATGATACCAGCAAAAAGGGAGGTAAACAATGAAGAAAGAGATACGAATCTGTGGTTTTGGTGGTCAAGGAGTCATTCTTGCTGGTTTTATCATCGGAAAAGCTGCCTCTGTGTATATGGATTATCAGGCGGTGCAGAGTCAGTCATATGGACCTGAGGCCCGCGGTGGTGCGGCTCGATCTGAAGTGATTATCGCTGATGAAAAAATTGGGTATCCTCGACCGTTAAGTGTAGATTGTTTGGTGGCCATGTCACAGGAATCATTTGATTCATACCGGGATGATATTCGGGATGATACCATTATCATTCTTGATCCTGATTTGGTCACAAAACATGATATTGGACGACCGATCTATAAGGTAAACGGTCAGCAGATCGCTGAAGAGCTGGGCAATAAGATCGTTACCAATATCGTGATGGTTGGTGCATTCAGTAGTATCTATGATGTTCTATCCGTTGATGCCGTGAAAAATGCCGTTATTAATAGTGTTCCTGAACGATTCACAGCGTTGAATGTAAAGGCTTTTGAAAAAGGGGTTGAGGCAGGTAAAAATGCCCGTAAAACACAATAATGAACGATTAGATCATGATCAAGGAATTCCCTTACAGGATGATTATTTCTATGATGATCCTGAGGAGATCATCGAGAAAAAAACAATACAGAATATTGAAAGCAAGGTTCGTTTTTCTGCAAAAAGAAAACGCTCAAAAGACACACGAATAATTGATGCTGATGTACTGGTGATCGGAGCAGGAATATCGGGGATGCAAGCTGCTCTTGATACGGCTGATAGAGGATATAAAGTGGTCATCATCGATAAGACATCAACGATTGGTGGAGCGATGGTGAAACTGGATAAGACCTTTCCGACTAATGATTGCTCTATTTGTACGGCTGCACCAAAAATGGTTGAATTGTCTCGGCATCCTAATATTGAGTTGATTACTTATGCAGAGGTGAATTCGTTAAAGGGTAAAACTGGTGATTTTGTTGCTAATATCTGGCGGAAGAGCAAATATGTTGATCCTGATAAATGCACGGGTTGTGATGATTGCGCTGAAGTCTGTCCTGTTGATGTGGTGAATCGATTTGATGAGAAACTTTCAACACGGAAAGCAATTTATATTGAGTTTCCGCAAGCAGTCCCTATTGTTTATACTATTGATGTGGATCATTGTATTGGATGTGGCTATTGTGATAGGGTCTGTGAACCTGAAGCGATTTCCTTTCTTGAGAAATCTGAAGAGATCGAGGTTCATATCGGTAGTATCATTGTTGCTACCGGCTTTGAATTATTTGAGCCAACGGAGATTCGCAAAGAGTATGGTTATGGTAAATATAATAATGTAATCACAGCTCTTCAATTCGAGCGATTACTCTCCTCATTTGGACCAACGGATGGAAAAGTGGTCCGTCCCTCTGATTACTCAAAACCAAAGAGCATCGGCTGGATTCAATGTGTTGGCTCTCGAAGTCGGCAACTTGGGTTTCCCTATTGCTCTCGGGTGTGTTGTATGTATGCAACAAAAGAGGCATCGATTGTAAAAGAGGCTCATCCAAAGATTGATATCAATATTTATTATATGGATATCCGTGCCTATGGGAAGGATTTTCAACAATATTATGACCATGCAAAAGAGTTAGGAGTTAACTATATTCGGGGAAGACCCTCTTCAGTATACGAAAACAACGATAAGAGCATTACCGTTCGATATAAGGATACGCTCACTGGTGAAATCAGGCAGGATACCGTTGATATGCTGGTGCTTTCAACAGCGATTAAGCCAAATGAGGAAAACAAGAAACTAGGGGAGATCCTTGGCATCGAAGTTGATGAAAACGGGTTCTTCCAACAAGAGGATATTTTAACAAATCCAGTGCAATCAACCAAAGATGCTATTTTCCTTGCTGGTTGTATTCAGGGACCAAAGGATATTCCTGATAGTGTGGCAATGGCGAGTGGTGCAGCAGCAAAAGCAGTCGGTCCCATTAAAGATCGAGAAAAACACATTGGTAAAGAGTTTCCCAAAGAAAGAGATATCACTGCAGAGGATGCTCGAATTGGTGTCTTCGTCTGTCATTGTGGGAAAAACATTGCAAATTACCTTGATGTTGAAAAAGTAACTGAGGAAACAAAGAAGCTTGCTGGTGTAGAACATGCTGAGCATATCATGTTTGCTTGTTCTGAAGATAGTTGCAAGAAGATCAAGGACACCATTGATGAGAAAAAATTAAACAGAATCATTGTTGCTGCTTGTTCTCCACGTACACATGGTGGACTCTTTCAGGATACGTTACGGGAAGCAGGGCTGAACAAATATCTGTTTGAGATGGCAAATATACGGAATCATTGTTCCTGGGTTCATTCAGATGATTGGGATGCAGCAACAGAGAAAGCAATGAAACTGATACAAGCATCTGTTGCCAAAGCAGCAAGTCTTGAGGCTTTATCTGAAGAAGAGTTCTCAATCTTTCCCGCCACCTTAATTATCGGTGGTGGAATATCTGGTATGAAAGCAGCACTTGCACTTGCTGATATGGGGATTAAATCAATCATCGTGGAAAAAGAAGGAAAACTTGGTGGTCGGCTAAATCAGTTGCATTCCATGTTTCCATCAGATATGAGAACTGATGATATCATCAAGCCATTGGTCAAAAAGATTAAGGCAAATGAGCTTATCACGGTGTTAACAGATGCTGAACTTGTCGATCTCGATGGATATATTGGGAATTATAAGGGATCGATAACGCAAAAAGGAAAGACAAAGGAGATTGAATTTGGAACCATTATTGTTGCTACTGGGTTTAAGGAAATAGATATGGATGGCAGCTATCATTATCATGAAAATGATCATATTGTTTCTCAGACGGAACTAGAAACAAAGATTAAACACAATGAATTGAAAGAACCAAGAAATGTGGTTATCATTAATTGTGTGGGAGCAATGGATGAGAAACGTCCGTATTGTTGCCGGATCGGATGTGGCGTTTCTATAAAAAACGCAAAACTCATCAGCCAGAAATATCCTAACTCGAAGATATATGTGCTCTATCGAGATATGAGAGTGTTTGGTAAACAGGAAGAGGAATATTATGCGGATGTGCTTGAGAAACATCATGTGACTATGATTCGCTATCCGGGTGATAAAAAACCAAAGGTTACTCTTGATGAACAAGACCCAGAGCATGGACCGGTCACTGTTCATGTTCATGATGATATTTTGGATGAGGATTTAGATCTTTCAGCTGATCTGTTGGTGTTAACCATTAATACTGAAGGAGCTTCCATGACTGAGAAACTGAAAAACATGTTAAAGGTCCCTGTTGATGATGCTGGATTTTTCATTGAGACCCATGCCAAGATCAAACCACTTGATTTTTCCACTTCTGGAATGTATATGTGTGGTGCTGCTCATTATCCAAAGAATCTCATTGATTCGATCGCTCAAGCTGAAGGTGCTGCATCTCGAGCCTCGATTCCAATTGCTCAGCAAAAGATGAAAGGAGAAGGAGAAATCGCTGAAGTAGATGAAGACCTCTGCAGTGGTTGTGGGATGTGCCTTGCAATTTGTCCGTATAATGCCATTGAATCAGAGATGAAGCAGATCGATGGAAAAGAAAAGAAGGTTTCTCATGTGATAAAGGCACTGTGTAAAGGCTGTGGGAGTTGTGCAGCGGCTTGTCCATCTGGAGCCATTGATCAAAAAGGATACAAACGCAATCAAATCCAATATATGATCAACGCATTATGTGAAACGGGGGCGAGTAAATGAGCAAAAAGGTCAAGGGAAACACCGTTGATGTTAATTCCTTGAATTTAAAACCTGGTCAGCTTGTCAAAGAGATCGAAGAACTCAGTGGGGAGAACCTCTATGGGTGTTATCAATGTGGAACCTGTTCAGCGGGGTGTCCTTTCATTGAGGAAATGGATTTATCCCCTGATGAGATCATTCGCTATGTCATTCTTGATAGAAAGGAGGTATTAAATTCAAAGACCATTTGGTTATGCTCTTCTTGTTTTACCTGTGCAGAGCGTTGTCCTCGCGATATTAATATTACAAAGATCATGGAAGCGCTTCGGCAGATCATTCTCAGAAAAAGTATTGATAAAACAGTGTTGAAATATATTTCAACGGAGAAAAAATCAAAGATCCCTCAGATAGCCTTTGTCAGTTTGTTTAGGAAAAATGTTGGATAAGAAAGTGAGTGTCATGAAAGTGTTGTATTACCCGGGTTGTACATTGAAAACCTCAGCAAAGAACGTTGAGAAATCAGCAATGGCTATTATGGAACTGTTTGGTCATGAAATGATTGAGATGAAGGATTGGACTTGTTGTGGTGTGGTTGCATCTTTAACCGATGATGATCTCATGCATCATCTCGCCCCGTTACGCAATTTTATCCATGCTGAAGATGAAGGTCAAGACACCATCATCACTCTTTGTGATATGTGTTACAATACATTGAAACAAACCAATCTTCGGGTGAAAGAAAACCCTGATGATCTGGAAACATTGAACTTGTTTATGGACCGTGAACATGATTATAAGGGATCGGTTCGCATTATGCATTTTCTGGAGTTTCTTCGAGATGAAATCGGTTTTGATGCCATTAGTAAAAAAGTGAAAAATCCATTGAAGGACCTGAAGATCATGCCGTATTATGGATGTATGCTACTTCGGCCACGGGAAGTGGCTATTGATGATGCTGAAGAACCAAGAATCCTTCGGGATCTCATCACTGCATTGGGGGGTGAAGTGGTTGATAATCCATTTAAAATCGAATGTTGCGGATCATACAATACCATTGAGGAAACAGACCTTGTTTCCAAACGCGCATATACCATTACGAGTCATGCGATTGAACGGGGAAGCGATGCCATTGCTTTGTCTTGTCCTCTTTGCCGGTTTAATATAGATGTACGAGGTAAGGAAGCAGAAAAACTTTTTGACAACTATAAACAACTTCCTGTGTATTATTACACGCAGTTGATAGCGGTTGCATTGGGTTTAGATGAACACCTGTATGGGTTTGGGGATCATGCCGTTGATCCACTTTTGATATTGAAAAAAAAGGGGGTTTTTAAAACCAATTAAAATGGGGATACTATGAGTAAGAAAAAGGATAACAATAACGATAAAGAGAGTAAAAAACTCCAAGTTGCATTTTACTGGGCAGCAAGTTGTGGTGGTTGTGAGATCGCTGTTCTTGATATTGATGAGAAGATACTTGATGTGGTGGAAGCAGTAGATATCTTGTTCTGGCCGGTTGCCATGGATTTTAAATATAAAGATGTTGAAGCAATGGATGATGATCATATTGATGTCTGTTTCTTTAATGGAGCGATCAGAACTGAGGAACAGAAAAATATCGCTGAATTACTGCGGAAAAAATCAAAGATTCTTGTTGCATTTGGTGCCTGCGCGGTCAATGGGGGGATACCAGGGCTTGCAAATATCGCTGATAGAAAAGAAATCTTTGATGTAGCCTATCTTGATAATGCATCGACTCATAACCCTGATCATGTTGTTCCTAAGACCAAGGTGAAGGTAAAGGAAGGAACTCTTACGCTTCCAGCTTTTTTTGATTCGGTAAAAACTCTTGATCAAACAGTTGATGTTGATTATTATTTACCGGGATGTCCTCCTACACCGGATCAGATTATGACCGCGGTTGGAGCCATTGTTGAAAACAGGCTTCCTCCGAAGGGTGCAGTTATTGGTGAGATGAAATCAGTGTGTGATGAGTGTCGATTTGAAAAATCTGAGAAAAAGATAAAGGAGATCAAACGGATCTATGAAGTAGACAAGCTTGAGGAGAAATGCTTGTTGGAGCAAGGCATTATTTGTATGGGGCCTGCAACACGTGGTGGATGTGACGCTCGCTGTTTGGATGCAAACATGCCCTGCACTGGTTGTGGAGGGCCAACACCGAATGCTTCTGATCAGGGTGCGAAAATGATTTCAGCGCTTGCATCCATTCTTGGCATTGAAGATGAAGAACGATTAGATGAAGAAGAACTAAATGAACTCATCGAAAACATCGTTGATCCAGTTGGTACGTTTTACAAATATGGATTACCAAGTGCATTAATTAATAGGAAGGTGATGAAAAAATGAAGGAAATAACCATTAATCCCATTACTCGTCTTGAGGGACATGGAAAGATCAATATTTTTCTTGATGATGCTGGAGATGTAGCAAATGCCTATTTACAGATTCCAGAACTGAGAGGCTTTGAACGGTTCGCTCAGGGGAGACGAGCTGAGGATATGCCTCAGATCACCAGTAGAATTTGTGGGGTCTGCCCGGTTGCTCATCATTTTGCAAGTACTAAAGCTCTTGATGATGCGTTCAAGGTTAATCCTCCAAGTGCGGCAAAAAAACTCCGTGAGCTCATGTACATGGGGTATTTTATCTATGATCATATTCTTCATTTCTATTATCTCGGTGGACCTGATTTCGTGGTTGGTCCTGATGCTCCAGCATCACAACGCAATGTGCTCGGGGTGATTGAAAAAGCAGGGATTGATATCGGTAAAGAGGTCATTAAGCATCGAGCCTATGGTCAGAAGATAACCAGTATCCTTGGTGGAAAGGCAACTCATCCTGTTTGTGGCCTTCCCGGTGGCGTATCCAAGGGGCTAAATAAAGCTGAATTAGATGATATCAAAAAAATGGTTGATTCCTGTGTTGAATTTGCTCAATTTTCATTGAAATTATTCAATGATATCGTCCTTGAAAATAAAGATTATGTTAATCTTATTCTTAGTGATCCCTATCAGTTGAAGACCTATAACATGGGGTTGGTTGATAAGGATAATAAGGTGAATTTTTATGATGGTGTGATCCGGGTGACCGATCAGAATGATGATGAATTCGTGAAATTTGATGTACATGAGTACTATGATCAGGTCGCAGAACATGTTGAGGAATGGAGTTACATGAAGTTTCCCTTTTTACGAAAACTTGGTTGGCAGGGTCTTTCTGATGGGAAAAAAAGCGGGATTTACCGGGTTGGACCATTAGGTCGATTGAATGCAGCTGAAGGAATGGCAACCCCTCTTGCTGATAAGGAGTATAAGAAATTGTTTGAAACCCTTGGTGGAAAACCAGTGAATTCCACCCTTGTGTTTCATTGGGCTCGTTTGATCGAACTGCTTTATGCAACGGAGAGAGCAAAGCAGTTAGCAGATGATGCTGAGATCACATCTAAAAAGATCCGAAATCCAGTGGGCGAGCCTGGTGAAGGAATTGGAGTTACTGAAGCTGCTCGGGGAACTTTAATTCATCATTATAAAGTGGATGAGAAAGGATTAATTGAAAAAGCGAATTTGATTGTGGCCACCACAAACAATGCTGGTGCCATTACCATGTCTGTTCGTGATGCAGCAAAGGGGATTATCAAAAACGGAAAGGTCAGTGATGGATTGTTGAACATGGTAGAAATGGCGTTTCGCGCCTATGATCCCTGTTTTGCCTGTGCAACACATTCGCTTCCTGGTGGCATGCCCTTGCAGGTTGATATCTATGATGCTAAAAAGAAATTATACAAAACATATTCAAATAATATGGATGAGAGCTGAGGTGAAAGCAAGATGACTGATTTTGAACCAACCATCATTGGTTTTCTCTGCAATTGGTGTTCCTATGCTGGAGCAGATCTTGCAGGAACAAGCAGAATTAAATATCCAGCAAATATAAAATCAATTCGAGTGATGTGCTCCGGAAGAGTTGAACCAGATTTTATTTTAGATGCCTTGAAAAAAGGTGCTGATGGTGTGCTTGTTGCAGGGTGTCATCCTGGTGATTGTCATTATCAATCAGGCAATTATAAAGCCAATCGTCGGATAAAACTATTAAAAAAATTACTTGAAGACATGGGTGTAGAACCAGAACGCGTCCGCTTTGAATATATTTCTGCTTCTGAAGGTCAGAAATTTGCTCATGTGGTCACTGATTTTGTAGCAACATTGAAAAAACTCGGTCCAAATCCAATAAAGGTTAAACCATGAACATTGATAGTGAAAAACTTAAGGAAATCGTTGGAGGACAAAACGTTTCCGACAACATCGCTGATCGATATGTGTATGGATCTGATGCGTCTGTTCATCAAAAGATCCCTGATGTCGTGGTCCGGCCACAGACAATTGCTCAGGTGCAAAAGATTATGCGGTATGCTAATGAAGAAAAGATACCCGTGGTCCCCCGAGGTGCTGGATCAGGAATGTCAGGACAGACCGTTCCATTAAACGGTGGTATTGTTCTTGATATGAAACTGATGGATACCATTATTGAGATCTGTCCTGAAGATGTGCTTTGTAAGGTTGAACCAGGGGTCATCAATGATGAATTGAACAAGGCATTGAAACCCTATGGTTTTTTCTTTCCACCCACCCCATCATCTGGGAGAATTTGTACTATTGGAGGCATGATCGGAACTAATGCATCAGGTATTAGATCCGTGAAATATGGCGCCACTCGAGATGCCGTTATTGGGATGAAGGTAGTGCTTGCAAATGGTGATTTGGTCACATTGGGGTCAAATACCATAGTTGATTCCTCTGGTTATCAACTGGCAAAGCTTATGGTTGGTTCAGAGGGAACATTGGGAATTGTGGTTGAGGCAACACTACAGATTTCACCGTTGCCCATGTTCAGAGCGATGGGTGTTGCAAATTTTGATACTTTGGAGGATGCAGGGCGGATGATTTCAGCTACCATTGCACAGGGTATTATACCTTCCATGCTTGAATTGATGGACAATGTGGCCATTACCGCGGTGAACAATGCCCAAGACCTGGGTCTTCCTGATGTAGCTGCAATCGTTGTGTTTGAATGTAATGGCATGGTCAAGCAAGCTATTGATTTTGATATGAAACGTATAAAAGAAATCTGTGAAAATAATAATGGATCAGACATCAGGGTTAGTGATGATCCTGTAGAGATGACCCGTATTTATGAAGGGAGAAAGAAACTCTTTCCCTCGCTTTCAAAATATGGTGAGGATCTCTTTACCACTGCTCTAGCCGATGATATGGCGGTTCCCATGTCAAAGATCGCTGAAACCGTTCATGAAATCCATGAGATCGCTGAACGTAATCATGTGGTGATGAGTGCGTATGGTCATTGTGGTGCAGGCTTGATTCATACCAAGATCTTGATGGATACTCACAAGAAATCCCAGTGGCAGGATGCAAAAAAAGCAGTTAAGGAAGTCTATGACTTCGTACGTAGAGTTGGTGGAACCACGTCAGGGGAACATGGCATTGGGTTTTCAAAGGGACCCTCTTGGAAGGAAGAAAAAAAGGATTCCCTTGAAATGATGAAATCGATTAAAAACGCACTTGATCCAAACAACATTTTGAATCCTGGGAAACTGATGGATTCACCTGATGATTGGTTAACAGCGTCACCGCTTCGTTATCAAACCGTTTCCAAATAAAAGAAATAATTGAGTTAACATGAAAAAAAGAAGAGAAAACCGTTACGGGGAGTTACCTTGGAAAAAAAAGAAACATCCAGTCATTTAAAACAGCATGAGAAACTGATGAATATCTGTATTCGGTGTGCCTATTGTTTTGAACGATGTCCAGTGATTAAAGAGGTACAGTGGGATACTGATGGTGCCCGGGGCAAAGTCATCCTGTCCTACGGATTGTTAACCGGTGAATTAGAACCATCTCAGTATATCGCTGATAAGATCTTTCGATGTACTTATTGCCGTGATTGCATTCAGCGCTGTCCATCAAAGGTAGATATTCTTGATATTCTTTCCTCAGCTCGCGCAGATCTTGTGGAAGCTGGCTATGCTTCTGATGTTCACAGACGAGTGATCGATAATATACAAAAAACAGGCAATATCTATGGAGATACTGAAGTCGTTGATCTCACCCGGGAGGGTTCAACTCCCTTGTTTGTTGGATGTCAATATCTTGGTCGACCCAATAAAACAAAGAAATATATCAAGATCCTTGAAAAACTCGGTGTTCAACCGAAAGTAGTTGAGGAAATATGCTGTGGGTTTCCCATGGAGGTACTTGGATTCAGAAAGGATTTTAAGAATCATGCGAAACAATTTAAGAAATCATTTCCGGATAAGAACGCTATCACACTCTGTCCTACTTGCACCGTTTTTTTACAGGAGGAACATGGCATTGATGCAAAGCATGTCCTGCAGATCATTCTTGAAAAGTTACCAGAAAATGACCTGGGTTTAAAGGTGACCTATCATGATCCTTGTGATTTCTCTCGTGGGTTAAAAATAATTGATGACCCTCGTCAGATTCTTGAAAAACTGGGTGTCGAAGTTGTTGAGATGAAGCATAACAAGGAGGATTCTCGTTGTTGTGGTGGTGGTGGAGGCATTCTGATGACTGATCAGGATCTCTCTCTTGATATCTCCAAAAAACGCATCGATGAAGCACTTGAAACCGGTGCTGATATTATTGTTACTTCATGTCCTACCTGTGAGCAAGTGTTGAAGAAGGCTGCGTTGCAGGTCAATGAGGAAAAAGGCACTAATATATCGGTGAGAAGTATCGAAGATATTCTTTGGAAGGGATTACGAAAAAGGAAGTAGATAAGAATGTATTTATTGGATTTGGGTGAAAGACCTTGGGATCAATCGATGCTTATCTTTCATGCTCTTGCACGAATGGGTGTTGAAGCCGTTGATATTGTGTGGCCGAAAACACCATTTATTAGTATTGGGTATTTTCAGGATGCACAAAAAGAAGTGAATTTTGAGTATTGCAATAGATCACGTCTTCCAGTGTTCAGAAGAGAGGTTGGTGGTGGAACCGTCTATCTTGATCGTAATCAGATTTTTTATCATGTGATTTGGAATAGTGATAACCCTGATTTTCCTAAGAAAATCAAGGATATTTATGAATATTTATCAATTCCTGCCATTGAAACCTATGAGGAGTTTGGCATTGATACCAGATTTCAGGAGGTCAATGATATTGTTACTTCTCAAAAACGAAAAATCGCAGGGTTAGGTGGTGCAGACATTGCAGATTCAATGGTTTTTGTTGGTTCCATGATTCGGGATTTTGATTATGAGAAAATGACCAATGCCATACGTGTTCCTGATGAAAAGTTTCGAGATAAGATCTATAAAACAATGAAAGAAAACGTTACGTCAATGAAAAAGGAACTGGGAAAACCTCCATCTCATCAGGAAATAAAACAGGTATTAATAAAAAAATATGAAAAACTTTTTGGCAAACTGAAACCGCTGAAACTCAATGATACTATCATAAATAAAATGATGGAACTTGCACACTGGTTTAATTCACCTGAATTTTTGTATAAAAAAACACCGAGAATTCCTGAAGGTGTGAAAATAAAGGAGGGGGTAGAAATCCTGTATGGGATATATAAGGCAAAAGGTGGTCTTGTGCGAACCGCTCAGGAGGTAGAACATCAAACAATACGTGATATTGGTATATCTGGTGATTTTACCTTGTATCCGAAAAAAGAACTTGACACTCTTGAACGATCACTGCAGGATACAAAACGGGAGAAAAACGAACTTATCCGTAAGATTGATGAATTCTATGAAAACACAGCAGTTCAATCACCCGGGGTTGATGCTAAGGATTTCACCAAAGCGATAATGGGGGCAGAATAACGTGATTGATTCAAAAACATTAGATCCAAATTTTAAGTATGAAGTGGCAGCTGAAATGGGTGGAAAACATATCACCCGCTGTTTTGCCTGTGGAACCTGCACTGCAGGTTGTCCGGTGCGTGAAATCGATGAAAAATACAATCCCCGTAAGATTATTCGAATGGTTCTTCTTGGCATGCGTGATCAAGTGCTTCAAAGTGATTTCATTTGGCTGTGTTCAACCTGTTATACCTGTTTTGATCGGTGTCCTCAGGATGTTCAGCTCACATCAATTATGACCTCTCTGAAAAACATTGCAGCTCGTGAAGGATACGTTCATCCATCATTTAAGGAACAAGCGCGGGTGATCAAGGAATTCGGTCGGTTGTATGAAGTTGAGGATTTTGATAATAAAAAAAGAAAGAAACTCGGTCTTCCTCCGGTTCAAAAAAACTTTGATGATCTGACTATAATTCTGAAGCATACGTTACCAAAGGAGATGGTAAAGTGACTTATGCATTGTTTTTAGGATGTACTATTCCGGTTCGTGCACAGAACTATGAGATGAGTGCAAGAGAAGTAGCAAAAAAACTTGGAATTGATGTGGTGGATATTGCTGAGTTTTCCTGCTGCGGATTCCCGGTAAAATCTAGTAATGCGATGTCTTCCCTGGTCATTGCAGCAAGAAACCTTGCGATTGCTTCGAAAAATGATGAGGATATCTGCACGTTATGTAATGCATGTACCTCTGTTCTCACTGAAGCAAATAAACAGCTCACTGAAGATAAAGAATTAAGAGACAAGGTCAACAAGGAACTGAAAAATTTTGGTCTTAAGTTCACTCCGGGAGTGACCATTAAACATTTCTCCCGGTTGCTTTATGAAGATATTGGCATCGATTCCATCAAAGATCATCTCACACAGGACCTGAGCATGCTTCGTATGAGCATTCATTATGGATGTCATTATCTTCGTCCATCAGAGCTCTATGATGGCTTTGATAACTGTGAACATCCGGTCTCTGTTGATAAACTGGTGGAGGTGACCGGTGCAGTAGTCATTGATTATAAGAACAAGCTTGATTGTTGCGGGGGTGCTATTCTTGGTGTTGAAGAAGAGATTGCATTGTCAATGGCAAAGGAGAAACTTGATCATATCACTGAACATAAGGTTGATGCATTGATCACTATTTGTCCATTTTGTAGTATTATGTATGAGGATAATCAACGAAAAATCGAATCCAAGTTTAATGCGGAGTATCATCTCCCAGTTCTGTATTATCCACAGATCTTAGGTCTTGCCATGGGGATTGAACCTAAACCGCTTGGGTTTCGGTTAAATAAGATTAAAGCAAAACAACTTCTTGAGAAAGCGGGGGTGAATAAGTGACTAAGAAATCCTCAAAAATTGGATCCGTATTGGTCGTGGGTGGTGGTATTGGCGGCATTCAAGCGGCATTGGATCTGGCTAATTCCGGATTTAAAACATATGTTTTGGAAAAACAACCTGCGATTGGTGGGGTGATGGCACAGCTGGATAAGACGTTTCCAACTAATGATTGTAGTATGTGCATCATGTCACCGAAACTGGTTGATGTTGGTCGTCATCCAAATATTGAACTGATCACTTATGCGGATATTGATGATATCGATGGGTCTGCGGGTAATTTTCATGTGAAAATTAACAAAAGAGCTAGTTTTATCGATCCTGATAAATGCACGGGGTGCGGTGAATGTGAAGAGGCCTGCCCGGTCACACTTGATTCAGAGTTTGATGAGGGTCTAGCTGATCGTCATGCGATTTATAAGATGTATCCTCAGGCGGTTCCACAACATTACACCATTGATAAACATGGTGTACAACCTTGTAGGGATGCTTGTCCTGCTGGAGTGGGTGCACCAGGGTATGTAGCACTGGTGAGTCAGGGTAAGTTTTACCAGGCCTTGCAGGTGATAAAGCAGCGTCTGCCGTTTCCGTCTATTTGCGGACGGGTCTGTCACCGACCCTGTGAGGGGGCATGTACTCGTTGTGAAACAGATGATCCCATTGGTATTGCCTATCTGAAACGATTTGTGGGGGATTTAGAGTTAAAGATACCAGCGTATCAAGTGCCACCGGTGAAGGGAAAAGCAGAAAGTGTGGCTATCGTTGGAGGAGGCCCTGCAGGGCTGACAGCAGCTCATGATCTTGCGCTGAAAGGATATCATGTCACCATCTTTGAAGCAGGTCCGGTGCTTGGAGGTATGATGCGATGGGGTATTCCAGCGTTTCGTCTACCGAAGGAGATACTGGAACGGGAGATATCTGATATCCTGGCATTAGGGGTAAAAGTACGATTGAACACCGCGATTGGTAAGGATTTTTCGATTCCAGATCTGTTTGGTCTTGGGTATGATTCAGTGTTGATTGCTGTAGGTGCTCAAGTTGGCAAAGTCATGGATATCCCCGGTGAGGACCTTGATGGAGTGTATCAGGCCATTGATTTTTTAAAGGAGATCAACCTGGGAACCATCATTACCACGCCGATTGCAACGGTTGATGATGACTTATGTGTTGGATGTGGCAAATGTGCTCCTGAATGCATATATGGGGCAATTCGATTAAAAAAAGATAAGAAAGATCCGAAGAAGAAATATCCGATCATTCAGAAATATGTATGTAAGGGATGTGGCAAATGTGCAAAAGAATGTCCGTCAAAGGCGATCAAACTCACGGGTATTCGTGATGTAACCCCATCTGTTGGGAAAAAGGTTCTTGTGGTCGGTGGAGGAAATGCAGCTCTTGACACTGCACGATCTGCGATCAGATTGGGTGGTGAAGAGGTCGCTATCCTGTATCGTCGATCCAGGGTGGAGATGCCCGCAGAACCTGATTGGGAAATCGATGAAACAGAACGAGAAGGAGTGAAATTTGAGTATTTAACTTCTCCTGTTGAACTCATTGGTGATGAGGACGGTACGGTGAAAGCAGTGAAATGCCGAAAGATGAGATTGCTGGAGGAAACTGATAAAAGTGGAAGAAGAAAGATTGAGCCCGTTCCTAATTCAGAGTTCATTATTGATGCTGATACCGTGATTCTTGCTATTGGTCAGGAAGTAGACACTGGTTTTCTTTCTAGAGATGTTGATCTAGAATATACTCCCTATAGTAGTATTAAGGTTGATCCACTCTCGTTTACCGCTGATCATCAGGGAAAACTTGAGTATACGCCGTGGAGCACTATAAAAATCGATAGAATTAGCTATGAAACCAGTTTAAACGGTGTGTTTTGCGCTGGAGATGCTGTATGGGGCGCTGGCACCATCATTGAGTCCATCGCCGCGGGTAAAGAGGCAGCGGTTTCCATTAATCGATATCTAACTGGTGAGGATCTTAAAAAGGATAGAGAACGTAAAAAACCGGTTGCTCAGATTTCAACGGAGGGTGTTCAAAAGAAACACATGGTTCCCATGCGGTTGCTTCCCATTGAGGACCGAAAGAATAATTTCAAGGAAGTAGAACTTGGGTATTCTGAAGAAGAGGCTATTGAGGAAGCACGGCGTTGTTTGAATTGTGGAGGATGTGTTGAATGCCTGGAATGTGTGAGAACCTGTGAAGCTGATGCCATTAACCATGATATGATTGAAAAACAGATCGATATCGATGTTGGATCGGTGATTCTTGCACCCGGCTATGAATTGTTTGATGCAACCGTGAAAAGTGAGTATGGCTATGGTCGTTTTCCAAATGTGATCAATAGCCTTGAATTCGAACGTATCCTTTCTGCATCAGGACCGTATCAAGGTCATGTAATCCGTCCTAGTGATGAAACGGAACCAAAGAAGATTGCCTGGATCCAGTGTGTGGGAAGCCGTGATAATATCTGTGGGAATAATTATTGTTCCTCTGTTTGTTGTACCTATGCTATTAAGGAAGCTGTCATTGCCAAGGAGCATTCCCCGGAGATCAAACCCACAATTTTTTATATGGATATGAGAACCTATGGGAAAGGATTCGAGCGATACTATAATCGGGCTGAAGAGGAACATGGGATAGCGTTCATCCGTTGTCGAGTGTCATCCGTTGAACAGGATCAAAAGACGAAGAATTTATTCATCACCTATGAAACAGAGGATGGCATATTGAAAACTGAGGAATACGACATGGTGGTGTTATCCTGCGGGCTTTCTTCGCAGGAGAGCATGAGAAACATCAGTGAGAAAATCGGAATCGATCTCAATGAGTTTGGGTTCTGTGAAACCAAGGATTTTGATCCCATTGAAACCACAAAAGAGGGTATTTTTGTTTGTGGTGCGTTTTCTGGACCCAAGGATATCCCTGAAACCGTGATTGAGGCATCAGGTGCAGCGGCAAAAGCAAGTAGAATCATTGCATCAGAACGAAACAAGCTCGTTGAAAAAATGACGTATCCACCTGAACGTGATATATCAGGTGAAGAACCCCGGATAGGTCTATTCATCTGTCATTGCGGGATCAATATCGGTGCATATGTTGATGTACCAAAGGTCGTTGAGTATGCAAAGGATCTTCCTCATGTAGCATATGCTGAGGAGAATCTGTACACCTGTTCTGATGATACACAAAGCAAAATGATTGAAAAAATCAAAGAACATAACCTGAACCGGGTCATCGTTGCCTCATGTACCCCTCGAACCCATGAGCCATTGTTTCAAGCCACTATTCGTCAAGCGGGTCTTAATCCTCATTTGTTTGAAATGGCTAATATCCGAGATCAATGTAGCTGGGTTCATATGAAGGAACCTGAACAGGCAACAAAGAAAGCAAAACAGCTGGTGAACATGGCGGTGGCAAAAGCAGCCTTGATCGAACCGTTGTCAACCGTTGAAATCGATGTCAACCAGAAAGCATTGGTAATCGGTGGTGGGCTTGCAGGGATGATATCAGCTCTAGGTATCGCTGATCAAGGATTTGATGTATTTTTGGTTGAAAAGGAAAACCATCTTGGTGGGAACCTGCGGCATCTTCATTGGACTCTTGAAGGAAGTGATGTCCCAGTGTTTATGAATTCTGTTATTGAGAAAGTAAAAAATCATCCAAAGATTACCATTTATAAGAACGCAAAGGTGGATAAGGTCGATGGATATATTGGAAACTACGAGACAACTATTACAAATGGATCAGCAAATCTTACTGTTGAACATGGTGTGATTGTGGTTGCAACGGGTGCGGAAGAATCCAAACCAGCTGAGTATTTATATGATGAGGATGACCGTGTGCTCACCCAGTTGGAGCTTGAAAAATATCTTGCTGAAAACATTAGTTTTGACAAGGAAACGATTGTAATGATCCAGTGTGTGGGAAGCCGTGATGAGACCCATCCCTATTGCAGCCGGATTTGTTGTACTGATGCCATTAAGAACGCATTAAAAATCAAACAGAGACATCCTGATGCGCAAATCTTCATTCTGTATCGGGATATGAGAACCTATGCGTTCAAAGAAACCTATTATGAAAAAGCTCGTGAACAAGGAATCCTGTTTGTTCGGTATAATAAAGAGAAAAAACCTGTGGTTACCAAAGGAAAAACAGATCTGGAAGTATGCGTTGAGGACCGTATCCTTGGTGAAGACTTATTAATTCATGCTGATCATGTGGTACTCAGCCCTGCTATTGTTCCAAGAAGAGACAATGAATCCCTTGCAAAACAACTGAAAGTCCCGCTCAATGAAGACCGTTTCTTCTTAGAAGCACATGTGAAACTTCGGCCTGTTGATTTTGCAACGGAAGGAATCTTTCTTTCCGGGATGGCTCATTCACCGAAATCAATTCAAGAAACCATCGCGCAATCCTATGCAGCTGCAGCTCGTGCCCTGACCATTATCTCAAAGGATAAGTATTATACTGATGCACCGGTGGCCTGTGTGGATGAAGACCTCTGCAGTGGTTGTGGGATGTGCCTTGCAATTTGTCCGTATAATGCCATTGAAACACAGATTAAGGTCATCGATGGAAAGGAAAAGAAGGTTTCTCATGTGCTTGAAGCTATTTGTAAGGGATGTGGGAGTTGTGCAGCAGCATGTCCATCTGCAGCTATTGATCAAAAAGGATTCAGACGCAATCAGATAACGTCTATGATCGATGCAGCGGTCACCTAAGCGATAGCCCAGGTTTCATATCATTATCCTGAATATGTCCATCAGTGCTCTAAAATAATGCCCATACATATAATATAATTATGAGCTCATTGAAAGAAACATGGTGAAAAAAGAGGATGGATCAGTGGCGTTTACTTGATACTGGAATAAAGACAGCTTCAGAGCAGATGGCATTGGATGCTGCGCTTTTAACTGCTAAAAACAAGAAAAGTATTCCTAATACCATTCGGTTTCTTCTGTTTTCTCCACCGGCTGTTCTGCTTGGGTATCATCAAAGCATGGACCAAGAGGTGCGTATTGATTTCTGTAAAAAAACCGGTATTGATGTGAACCGACGGATCACTGGTGGAGGAACCATTTTTTTTGATACCAGTCAGCTTGGATGGGAGATTATCTGTGAGAAGGATTTCTTTGATGCAAGCATTGCTGATCCCTATTTTTTTGAAACCCTTTCTCAACCATTGATTGCATCTTTAAAAGCCCTTGGATTACCAGCCTGTTTTCGACCGAGAAACGATATTGAGATAAAGGGAAAGAAAATATCTGGTACTGGTGGAACAGAGGAGGGATCGGTTTTTTTGTTTCAGGGAACGCTTCTGACTGATTTTGATATCGTGTCAATGATTAAAGCCTTGCGTATCCCCATTGAGAAACTTAAAGATAAAGAGATCAAACAGGCAAAGGAACGGGTTACCTGTTTGAAATGGGAACTTGCTGAGATGCCAACCACCTCTTCTTTGAAATCGTTGATAAGAGATCATGTTGAAAAAGAATGGAACATCACTCTCACCCCAGCATCTCTTACTGATGAAGAAACAAGGATATTTCGTTCATATCTGCCCAGATATCAATCAGCTCAGTGGATCAATAAGATCACCTATGCAACGAATGAACAGCATGTAATTCGTTCGATCTATAAAGCAGAAGGAGGGCTTATTAGACCATCACTGGTGATCAATCAACGCTTCAACCGGATTCAAAGCATCGTTATCACTGGTGATTTTTTTGCATATCCAAAAAGATCCATCATTGATCTTGAAGCGGAGTTAAAGGATGTTGCAGTTGATATTGATATCATTGAACACAAAATCATTGATTTTTTCAAGGAAAAAAATCCCCGGATCCCAGGTATCACTGCAATTGATGTTGTTGAATCGATTAAAAAGGCATTGGAGAAATGTGAAATGATTCATTATGGGCTTCCTTTCTCTGTTGTTAATCGTATTTATACGGTGAATGCTTCATTTGGTGAAATTATCCAGAGATCACCTCAGCATCTGCTTCTTCCCTATTGTGCAAAGAGTGTTTCCTGTGGATACCGGTATAAAAGAGATTGTTTGATCTGTGGGAGATGTAGCATGAGTGATGCTATTGATCGGGGTAAGGAAAAAAACATGTGGATGCGAACTATTCTGAGTTTTGAGGATTTAATGGAAACCTTAGATGAATTCAAAAAACATAATGTTTCTTCGTATATTGGTTGTTGTTGTGAAGCGTTTTTTACCAAACATATTGATGATTTTGAACGATCAATGGTTCCTGGTATCTTAATAGATATAAATGATACCACGTGTTATGAGCTCGGTAAAGAAAATGATGCATATGAAGGGAAATTCGAAAGTCAGACCGGTGTTGATATCGGTCTCTTAAAGATGGTGTTAGATGCAATCCAAGGTTGATATCGTTGTTGTTGGTGCTGGTCCAGCTGGATCAATTGCAGCTCGAGAGGCTGCAAAAAACGATGCGGATGTTCTTTTGATTGAACGAAAAAAAGAAATCGGTGTGCCAGTGCAATGTGCGGAGTTTATCCCAAGATTGTTACTTGAAAAAGGATCTGTTTCAACGAACTGTATTGCTCAAGATATCATTGAAATGCATGTTTTTCTGCCTGATGGAACTATTGAAAAAAGTAATTCTCCCGGGTTTACGATCCATAGAGATCTTTTTGATAAAGAAGCTACATCTCAAGCAGTATCTGAAGGAGCCGTCCTGAAAACGGATGCCACGGCGATTAAAAGAAACGATGATCACATCATCATTGAAGAAGCGGGTGAGCAGAAATCGGTTCAGGCTGAAATCATTATTGGTGCTGATGGACCATGTTCAACGGTGGGACAGTGGATTAATAGTATGAATGCGGAGTTTCTGATCACACGGCAATATACGGTGCCATTGATTGATTCGATGAAGCATACTGAAATTTATTTCAGAAAGGAATGGTTTGGTGGGTATGGTTGGATTTTCCCCAAAAAATCCTATGCACATGTAGGAATAGGAATAAAACCTCATCCCGCTTGGATTTGTTCCTCCTTGAAGAATTTATTAGATGATTTTTTATCTGAATTAGATCAAGATGGTATAATCAAAAAGAACCCACAATACAGAACTGGTGGGTTGATTCCTGTGGGCGGGCCCTTGGATTGTGTGAATGAAAAGATGGCTCTCGTCGGTGATGCAGCAGGACAGACCCATCCCATCACTGGTGGAGGCGTTCCGCAAGCAGCGATATGTGGAAAAATTCTTGGGAAAATGGCTGCTGAGACAATTCAAAAACAGTGTTCTATGTTAGATGAATATGATGAGAAATGGCGTCTGATTTTTGAAGATGAATTGCTGCGAGCAAGAAAAAGACGGTGGTATCTTGAATCACAGTGGGATAAGCTTGATATGATCATTAGAAGATGTTGGCCTGGATTTCCGGAATATTATGAAAACTGAATTACAATTATTACTGGAGCGAGCAAGATCTCTTTCCTGGGATCATTTTGGAAAAAAGATCACATTTTATCATCCTGGGATGTTTTGGTATCAGGGAAGCTGGGGAGATTATCCGGCACTATCCATCACCGGTGATCGCTGTTCGTTACAATGCGATCATTGTCAAGGTAAAATCCTTGAATCCATGATACCGGTTAATGATGCTGAGGATCTCGTAAAAAAATGTCTGAGACTAGAGAAAAACGGAAGCAGAGGATGTCTTATTAGTGGAGGAAGTAATGCAGATGGATCACTTCCATGGAATGATGTTCTCAAAGGCATTGAAACCATTAAAGAAAAGACGCGATTACATATTTCTGTTCATTCTGGTATCATTGATCTTTCTCTGGCCAAACAATTGAAAAATGTAGGGGTGGACCAGGCATTGATTGATGTTGTTGGTGATGATGATACCTTTCGATCTATTAGTCATTGTGATTTTGGTGTTGAACGGATTGAAGAAACACTTCATGCGTTAAAAATGGCAGATATCCCAATTGTCCCTCATATTGTGATCGGGTTGAATTACGGTAGAATCAGTGGGGAATATCAGGCGATTGAATTAATGAAACAATTAAAACCAGATGTGTTGACCTTTGTGAGCCTGATGCCTCTGAAGGGAACTGCAATGGAAGATGTCACTCCACCTAGTGCTGAAAGGATAGCTCATATAATCGCTACCGCAAGGCTGAAATTACCTGATACGGTTTTCAGTTTAGGATGTGCACGGCAGAGATCAAATATTGCAATTGAGCTCTATGCATTGGATGGTGGGATCAATCGTATGGCGCTTCCTTCAGATGAAACGATAATGAAAGCGAAAGCATATGAATTATCGATTCAATGGAATAAAACATGTTGTTCTGTGAATCAAGAGAAAGGTGAAAAGAAATGAAAAAAGAAAGCCCTGAATATGTTCGAACAAGTCTTGCTGCTGCAATGACCCTTGGATTTAAAAATGGATGGTTCTACAGAGATGCAAAACTACCCTGTATAAACCTTCTTTTAACATATTCTTCTGGATGTATGGGTAATTGTGGGTATTGTGGTCTTTCGATGAGACGACCCGGTGGATATGTTGATAAAAGTTTTATCAGGGTTGAATGGCCAACTTATCATATTGATGATATTATAAAGCAGATTGCGATGAGAAAAGAAAAAATTAAGCGAGTCTGTGTTTCCATGATTACAAATAAACAAGCAATTCAGGATACGATAACGATTACTGAAAAACTCCACACGCGTCTTGATATCCCGGTCTCTCTTCTTATATCGCCAACAATTCTAACAAAAGATCATCTTTATAAATTCAAAAAGAGTGGTGCGGATATGATCGGTATTGCCGTTGATTGTTCAACACCTGATCTTTTTGTTGATATTCGAGGTGCGGGTGTGAACGGACCTCATCAATGGGAGACATACTGGTCGTGTTATAAGGATGCAATCGATGTGTTTGGTCAACGAAAGGTTGGGGTTCACTTAATTGTTGGGCTGGGGGAAACCGAAAAAGAGATGGTAGCAACCATGCAAAAAGCCTATGATCTCGGTGGTTGGACGCATTTATTTTCTTTTTATCCGGAAAAGGATTCAGCGCTTGCTGATTATGTGCAACCATCGATTGGGTACTATCGAAGAATTCAGCTTGCTCGGTATCTTATTGATGAAGGAATCAGTTCAATGGATGACTTTCGTTTTGATTCATCGGATAGATTAGTTGATTTTGGACGAAATGATGAAACCATTGATCAGATCATTTGCAGTGGGAAACCGTTCATGACCAGTGGTTGCCCGGATGATATGGGAAACGTTGCATGTAATCGACCATATGCAAATGGTCCTCCTGGTGTAGAAATTAGAAATTATCCGTTTCAACCCAACAGCGAAGATATCGCGTTAATTAAAGAGCAGTTATGGAAGTGAACTAATACAGTAGATCGTTCAGGTATGCATTGGTGAACAGAAGGTTAATAAGTTGTTGGAAAATATTGATTTGCACATGAAACGGAGTTAAGGTGGAAAAAAATGGTTAAAATAGATGATTATGATTTGCCTGATGAATTATATTACCATGATGATCATGCATGGGTACGCGTTGAATCTGATGGAACGGTCACGGTTGGGATGAATGATTTCTATCAAAAAAGTGCTGGTGATACCACCTATGTCGATTTACCATTTGAAGGTGATGATGTAGAACGTGGTGAAACGGTTGGTAAAATCCAATCGGCGAAATGGGTCGGAAAATTTGTCACCCCTGTTTCTGGAGAAATCGTTGAAGTCAATGAGGACCTTGAAGATGATAGTACCTTGATCAATAAAAGCCCCTATGAAGATGGATGGATTATGAAGGTCGACCCATCAGATCTTGATGAGGATTTGAACAATCTGTACCATGGCGATGCGGTGAAATCCTGGCTGAAAAAGGAAATTGAGGATGCGGAAAAAAAGAAAGCATAGATGTGATTGCGTTCACACTGTTTTAACGGTAGACCGTATCACCATGTGCATCCATGGCAACGACTAATGGACCGAATTCTTCAACTTTAAAGATCCAGACTGCTTCTGGCATACCGAGTTCTTCAAGCCAGTGTACCGCGGTTACTTCTGTGATCCGATCTGCCGCCAGTGCTCCTGCTCCTCCGGTATAGGCAGTATATACACAGCTGTGGTCCTGTAATGCCTGCAGTGTCTTTTTTCCCATTCCACCTTTTCCTATGATGATAGGAACCTTATATTTTTCCAAGAATGAATCTTCGAAGATCTCCATTCTGCTGCTTGTCGTTGGCCCTGCTGAGATCGCCTGCCATTTCCCTGTTTCATCTTTTTTTACCAGTGGTCCACAATGAAATAATGCCATGGTTGAAGGATCAAATGAAAGCTTGTCCTTTTCTAGAGCAAGCATTTTATGGTGTGCTTCATCTCTTGCAGTGAAGATCTCGCCGGTTACATATAATACATCACCGGTGTGTAATTGTTTTATTTTTTCTTTTTCAACGGGTAACTGAATATGATATTGCATGCTTACATCACCTCCCAGGACCCATCTGGTTGAATGATCATCTGAGCACGACGATCAGCCCAGCATTGAACCACTAGCCCCACAGGTAAACTTGCTGGATGTCGATGTGCTTTTTCGATGTGCACATCAAGAACGGTTGTTTTTCCACCAAGACCCATTGGTCCGATGCCACTGTGATTGATGATTTTCATCAGTTCTTTTTCAAGGTCTGCGATTTGGTTATCCTCATGACGTTTGCCTACTGGTCTGAGTAATGCTTTTTTTCCGAGTTTCAGAGCAAGATCGGCTCCTCCACCGATACCGATGCCAACTACTGTGGGAGGACAGGGGTTACCCGCTGCATGTTGCATTTCTTCAACAACAAATTTTTTCACTCCTTCTATGCTAACACCGGGTTTTAACATGCCGAGTTTACTCATATTTTCACTTCCCCCACCTTTCGGAAAGGCAGTGATGGTCACGGCGTCTCCTTTTTTAAAATCCCAGGTGATATAAGGGATGAAATTTCCGGTGTTGTCGCCATGGTTTTTTCCTGTAAAGGGATCAACGGTGTTAGGTCGAAGAGGGATTTGTTCTGTTGCTTGTTGAACGGCATCAGTTATCCACTGTTTGATTTCTGTTATGTATGGAAAATCAATACCAACTTCTACAAAAAACGTCTGTATCCCGGTATCCTGACACATGGGTCGTTGAGATGTTTTTGCCAATTCAACATTTTTTAGAATTGTTTCTAGTTGAACCTTTGCAATTCCTTCTTCTTTGGATGATGCATTTTCTAATGCATCGATTACATCTTTTGGAAGTTCAGTTTCTGCTTTTTTGATTAATTGTATCATGCCGGTAATGATTGTATCCTTGTTCATGGTGATCACACTAATTATGGTTATTTGTTTCAATGAAATGTCAAGTATGGAAATAAAGAGAGGGTTTATTAAATCAATCCTATTGGAATAAGCAGGATCAAAAAAATATGTTGTTTGAGTTATGCTTGAAGGATTTTTATGCTGAGAATAGATGCACGTTTTTGACAAAGAAATTAACAATACTGTTATTGAGGAATTTGAGTATGAAAGGAGAACCGATAAAATATACATATCAGACGAATCTTGAATGGAGCTCAGAAAGAAAAGGGATAATGAGATCGGAAAATAAACCAGATATCGCTGTTGCTTGTCCTCCTGAGTTTGGTGGTCATCCTGGGATATGGTCACCTGAGGATCTTTTTGTTGCTTCAGTTGAAGTCTGTATGCTTACCACTTTTTTATGGTATATAAAAAAAGAAGATATTTCCATTAAATCGTATAAAAGCAAGGCTGAGGGAACGGTGGAATTGACGGGTGGTGTTTTTCAGTTTAGTTTGATAGAGGTTAGAATGAAGGTTGAACTCTGTGATGAGGAGGATTATGAACAAGTTGAAAAAATACTAAAAAAAGTAAAACGTGCATGTTTGATTAGTAATTGTATAAAGACTGAGGTAACTATTGATCCTGAGATAATGATATCTAAAAAATAATAATGAAATGATGGTTGTGCTAAGATGGTATTGACATCGATTAACCCTTTCAATGGAAAGATATTAAAGGAATTTGATGAAGATAGTCAAAAAGATCTTGAAGATAAAATAAAAAGAAGTATGCATGCGTTTGATTATTGGAAACATATTTCTATTGAAAAGAAAAGTATTCTTTTGAAAAACACTGCAAGGATTCTGAGAGAGAATAAAAACAATTATGCTAAGACGATGAGCCTTGAAATGGGTAAACCCATTCGACAAGCAGAATCTGAAGTTGAAAAATGTGCATGGGTTTGTGATTTCTATGCAGAGAATGCCCGGTCATTTTTGAAAAAAGACATAATAAAGACTGATGCTGATTCTAGTTTTGTTCAATATATTCCACTTGGGGCTATCCTTGGGATTATGCCGTGGAATTTTCCATTTTGGCAGGTGTTTCGTTGGGCGGTACCATCTCTAGTAGCAGGAAACACGGTGCTGTTGAAACACTCATCGAATGTTTCTCAATGTGCGCTTGTTCTTGAAGAAGTTTTTAGAAAAGCAGGGTTTAAAGGAAATGAATTTCAAACCCTTTTGATTCGGTCTGATAACATGTCTCAAATCATTGAAGATGATAGAATAGCTGGGGTATCACTTACTGGAAGTAATGAAGCAGGAATGAAAACCGCTGAGAGAACGGGTAAGACCATTAAAAAAACCGTGCTTGAACTTGGTGGCAGTGATCCATTTATTGTTTTTGATGATGCAGATCTTGATCATACCGTTGATATGGCAGTGAAAGCAAGAATGATGAATACCGGTCAGAGTTGTATCGCTGCGAAACGATTCATTGTGTTAGAGCGTGTTTTTGACAGTTTTCAGGAATTATTGACAGAAAAGATCAGTCAATTACGTGTTGGTGATCCTTTGGATGAGACGGTGGATATCGGGCCTCTTGCCACAAAGGAAGGTGTTGATCAACTTGCCCGGCAAGTGAAAACATCGGTTGAAATGGGAGCAACGGTATTAGTTGGCGGGAAGAAACTAGATATGCCTGGGTTTTTTTATCAACCAACGGTGTTAACCAATGTGAAAAAGGAAATGCCGGTGTATGCTGAAGAAACCTTTGGGCCAGTTGTAGCGATGATAAAGGTTAACGATGAAAAAGAAGCAATAGATATTGCAAATGATACCTGTTTTGGTCTTGGTGCAAGTATATGGACAAAAGATGTTGAAAAAGCAGAAAGGCTGAGCAAAGACATTGAAGCAGGAAACATTTTTATTAATAACATCGTAAAATCTGATCCTAGACTTCCGTTTGGTGGTATTAAAAAATCTGGTTTTGGGAGAGAGCTTTCATCCGATGGTATCAAGGAGTTTGTCAATAGGCAAACAGTCTATGTTAAGAAAACCTGAAATCTTATACCAGTTTGCTATTATTAATTTTATTTATATGGTAAGAACTCTTTTCCGAGTAGCTCTCGAGCAATGATGATTTTCATGATGTTCATCGTTCCCTCTGCACCGATGGAGTATGATCGAATTCCTCTGATGCCCATTTCAATGGGGCATTCTTTTGTATAACCGGTTGCTCCAAGCCAATCTGCTACTTCATTCATCAATTGAAATGCATGAACGGGAGATCGAAGTTTACTTAGCGCCGCAGCTAATGCGACATCATGATGATCAAACCCATTGTTCTGATACATTTGATTCATTATCCAAGCGGCTCGATAGGTCAGGAGCTTGTCACTTTCAATATTTCCATAGTGCTCAGCAAGCGGGAATTGAATTCCTTCAAAACGAGCGATTGGTCTGCCGAATGATTTCCGATGTTTGATATGATCTATTCCGAGGTCGAGTGCTGCTTCTGCGGCACCGACACAGCTCGCTCCAATGAGGGTTCGAGCAGCGGAAAAACCCTCCATCGCGTAATAAAAACCACTGTTTTCTTTTCCAATGAGATATTCGCTTGGTAATGGTAAATCCTTCATGGTAAACCCTCCGGTTGAAATGCCCATACGTCCCATATCCTCAAGCAGTGTCGTCTCGATTTCACATCTATCTGTGAGAGGGACGGCAAAAAAACTGAATCCTTTATGACCTTTCGAAGCATCAGTGCGAGCAAGAGTAAGATGGACTCCACCCCAGTTTAGAGATTCCGTGATACCGCTGATAAACATTTTCTCACCATTAAGCATCCAAGTGTTGTTTTTTTTCTCTGCCCTGGTTTTGGAAGCCCCAACAATGTCTGATCCTCCTTCAGGTTCGGTAACCGCAATACCACAAAAACCATCCCCTGAAGTTATTCTTGGAAGATATTCTTCTTTTGCTTTCTCTGTCCCATATCGATCAAGGATGAACCCCCACGATGCTTCTACTAGATATAATACTGGAATGGCAAGACTGATATCAGCTCGGCCGAGTTCTTCAGCAGCGATACAGGCCATCGTCCAATCAAGATTTGCTCCACCATATTCTGTTGAAACTGTTGGGGCAAGAAGACCTAATTCACCCATTTTTTTTATGACTGTTTTTGGAATGTGACCGGTGGTATCATTTTCTCGAACCTTTGGTGTGATCTGTTTTTTTGCAAATTCCCGAACCGTTTTTCTCCATAACTGTTGTTCCTCGGTCCATTGAAAATCCATTTGATTATTCCTCCTTATAAAATGGAATCGTTAAACTTCCATATGGCATGACAATGATTCTGGGTTGTTTTCCTTTTTCCTTGATTGCTTTAATTGCATCATCTAATGCTTTTTGTATGTCCTGATGGGGTTTCAGTTGTGCTTTTTTAATGATTGTTTCATCTAAATCGGTCACTGCCCACATCTCAGCCCGAGTGCCAATTTGTGCCATCTTTGCGGCTTTATGGTATCCTAATTTATATTCTGCGCCGAGTTTTTCAAGGACTGCATGACATGATGGTTTTGATCCCAATAGATCAAGAAATGCATCTTCTCCTACGCCGGTTCGACATTTTGAAACAAGAATAATGATTCCATCATCATCTAATGCAAGTTTTCCATTATCCAATGCTTTCTGAGATTGATAAAGATCAACATCCATAGGATACGGTGCTGCGGTGATGACAATGTTTCCTTTTTGTTGTAATGGAACGCAAAAAATCTGGTTTGCATAGTCAATAGCGGCATCAAATGATGCATGTAACTCACCTGCGGTCGCTGCATAGACTCTGTGATCTCCTGTTAAAATGGTTTGTATTGAAAAGACATTGATGTCCTTTAATACATTCATAGCATCAACCATATCTTCATGGACTGGGTTTCCTTCAAGGCAAAGTGAACGAGCCTCATCACTGAGAGCGAGTTTATGGTTCATTTCAATGGTTTTAAATGAGGCTACACCTGGGAGAAATGATTTTCGTCCACCGGTGTATCCTGCAAAGTAATGTGGTTCCACACTTCCGATGACAAGAACATTTTCATATTCTGCAACGAGTTTATTCATATACATCTCCGTTCCATTCTTTGATCTTCCAAGATACACCATTTCCTCATCATTGCGAGCATCATGCGCGATAATCTGATTTTTAAATGTTTCATATTGTTTTCCAAAAATGAATTCTAATTCTTCATCGGTAGGTGGTCGATGTACGCCCGTTGCAATAAGAAAGGTAACATGGGGATGTGACGATAGAATTGGAGATAGATATTCTATGATTTTTGCTGTTGGCGTTGGTCTTGTGGCATCATTGACAATGACTAAAAGTTTCTCTGAATGTTGTGCGAAATGGTCAAATGGTTCTTTTTCAATTGGATGATCCAATGCTTCCTTTATGATTTTGTTTTCATTGAGTGTTTGTATTTTTTTTGGAAAAAGGATTTCAACAGGTTCAGTTGTTGAGACTGTAATGCTTTTTTTTCCGTATGGTATTTCAACATCCATGTATCTACCTCAGAGTATGTTATTGTGTTAAGTTGAGGAAACGTCAAATCACCTAATATATTTATACATTTACTTATATTGCGCGCTTTAATGAAACAGTACCATGTTGCAATTATCGGTGGGGGTGTTATTGGATCTGCTATTGCCTTTGAACTTTCGAAATTTGATGTTGACGTGGTTGTCATTGAACAAGGATCTGATGTTGCTTCAGGGGCAAGCAAGGCAAATAGTGGTGTTGTTCACAGTGGGATTAACTCTCGACCGAATTCTTTGAAAGCTCGTTTCTGTGTTGACGGTAATCAAAGGATGAAAAAGCTTGCTGACAAACTTGGTTTTTCATACGGGATGGTTGGAAAATATGTTATTGCAAAAAATGAGGGTGAAATAAAAGAATTGGAAATACTAAAAAAAGTTGGAATGAAAAATAATGTCCCAGGCTTGGAATTTCATGATAAGTCAATGGTGAATAAAAAAGAACCAACGGTGGTATGTCATGCAGGATTGTGGGTTCCTACCGCGGGAATCGTTCTTCCCTATGAATGTACAATTGCTTTTGCAGAGAATGCTGCAATAAATGGTGTTTCCTTTTTCCTTGAAACTAAAGTTGTTGATATAGAAAAAAAGAACGATCATTTTTTCATTAAAACAAATAATGGTGTTATTCAATCTGATCTTCTCATTAATGCTGCTGGGATACATTGTAGAGAAGTTGTGTCAATGCTTGAAGAACCTGATTTTGAGGTGTATCCTTGTAGGGGAGAATATCTTGTGTTAGATAAAAAAAACAGTGATTTGATTACTTCGATGATATATCCTGTCCCGGATAAAGGTAAAGGATGTCTTGGTGTTCATATTACGCCAACGATTGAGGGAAATATACTTCTTGGCCCGAGTGCTGAATTCATTGATGATCCAGATGATACAAGAACAACAGCTGAAAAAATGACTTGACCTCCTCGGGCCACTTGCGGGTGGCGTCGATGCCCACCTTCCCGGCCGCGCCG
>CAZVKY010000012.1:0-32173 GCA_964627915.1 uncultured Thermoplasmatales archaeon
CTGTTGAACCTTTGTTTCATTGGATGATTCATAGAATTTAAAATCATTAATCTCATCTATATATTTCAGGAAACTATTCACCGCTGATTTACTTGCAATGTCTCCAGCATTATGTCCCCCCATACCATCAGCTAGTACAAATGAAAAATCGTTCATATCAATGTAATCTTCATTTCTCAAACGATTTTTACCGATATCTGTGCAACCATAAGCCTGCAGAGTAACGTGCTCCATGATCTACTTCAACTCTTCTTAAGGATGGCTTAATTTGAACAAATCGTAATTCAATCCTATTATTGTAACTCACCATCTTTTTTTGGAAAAGATTTCTTCTCCTAGACACTGGATGTAGGAGAAAATCCAGATCTATCAATTTTTTTTCATCTTTCCCAGATTTTTGAATTGAAACGTATTTTCTCCAATTTTGATAATATCGCCATCATTTAACTCAATTTCATCATAAATAATTTTTGTATCGTTAACATAGCTTCCATTTGTACTTTTATCTTTGAAAATATGTTTATTACCAACCTTTGATATCACTGCATGTCTCCGAGAAACAGAAATATCCTGTAAAATGATATCGTTATCTTGATACCTCCCAATCTTTAGCTCTGCTACATCAACAGGATAAATCTCTCCTTTATTTTTTCCAGATGTAACATGTAATCCATATTCATCTTTATCAAAAAATCTCATGGTCTTTGTTGATTTTACATCATTTTTTGTCAGTTCATTGATCATAAGATTCATACGATGATGATAATGAACAAGGAATTGTTTATAATTTTTATAATCCGGAGAAGCAATTGGATTAAAAAGAAATCCTCTTCCCATGTCTATTGGTATAATATCCACTGTTTCTGCAATTCCTTCATTGAGAAGATGATTCCTAAATGAATGGAATCTATCAATGTTGTTTTCATAGATGATTCCAAAAAAATCATACATCCAACCAGTGATCGTAAATAATTGTTTCATTGGTTTACCGAAACGAGGTTTATTATTGAGATTGACAATAGTCTCAAAAACGTTTTTTATCCCTATATCTAAATTCTTTTTTTCAGATGAATCCACACTGGCTTTGATAAACACTAGTGAAATGTTGTTGAATAATTTTGTAGGATCAACAACATATTGTGGTGATGCGGTCTGGATTATTCTTTTCTCTGGTTTATCCTCAGATAATAACTCGTTAAATCGTTTTTCTATTGTTTTTTTAGGATTTTGGATATCGAATTCTTTTTGCACTAATTCAGCGATTTCATCAATTAATATTCCTTCATTTAATTTGGAAATTATGAACAAATCAAGTGGGGTAACATTGTTTTTTATCATTTGAAAATAATTTGATTCATCAGTTTCATAGTGATCGTTATTTTTGCTCATACAATCTACACCTCATTAACGTTATTTATGAATTTCCATTGCAGGAATGATTTTTCTCTTTTTTAGAGAAAAATCTTTTATATTTGCATGGAAAGGTTTTCAAGTTCATCACGAAGAACGGTGATAACAATCGGAATGATTTCATGAAAACCATCATCCGTTAAACAATACCGTTTCCTTCTTCTTTTTCCCGCTCCAGTTCCAGGTCGTAATTTGGTGGTGGTGATCAAGGGTGGATTTGATTCATCCTCAAGAATCATTAGTGCATCATAGATTTCTTTCTTTCGAACATTTTTTTCCTGTGTAAAATATTTAGGAAAAAAGGTGCTTAAATAATGGTGAAGTGTTTCTTCTATGACATTAACCGAGGTTCTTTCAGGCCCATCAAGGAAAAACCGTTTATCATTTTTGATTATATGAAGAAAAACCTCTTGATTGACAATAAGCACTCTAGATAAAGAATTTCGATGGGTGAGAAATGGTTTTCTGTAAATCTTACATATTTCCTCAAATAATTCTTTTCTATTTTCAAGTGGTTGTTTTTGAATATATTTGATAATTAGTTCATGTTTCTCGCTTTCAGCATCTAAAACGAGTGCTTTTTTAAAAACAGTAATCTCACTAGGGTTATCTTTTAGATGTTGGTATAAGGATTCAAACGAATACGATTCGTTATGTAATATCTGATCGATTACATACAGTGATGATTCAGTCATTGTTCCCTCATACGGACTAGATTTTGTTATGGTAATAGGAGTAAACCTTTTTTAGATATTCCCTTTATCGCTTTTTTTCTATGCAAACTTTGTTGAATTATTATATTAAAACATAAATTATTCTGCGAAAAGTTATTAAATCGATACCATGTTAATAAATATCAATCAAACGGAGGAGAATAAATAGAATTCGCTTGGGGGAAAATAGTCTGGTTGATTTAAAAAATATTGATTATCAACGGCAATTATCTGATATTGAGAAAAAGATAAGAGAATATGAACAGACCAGTTATTACCTAAATGATGTTAATGAGGAATTATATCATCTAGATGCTTATGGATTTGATCAAGAAAAACAGGAGATAAAAAACCATTTACATGATTTAGAATCAACCGATAAAGTGGAGTCTCTCCTCAACAGATTAAAAGCAAATATACGACAATATGCTCATGAAAAGCAACGACTTGAAAAACAGTTTAACCAATTACCTCAAGATTTGATCACAAAGGAAAAAGAAAGAGATTTTAAAATTTTAATCTCATCACCGAAAACAATTCAGCAAGCAAGAATCCTTGTGAACAACATTAAAAACCATATAAAAGATAGAAATCGAATCTGTTTTCCACGGGAATTAACACAATATACCGATGAATACCTCATCGGAACCGGGGGATTTTCTAGAGTATACAAGGCGAGGAACATCAAGAAAGATCGTGTTGTCGCTGTTAAAATCCCGATCAAAAAAGATGCAAGCATTGGAAAATCATTCCTTCGAGAATTAAACAACTGGGTATCACTCAAACATCAAAACATTGTCAAAATATACCAATACAACATCCTTCCAGTTCCTTACATCGAAATGGAATGGTGCGATTCTTGCCTGGAGGATATCAAAAAACCAGTACAATTCAATCTTGCTCTCCACTATATCCATGGTGTTGCTAAAGGACTACAATATGCTCATAAAAACAATATCGCTCATTTTGATTTAAAACCACAAAACATCCTCTTAAAAAACGATATCCCAAAAATAACCGACTGGGGATTAAGTAGATTACTCACCCTACAGGGCACAACAACCATTGGTATATCACTTCCCTTTGCTGCACCAGAACAATTTTCAACAAAATATGGAAAAAGAGATGTCAAAACAGATATCTGGCAACTTGGTGTTTTATTATATCATCTCCTCACCGGTGGCATTCCATTCTCGGGTAATGATTTTGCAGAATATGGAAAGAATATCACCACCACAAACATCAAAAAAATAATCTCAGAAGATGAATCAATAGAGGATGTTTCACATATACTACTAAATTGTCTCGCTAGAAACAAGAAAGATCGCTACAAAAATATGGATATATTTCTAAAGGATCTTGAGAAAATCATGTGAATAAAATAACCAACCGAATAATATTGGTACCATGAAAAAAAGAAAATTAAATGTTTTCAAAGTTAGAAGAAGGATTTCAGATTGTAAACGGAGATTAGACAATCTAAAAAAACAAGGCTTTCATTTTTCTCAAGAAATCTATTATGATTTAGATGGTGTTAAAGACAAAATTTTACAAGCCTCATTAATGCATAGGATGTGGAACAAAAAAATTCAGGTTTTCACATCGTTAATTTCCCTATTTGTTTTTATACTATTTTTATATCTACTATTATTTCAAAATGAAATGAATATTGAGGTTACAAATGTTTATGATGATATGATTATTGATAAAAATTTTTACGAAACTTTTGTGATAAAAGGTACAGCATCATACCAAAATAAATGGATACCCTATTTAAAAATTGAAGGGATTAACTCAGTCCAAATGAAAACTAATAATAACCTTGATTGGAAGCCAGTAAATGGAACTGATAATTGGGACTATTTTCTAAATGTCTATAATATGCCAGTAGGATTATATAATTTTTCATTTAGGTGTATAAATGGTGATGGTTCATTAGTGATTAAAAAAAATGGGATCCAAATAATTGATACTAGGCCTCCAAACGATACTGAACCTACCGTGTCAATCAACAACCCATTTCCTGAAGAAAAAAATTTATCGGGAATTGTTACTATTACTGGAGATGCGTACTCTGAATTTGGTGATATAAAGCAGGTCAAAGTTCAATTCAATGAAGCGGGCCAATGGTTTAATGCTACAACTGAAAATATTGCTACGAAAACCATTTGGAAATTAAATTGGAATACTAAAAAAATGAAAAATGGTAATCTTACAATATCGGCAAAGAGTTATGATGATAATAATCAATCAAAAATTTTTAAGATTAATGTTACAGTAAATAATACTGATCGCCCGTTTAACTTTTACTCAGATGGTCCATTTAATTTTTATATACACGAAAAATATGAGACTGATTTATTAAAACCTGGAATGACATATACGATAAAGGGTTACCATAATGCCTCAGAAGAGACAGGATTTAAGAGATGGAAAGTAATCACCTCATTTATAAAGGTCCAGGGCCAAGCAAAAGATGATGATTGGTTAAATATAATGTTACCCGCAGATCCAATTGTTACTCCAAGGGATGGTCTTATTTATAATTTTTCTATTAACATTTCGATTACTAATAAGGCACCTATGGATACAGATACTGTTTTTTCAATTTATTGGACATATACCACACCATTTTGGACGCATCTGTATGAGAATTATCCTAGAACTAACCCATTGATTGATATAACAAATGGCCATCCTTTAGATATAACAATTTATACTGGAAATTGGTAGAATCATTGATATTTTCTTGTTAGGGGAAAATTCTTTTCAAGAAGGAAATATAGTTTAAACTTGTTTTATACAGCTATAAATAAGTGAAAGTTTCAATGGTTATTCTGTTGCCAATTCAGCAAAATAAAAATTGATAACGATTGGTTTATATATTATTTTATGTGCCTTCTAAGATATAATCCAATACCAATAAGGATGAATGCAGAGATCAACAGTTCCGCTTCAAAACCAGGGGTGGCAACACCCTTGCTTTTCACAATAAATGTGGTATAAATAGTATCTCCACGGTCACTAATATTTTCAGCTCGGGCTGGAGTAACTGCTACTTGGATGATTTCTTTTTCATCATAATAACCAAAGTTTTTCGGTGGTTGAATACTGAGATATGCGGTATCTGTTGAACCAAGTGTTTCTTCTAAGGTAAGTTCATTTGTGACAACACCGATCCAATCATCTGGAAGATTCACCACTTCTAAAAAGACTTTTGTACGTGCATTTCCTAGGTTTTCAATGTCAATTGGAAAAACTGCTTGTTGCATAGGATTTACTTCAATGGTGTTAACATCAGGTAGATTAATGCTCACAAAAGGAAAATACGTGGGGATAAACGATAGATTAAAGGTTTTCTTATATCCTTTTATGGGTGTTCCAGGTATCGTTCCAATGGACGCCTCAATATTGATATAACCAGCGCCATAGGCTGGTGCATCTTCATCAAGGGTAAGATATAATGGTGCTGTAGTTTTTTGATTTTTGGAAAAATTCGTAAAAACCACATTTGATTTTAATGCCGCTGAACACCAAGAAGAAGAACTAATCACATTTAACTTAATTTTTACAACAGTTGGCTCACCAGTCTTTTGTTTCACCAACGTGCTCCATTCATCATACATTCCATCAGCAATGTAATCACCAGTATCCACGGTGTATAATACACTCAGATTCAGAATTTTTACTTCATTTCGGGGAATAATAGGTTTTTGAGCTTCCTTGATATTCCAACTAACATCAATACGACTATACAGTTTTATCTCAAAATTTCCATCAGCAGCAATACTAGGTGAGAACACAACAAAAAACAGACTCATCATAAAGAGGAATATACAACCCATTGACCACCATTTTATTTTACGGTTGTTCATCTTTAAGCACCTCTTACTTTTTGCTGTTGTTTCTTTTGTTGCTTTTTGATTTTATTAAGCAGTTGTTGTTTTTTAGATGATGCAGTTGTTTTCTTTTTTGGTTTTTGTGGAGGCTGACTTTTTTGTTTTTTCTCAGTTTTTAATTGCTTGTTCTCTTCTCTTTTTTCAGGAATTGTTTCTTTTTTCTTTTCTTTAGAACGATGAAACGTTGATTTCGGAATCTTTGGTAACGATAATTTTTTCACTGGTTTTTTCTGATCGTTTATTGGTTTTTTGTCTGATTGTTTTTCTTTTTCAATTTTTTCATCTGGTTTTGTTTTAATAGAACTTGTTACTTTCTTTTTCATCTGAGAAACAAAGGTAATGAATCGTTTTTTGATGTTTGAAACAAAAATGATGATATTTTGAATGAAACTATTTTCACTTTTTCTTTTCTTTGCTTTAATTGCCTGAACATAATGTTTATACCATAACAATGCAGACTGATATTCATCTTTCATCTGCTGCATTATCTTTTGATATTGTTTTTTATCCTTTTCTTTAAGTTTTTCTAAATATTTTTCTTCCTTGGGTAGCTTCCAAGGTTTCTCAGGTTTTCTAGCTATTTTTTCAATGTTTTTCTTTCTTCTGAATAACAGAAAAATGATGAGAAGAACTAGAAGAAGAAATGGAGCGATGAATCCAGCCATATTTCCCTCGGAAACATAAAAACCACGTGTTTCTAGAAGAACAGTTCTTGAGGCAAGTGTCTTATTTGGGTTGTCCAACGAATACGCTTTTATTTCAATTTCATGAATAGTACCCGTATCAATCAATGTAGGATCAACACCAATACCAAGCAAGGTCTGTTTTGTTTCACCAGGTTGCAACGTGGTATCAATAGGATCTGAGAGAATAATGCCCTCGTTTTCACTTACGATACGAAACGCAATAGTATCTTTATAGTTGCCAAGATTAGTAATATCAATAGGTAGTGTTTCAATCTGATTCGGCTGCAATTTTATTAATTCTGGAACCTCAATGATAGCCTCATGATATGGTTTGACTTTGACTAGGACTTTTACTGTGGGTGTTCCGATATCAACCTGTCCGCTGAGTTTACCCCAACCACCAATGAATGCAAAAAGAAACCACATGAATCCATAATGCCAAAGATCCTTATATGCCCTGTTTCTATTGATTTGAACGATGAGCTCACCGCTTTGAATCGGTTGCCCGCCCACAGGTGGTGAACTTAATGATAATGTTGCTGTTGTTTTTCTTTTATTTCCCTCCTCAAAATTGACTTCAGGTGGATCAAAGACAATACGCCATTTTTTATCAACATTATCACTTGGATACTCTAAAATTTCAAAGGTTAATGATTCACTGGACATGATCTTTTGCAAGGGATCATCCTTGAATTCCTCGCTTTTCAAATCAATAAGACCAATATCAAAGGAAACACTTTCATTATAACCGATTTCAACATATGCGGGATCAACGACAAGAGCTGGTGCACCAAAAGAAAAAAAAGAATACACATTATTTGCAAGAAGGACACCGATTTGTTCTAATACTCTTTCAGAAGCAGTTTTTTCATCGGTTTCCTCAGCAACCGCAGTTGAAACGGGAAACTGGAAAAAAATAGTGGAAAGCAATATGAATGTGACAAAGACAATTGAACATTTCGACGTCATTTTTAGATGCATCATTCTTGCCCCCAAAAGAGAGATATTGCATCATATGTGATCACATATGTCCTCTATTTTTGGTTTTTTTGATTTGCTGATTTATTGATAAAGGAAATAATTCTTTATTACAAGCAACTTCTTAGCTTACTGTTCTTTTCTTTTTCTTCTCCGAACAAATAAGAGTGCTATCATCAGTGCACCAATGAATGCGATTGATTCAAAACCTGGAGTAGAAAAACCACGGCTTTCAACCATCACCGTAATAAAGGTTGTTTCACCCTGTTGTTGAATATTTTCAGCTCTTGCAGGTGTAACAGAAATCTTAATCTGTTCTCTATCATAATGCCAGCCGAATTCCTTTGGTGGTTTCACCGTTAAATATGCTGTTGCGTTTGAGCCATAAGGAATAGTGACTTGGTTAGTTACTACCGCAATCCAATTGTTAGGTGGATCAACATCAAGGAATACCGTTGTTCGAGCATTACCCAGATTCTTTATATTGATCGGAAATACCGCGGAATCAAGTGGACCAATATTCAAACTGGTCTGACCATCAACATTTGCATCAACTAATGGAAGATATTCAGGAGTAAACGTTAAATCAAATTCCTTGCTATATCCATCGATCATTGAGATTTGACCAATGGATACTTTTAGTCTAATATATCCTGCGCCATAGGCAGGTGCATCTTCATCGACCTGGATAGTAAGCACCGTTTGAATGGTGTTTTCCTCCATTGAAACCTGGGTAGTTAATGTACCTGATTTTAGTGTCGCAGTGCACCACTCTGGTGTTTCCAAGATTTCCATTTTAATGTTTGCTTGTCTTCCCTGATAGATGTTCATTAGTGTTTTTGTGATAAAGGGAATGATTGATCCATAGGTGACTCCATAGGTTACATCAATACCGACTTGCCGCATTTCTCCACGGGGGATAATGGGTTCCTCTGTTCGATTGGCGGACCAATCAACACGAACATAACTGTTCAAATTGACAAATCCCAATGGACCTGCTGCAGAGGGAGTAGGGGCAACAGCTATCATGGTACTAAAGAGTAAGATGCTTAACATCAAAATTGCTCTGATGGATTTTATTTTTTTGGTCATATATTTTACCACCCTATTTTATATATCTTGTGGCATATCAAAGTTTATCTTTACTTATATTTAAATATTGTTATACATTTCTTTTTTTGGTGATACTGTTATATATGTTCATCTAATTATAAAAATGTTATGTTATTCATTTTTAGAAAAGCGGTATCACTACTGCAACATCGCTTTATGAAGCAACATCTGTTCTTTGAGCCATAAGAAAAACCGGTATTAACCGATCATGTCTACTTCCAAATCGTCAGATTGCTCTGTTGGTTCTTCCTTTTTTTGAGTGGTTACCCGATTTGGAAAATGGGAAAGAATAATGATATCACCAACAGCATTCACCCAACGATAAGGGACAGCAACATCAACGGCACCCTCTATCATAGCCGGGTTGGTATTGGTAACTAAAAGGCTATTCACTCGTTTTTCATCCATGTCAAGAAATACATTTCTCACATGACCAATATAGTTCCCATCACGTGTATAAACCGGAAGCTTTAGAAAAGATGTAACCTCCTCAGCCTCAACCTTAGATTCTTTTTCCATCATGTAATCAAAATAGATATTCGGGTATTAAAATGTGATGGTAATTATTCAAAAGAACAGGCAAATCTTTTTGTGGTCTTTTTTCTTTCAAGTTCCCAACGATGAATGAAAAAATAAACGAAAAAAAAGTTAACCGCATACTCAGCGAACTAGAATCCTATAAACAAATGGATTTTAGTTTTTCAGATGGTCATATCCTTGGATCCATGTGTAATCAGCCTCATCCTATTGCTGTTAGAGCATATACTTCCTTTTTGGAAACCAATCTTGGTGACCCCGCTCTCTTTCCAGGAACCAAACAAATAGAACAAAAACTCCTTTCATTCATCAAGAATCTCTTACATACACCATCTTCTGGTCAAGGACATATCGTTAGTGGAGGAACCGAAGGAAACATTTCAGCGATGTGGATAGCCAAACAACTCACCCATAAAAAAGAAATCATCGTTCCTGCCTCTGCTCATTTTTCCTTTCAAAAAATCGCTTCACTCATGGATATGAACATTAAAAGCATTCCTTTAACTCAGGATTATACAGTTGATTTATCAAAACTTCGAAAAGAAATAAGCTCAGAAACCGCTGCGGTTCTTGGAATCGCTGGTTCAACAGATCTTGGTGTCATTGATCCTATCAAAGAAATAGGTGAAATTTGCCAGGAGGAACACATTTTTTTACATGTTGATGCTGCCTATGGTGGATTTATTATTCCCTTTCTTCAATCCCTTGGTTATGATCTTCCCCGCTTTGATTTTACCGTAAACGATGTCAGCTCGATTTGCCTAGATGCCCATAAAATGGGATATGCTGCGATTCCTGTGGGAACCCTTGTTATCCGTGATTCATCATGGCTTGAAGAAATAAGTGTTGAATCACGCTGTGTCAGTAGTGAAAAACAGCCTGGAATACTTGGTACCCGCTCCGGTGGGCCTGTTGCAGCAGCTTATGCTGTTACTCAATACCTAGGTAAAAAAGGATATCAACAAATTATGCAGCAATGCATGAATTTAACTGACTATGCCAAAAAACGCATTCAAGAAATCGGTTTACCACTTGTTTATGAACATCCGCCATTAAATATACTTGCCATTAAACTCCAACATGTCGATGACATTGATGAAAATCTTACCCAAAAAGGTTGGAAAGTCAATAAAATGAATCATCTCTCTGCCATTCGATTAGTGCTTAAACCAAACATAACAAAATCGATTATTGATGAATTCATACCACAATTACAAAAAACATGTAAGGATGTGGGGGAACTATGAGTAAAGCATTATTAAAAAAATCATTAACAGAAGCACCGATCGTTAAAAAAGGAGAATATTCCTATGTGATTCATCCCATCACTGATGGCATCCCAGAAATATCACCTGCATTACTTGATGAAGTCACAAATGAACTGTTTTCTCTTATCAAATCAAAACAGCCATTTGATAAAATCGTGACCATGGAGGCCATGGGTATACCATTAGCATCAGTACTATCGCTGAAAATGAACATTCCCTTTACCATCATTCGAAAACGATCATATGAGCTCACTGAAGAAAAAATAGTGCAACAAGTCACCGGATATTCAACATCCACATTATCCATTAATGGCCTAAGTTCTGATGATAATGTGATCATCGTAGATGATGTACTCAGTACTGGTGGCACCCTACGAGCAGTCCTACATACCTTAAAAGATATGGGTGTGAAAGTCAAAGCCGTTTTTGTTGCTATTGATAAGGGAACCAATGCAGAAAAAATCACAAAAGAAACTAATATACCCGTGCATGCACTTGTTAGGATAGCAGTTGAAGATGGCCACCTTGTTTTTCTAGATGAATAGCAAAGATTATTTAACAGAAACCTGGTATCCCCGCTGTGATGGAGATGACTGAACAAATCCCACCCCATTCCCATTGTCAAATCTGTGGTAAGGCAATACCTGTTTCAGAGACTTATTGTTCTGAGGAATGTAAACAAAAATATGCATCCATGATGAAAAGACGGAAACTTTTAGTCTATGCGATGTATGCTTTGATAGCGGTTATACTAGTCTTTATCCTGTTCCTATAAAAAAGAAAAAAAATTGTTTTTACTCTGAAAGTTCCTCTTGCAGATCAATAACCATCTCAGTGAGGGCATCCTCAAAAACATGATGGCGATACTCCTTGGTTGAGCCATCTGATAAATGTACTCGAGCAACAAAATCCCGACCATCTTTAATGATTTCAATATGACAAACCGTTTCCATTCGTCTCCCTTACAATTCGGATTTTTAAGGCGAAACAATCGGCTCTATTTATAGTTTTTGTGGGATACCTTAAAGAAACGGTGAGCCATGTATTTGGTCTGGTGTGAGAAAATGAATGCTATTAGACAAGCAACGGTAGCTGGTCAATTTTATGAAGGAACCGCTGAGGCATTAAACCAACAAATTGAATCCTGTTTCAAAGATAACCGAGGCCCAGGAAAAATTCCCTCGATTGCTTCACCATCAAAACCATTAACTGGTGTTATCGTTCCTCATGCAGGTTTTTCCTGCTCAGGAGCCATTGCTGCACATTCCTTTGCAGCTATTGCTGAAACTGGTTTTGCTGAAGTGTTTATCATCCTTGGTCCAAATCATCGAGGTGCTGGATCTAACGTTGCAGTGTACCCTAATGGAAGCTGGGAGACACCACTGGGAAAAACTCCTGTTGATGAAGCCATAGCTAAAGATTTAGCGGGTGGCATCATCGAAAAGGATGAACGCGCTCATCAACAACAGGAGAATAGTATCGAAGTACAACTTCCCTTTTTACAATACCTTGGTAAGAACAAACCTTTTTCTATTGTTCCTATTGCTATGGCTATGCAAGATTATGATACATCGGTAGAAGTTGGAAAAAAAATCGCACATGTAATAAAGAATGAAAAACGAACTATTCGAATTATTGCCAGCACTGATTTTTCCCATGAAGGAATGGCCTATGGGAGGAGTATTCCCTTAGACCAAACTCTCAACATTGGTGAGTATGTGAAAAAGAAAGATCAACCAGCAATTGATGCTATCCTTAATCATGATGCAAAACAATTAATCGATGTCATTGAACAACAGCATCTATCCATGTGTGGATATGGACCAGTGATCGCATCACTGACCGCCGCAAAAGATTTAGGCTCTTCAAGTGTGGAATTGCTTAAATATGGGACATCATATGAGGTGTTCCCTGATCCAAATGCCTGTGTGGGTTATGGAGCGTTTGCAATCAAATAATGGAACCGTGAAACATCATGGATAACATACCCGTAAAAGACATACAACCCAGCAACAATATGACCAGTAATGAACTCATTGATCAACTCTATGATTCAGGTGGATTCACCGCTAAAAAAGTAGCAACTGGAGTAAACATCCTAGAAACCATGATGAACAAAAAAAATTGTGTCCGTTTTCTTTCTTTTCCTGCCTGCATCTGCTCCACTGGAACACGAGGTGTTATCAAGGATCTGTTAAAGAAAAAACTGTTTGATGCAGTGATTACCACCTGTGGAACCCTTGATCATGATCTAGCCCGGGTTTGGAAGGATTATTATCATGGAACCTTTCAAGCAGATGATTCAAAACTCCATCAACAAGGCATCAATCGACTCGGTAATATTTTCATTCCCAATGAATGCTATGGGATCATTCTTGAACAAAAAATGCAACCTGTCTTAACACAGCTCTATGAAGAAAAAAAGAAATGGTCCACAAAAGAGCTCATCTGGGCATTTGGCAAACAATTAGAACAAGAGAAAAAAGGAAAAGAATCTATTCTTTACTGGGCTTATAAGAACGAAATCCCAATTTATGTTCCAGGGATCACCGATGGAGCATTTGGTTCACATCTCTGGATGTTCTACCAACAACATCGAGATTTCACCATTGATCTACTAAAAGATGAACAGGATCTTTCTGATAGCATTTTTGATGCACAAGAAAGCGGTGCGCTCATCATTGGTGGTGGAATCAGTAAACATCATACCATCTGGTGGAATCAATACAAAGGAGGACTTGACCATGCCGTCTATATCACCACTGCCATGGAATATGATGGAAGTCTCTCCGGAGCGTTGACCAAAGAAGCAATATCCTGGGGAAAAATCAAAGAAGAATCAGATAATGTCACAATACCAGGTGATGCAACAGTTCTATTACCATTGATGATCAATGCCTTATATGATCGATTACTGCCAGAATAACAGTTTCATATTTGATTTCACTGATTTCGGTAGATCAAGTAATGGTTCTCTTTTCAGCATAGAAAAAACCGCGTCAACATAACAATCCACGGTGAACTGAAAAAACCAACGTCCATAATTTGCATCAGCCTTTGCTGGACTACCCACATAACCATCGGTTAACCCCAGATCCTTAAAAGATTTCCCAATGACTTTTGGTGAATGCAGATCACGATAAATACTCTGCAATTCTTTATATGATGGCTGTAACAAATACGGATATTGATATTTCATGAGTGATGTCTCTCGAAAACCAGCATGGACCTCTTTACTAGTGTCAAACCCAAGTTTTGGTTCCTGTTTATCGATTGTGCCACTATAAAAACAAGGCCCCCATGGTTCATAGACCACCATCTGATATTTCCTCCGAAGTTTTTTCATCGCAGTATAAATTCCTTTGAGATGACTCAACGCCATATGATAGGTGCAAATCACTAAATATTGAAAATCATGTTGAGCCAGTGCCTCACCAAAGGAAAACACCACATCACGAACAATTTTGGAATCAACCGTAATTGTACCAGGAAAATCCTTATTAAACGCACAGAAACCAAGCGGGATAGCAGGAAGAAGAACACAGCAAATCGATGCATCCTTTTTCATGATGTTTTTCATGGCGTGTTCAGCAGTATCCCGAGCGGTTAACAAATCAGTGCCAACCGGTAGATGGGGTCCATGTTCCTCCAACGGACTGATGGGAAGAAAAAACACGGTTTTATCCCGCGGGAGATCATCAATTTCCTTCCAACTCATTTTTTCAAGTTCAAGAAACTGTTGATTCTTTGCCTTTTTTGGGGTTTTTTTCTTTTGAGCCATATGTATTATCCCTCTCACGATTCATGTTTGCTATATGTAGTAACCTGACAACCATCCGTGGTAATAAGCAGGGTATGTTCCTTTTGAGAAACAATCCCTTTGTTTTGTTCAACCAGTTGTGGATAATGATGAAGTAAACCCAGATGAGAAAGACGCTGTAAAGAAACCGTTACATTACTCATCTTTCCTTCACACCAACGAGTGGTAAACGGCAATGAATGAAAAGCTTTTTTGAGTTGTCTGATCTGTAATTTTGCCCGTCGATCTCTCATTTGCCGCAGTCGAAACCCATTGTTGATCAAATAGATATTGCTTTTTCCCTGAGAAACAACCCGGCCACTTCCAGTAGTGGCAAACGGTTCAACGGCGATAGCATCACCAGCTTTCGGTTTTTTTTTCAGTCCAATAGATGCAACATTAGGAATGGACATCCCGGAGTGAAGAGAATACTGGTTCAGGCTATGACCGGTGAGATTCTCAATCGGTTGGAACTCATAGGATTGGATGGTTTGCTGCACCATCTTTCCAATCTCGTTAAGAGAAACCCCTGGTTTCATATGAGCAATTACCTTTTGTAACGCTTCTTCAGATGCAGAAATAAGTGAAGCATACTCATTAGATCCTACTTCAGTGGTTACCGCGGTATCAGCGATATATCCATCAATATGAGTGCCAACATCTAGTTTAACCACATCACCTGTTTTAAACACATGAGTATCGTCTTTCAATGGACTGAAATGAGCAGCGATTTCATTTACTGAAATATTCACGGGAAATGAGGGAGCAGCCCCTCTTTTTTCAATGATTTCTTCAACCGTGGAAACAATGTCTAGAAAAGAAACACCAGGTTTTATTTGTGCGGATCCCTTGTCACGAGCTTCTGCTGCAATAGCACCAGCTTTCATGTATTTTTCAATGATTTCATCATTCATGATGATACTACCTCAGTGATTTCATCTTCGTTAATCGCTCCTTTTCTAATGATCTGTGGTGATGATTGAGTGAGATCAACAATCGTTGATGGAGGTTGCATTCGTCCTCCCTTATCAATATAGACAGAAATGTCATCGGTATTCAGGCTTTCTTTGATTTCTTCAACAGTTGCAGCTGTCTTCTGATGATGAATATTTGCACTGGTAACCGTCAATGGACCTGTTAACGATAGTAATCTCAATGCGGTTTCATCAGCGGGTATTCGAATAGCAATTGATGGTTTATGCGCAGAGACAATAGATGGAACAACATTTTTTTTTGGAAGAATCATAGTTAGTTTACCTGGTAAAAATCTACGGGCGATTTTTTTTGCATCTTGATTAATCATGGCGATTTCATGTAATGCATCAATATCTGCAACAGCAACAGGTAATGGAACTGAAAATGGACGATGTTTAATGAAGAATACCTTTCGAACGGCTTCAACATCAAAAATCTGAGCACCTACTGCATACAAGGTGTCCGTTGGATAGACAACAAGCAAACCGGCCTGAACTGCTTCTGCTGCTTGTTGTATGTTGGGTAATACCATATCTTTAATCTTCTGTTTTTATGAAATCTCCAAGGGTAAGACCAGAATCATTTTTTTGATTAAGACTTGGTTTTGGTGGTTTCACTTTTTTTACTTCCTCAAAAAGAGATATTGATAATTCTTTTTCCAGTTTTTGCGCTACCTTATCAGATGGACGAAGTTCATCGTTTTCAATTTTAGAAATGGTAACTGTTCGTTCACCAATGTTAAATCCTAGTTTTTCCCGAGTCAATCCCTTTTGTTTCCGTGCTTTTTTTACTACTTCACCCCAATGAGGAATAATTTCCTTATCCATCTTTTCATAGACGTCTTTTTGTTGACTTCGTCTCTGCCGACGGATTAATGATTGCTGAATTTGATTTTGATTCCCAAAAGAAGATTTCACTCCAGTTCCATGTTTCATACATGAGGGACAAAGCATCATTTTAACTCCCTCAATCATCCCGGGTTTGCATGCTTCCCCACAATCCTTTCCGCATAGTTCACATTGCATCTTTTGTTCCATCCTCAGATACTTAGCCGATATTTCTTTCTTAAATTAACCCTGCCTTTTGTAAGGTCATCAGATCCTCAGTGCTTAGTTTTTCTCCGTTTTTAAACCGTTCAAATATTTCATCAGCTTCCTTATGCGCAACGGTTTTTGCTGCTTTTTTCTTCTTTCTAATTTGTTGTTCACGGGTTGCTGTTAGTTCTCGTTCTAATTCATGAATGCGATCAACATGATTAATGAAATCCCGGTGAACATCATCTGCTTCAATCTTAGTGTTGACAATGGTTTCTTGGATTTCATTAACTTTTTTGCTAAGATTATCCAGTTTACTAATAAGTTTAATCATGGTTTCATGTTCACTTTGTGCTCTGGAAGCAAGTGATTCCACGGTGTCATGCTGCTTTTCTGCTTTTTTCTTGAAGATTTTTTCCTCTTCAAGTGCTTTTTTTAACTCTGGATCTTTATTTAAAATATCTTCTTGTTTTTTAATTTTAGAATGAATACCAGAAATAATTTCGATGACCTTTTTTTCTTTTTGAGGAGACATCGGTTCGGTCATCTGTTCTGTTTCTAAACTATGTAATTGTTTACGAAGACTACCAAGGTTACTTCCGGCTGAAGAACTCCGTTTTTTTTCAATTTCACGAATCTGTTGTTTGATTTCTCGGCATTTCTCATTGAGCTTGTTTCGTTGATCCTTAGCGTGTTTCACTCGTTCATTGAGCTCATCACGTTGTTTCTTATGTTCTGATGTTTCGTTTCTGATTTGTCGTATCGTTGCATTCAAACTGTCGCGTTCATTGGCAAGTTTTTTTGAAAGTGCATGAAGCTGATCTCGTTTTTTCTTTAATTCATTCGCTTTTTTCTGCAACATGTCTTTCTCTGCTTGCATTTCCTCTGTTGATTCAGCCATGAGAAACCTCAAAATCCTTTTTTATCAGCCTAGGGTAAAATATGAAGTATTTATTAAGTATTTCGAAGGAATATGGTAGATTCAAGGATGAGACCTTCTTTAAAATCCAAAATATTATATTCTTTTTTGTATAAATATTTATTGGATATTTTTTATTTGTTTTTAATATTTATTTTTAATATATATCTTTTGGAATCGGTAAATAAAAATAAGACAAAAAAGATGTATGTGGTGAGGAGTGATTGTGATTAATACCATTGAACAATTTGGACGAAATGCTGGCGTAATCTGGCAGCTTCTTTCAGAACATGGCGCATTAAAACCAAACGAGCTACAACAAAAAAGTCAACTGCGAGACTATGAAGTAAATATTGGCATTGGTTGGCTTGCTCGAGAAAACAAAATCGCTGAAGAAAATAAAACATATTATCTTTCAGACACAAATCTCACTGATACTATTGGATCATCCGCTGGAGAAATATATGCTGCTTTATCCAATCAAGAAAAAATACAGATAAATCAACTGCAATCAACAACTACGCTTTCAGAATCAGAGTTTTATCGGGCTATTGGTTGGCTGGCACGGGAGGATAAAATTCAACTTCATCTGCAAGAATAAAAAACGTATCAATTCTTTCAACCTAAATTTAAAGTTAATGATTCACTCTTTTTTCAGAGGGCTAAATATAAATCAGTCAAGCTTATTAAACCCTCAACAATTCCAAGAAAAAAACAGTGATAAATCATGGAACAATTCCTCAAAAAAGAACTTGATCTTTCATTCTTTCACCAACAAGGATATCATCGAAAAAAATGCAACGCATGTGGAGCTTTTTTTTGGACATTAGATGAAAAGGCAACACGATGTGGTGATCAACCCTGTGTTCCCTTTCAATTCATCGGAAACCCGATGACAAAGAAAAAACTCAGTCTGACCGATGTAAGAAACGAATTTCTTACCTATTTTCAAAACCATAATCACGACACCCTTTCTTATCCAAAAACAGGGAACAGATGCCCAGTCGTGGCACGATGGCGAACTGATATATATCTAACCATTGCATCCATCGCTGATTTTCAACCACATGTCACCAGTGGTATTGTTCCACCACCAGCAAATCCCTTGGTGATCTCTCAACCATGTATCCGTTTGAATGATCTGGATGAAGTCGGCGTAAGCGGCCGACATCTCACCACCTTTGAAATGATGGGGCATCATGCGTTTAATAAAAAAACCGATGAAATCTACTGGAAAGAACAAACCGTAGCCTACTGTGATGAATACTTCACTGGACTAGGCATCCCAAAAGAATCCATCAATTACAAGGAACAAATGTGGTATGGTGGTGGCAATGCAGGACCCTGCTTAGAAGTCCTGGCTGGAGGCTTAGAAATCGCCACTCTTGTTTTTATGAACATGAAACAAGATGATCAAGGTGAATACACCATAAACGGGGAACAATACACTAAAAACCCACTTAATATCGTAGATACTGGTTATGGTCTGGAACGGATTGCCTGGATTTCACAGGGAACAAAAACCGTGTATGAAACAGTTTTTCCAGAAATGCTAACCTGGATAAAAAACCATTCGAAACAGATTAAAGATACAAAAGCATTGTATTCACTTGCTGATCACACCAAAACACTTTCTTTTATGCTCGGTGATGGCATTGTTCCCTCAAATGTAAAATCAGGATATCTTGCACGGTTGCTGATCAGAAGAGCACTTCGGTTTATTGAAACACTACATCTTGATGCCACCCTCACCGATGCCGTGTTATTTCATCTCTCTCAGTTAACAACAGATTTTCCCTCCTTAAAAGAACACATTCCCCAAATCAAAGAAATGTTAACCCTTGAAACAAAACGATACAAAGAAACCCTTGCTAAAGGAGAACAACTGGTGAAACGATTAATCAATGAAAAACAAACCATCGATGAAAAACAATTAATCACTCTTTATGATACTCATGGCATGCCACCTGCTATTGTGCAATCAATAGCAGAAAAAGAAAACGTCTCAGTCACCATTCCTGAGAACTTTGAATCAAAAATAGCAGATCTTCATACCCGTGAGGAAAAAACAACGGAGCAAAAAAACCCTCCAAAGGGCCTTCCAAAAACCATCCCACTCTATTACTCAGATCATTACTTAAAATCATTTGATGCAACCGTTCTTTGGACCCATGAAAACACTGAGGGAACAGAAGTCATTCTTAATCAAACCGCGTTTTATCCAGAAGGTGGCGGGCAACCACATGATACCGGTATGATTATTACTAAAAACAAAAAGAAATACCCTGTGACCAATGTATACAAGGAAAACGGAAGCATTATCCATCAGGTAAACGGACCCATTGAAGTAGGAGAACAAATCAAAGGAAAAATCAACTGGGATCGACGATATATCATAATGAAACATCACACCGGAACCCATGTGATCAATGGAGCTCTGCGAGACATACTAGGTGATCATATCTGGCAAGCAGGATCTCAACTTCATGTCTCCGATGCTCGATTCGATTATGCTCATTATAAACCACTTACCATATCAGAACAAAAACAAGTGGAAAAACTTGCTAATGAGTTCATCAAGAAAAAGATAACTGTAAACAAAAAAATCCTAGATCGAAACACCGCTGAGAAAGAATATGGTTTCCGTCTGTATCAAGGAGGTGTTCCACCTGGAAACAGTATCCGGGTTCTTGATATCCCTCAGGTGGATGTGGAAGCCTGTGGAGGAACCCATTTGAATAATACTGGTGAAATCGATAAAATACGTATCCTTCGAACTGAACGCATTCAGGATGGAGTAAACCGAGTAGTGTTTGCTGCTTCACAAATGGTTGATACCTATCAAGAAGAAGAACAGAATCTATATACAAATCTCATTGAACTTCTTTCATCACAGTTTACTATAAAAAAACAAACTGATATTGCTAATCAACTAGATCAATCTGCAGAGATGTTTTCAGTTCCATCAGATCAACTCCCCAAAACAATACAACGATTCCTTAAAGAAAGCAAACTAAAAAAGAAACACAGTGTGAATACCCTCTCTGAAGCATGTCAGATCCTGTTCAACAATTGGAAGAAAACCAAAAAACAAGAAAAAACGGTTTCAGAAGATGAACTACAAACCCTAAAAAACAATGCCCAAAAAATACCGGGAACCAATTATCAGGTTATCATTGGAAAAACCAGTTCAGATGCCAATGTCCTCGCAGGATTAATCATTGCCACACCAGGTTTTATTATCCATCTCTTCGATGGAAAAAAAGTTACCAGTGCCGCATCTGATGATGTCGATATCGATCTTCGTAAACAAATCGTTCCTGCCATCGGAAAAATACTTGGTGGTGGTGGAGGTGGAAGGCCACATATGGTACAAAGTGGTGGACCAAATACAGATAACATAGATGATGCCTTAGAAAAAGCAAAGGAATTAACTATTAAAACACTGAAAAACTAATACCACATCTCATTTTAACTTTCTTAAGGATTAATGAAAAACAGAAAAAAAATTTATTTATAGATTAAGGGTCAAATGAGCAGTGGTAATAATAATCATTGTAGCAATGCTCAATGCGATAACAAACCACGGAGGAATCTTTAATGCAGTTTTTTCCTCTGCATCAAAATAACGAATAAGACCTGCGGAAGAATGAAATCCTTCACCTTTGTTTTTCTTTGCCATAATAAACAACCTATCTGTTAACCTATATGCTCACATCATTTTTTACTATTTTAGTTTTTCTACACAAACCCTCTTTTCACTGCCTTTTTTTAACAAATTATTTTGCTTTGATGGTGAGCAAACATCTAAATAGACTTTTTTCATACATACCAATGGGTGTGATTATCGATGAAAGAGATAGATGCACTGATAAAAAAAGCTCTAAAATATAAAGAGAGTGGTCTTACTGATCATGAAATCGCTGAGGATCTTAATGTATCAAAAGAAACAGCTGTATGGCTTCTGAACAAAGGAAAAAAGAAAAAACCAGAAGGAGATTTAAAAGTTGGCTGGAGATCCCTTGGAGTTTATCCATCGCGGATGAGCTTTATCTCTGATGCTATGTGTGATGTATTACTTGAAGAAATCGAAGAAAAAGAACTTGAGGTTGACACCATCCTGGGAATCGCTATCAATGGTATCCCTTATGCGACTTTTGTCGCTGAAAAACTCGGATTAGAATTAGCCGTATTTAGACCACATGATGAAAAATCAGGATCTTTTTCCTCTAACTATGCTAGTGTCAAGGGAAAAAATGTTATTCTTGTTGATGATGTCGTCGGTACTGGTGATACCTTTAGAAGTGCTATATCTGCGGTGAAAGAAGAAAAAGGTGAACCAGCACTTTGTGTTGCCATTCTTAATAAGAAAAAACGCAATGATATTGATGGCATTCCACTAAGAGCACTTATCAGAGCTCGAGTCATCTAAATAGTTATTCCTTCTTTTTCTTTTTTTTCTATCATGTATTTTTTATAGCTGTTCTTTATAGGTGCTACACATGCATTGGGCTGAAGTGATTGCAGACGAATTAAAAAAAACAAATAAAAAACAAGTGTTAGCCACTGGTATCACTCCATCTGGACCAATTCATATTGGGAACATGCGAGAAGTGTTGACCACTGATGCCGTGTATCGATCATTAATTGCAAAAGATGTAGATGCATCATTTATCTATATTGCAGATGATTTCGATCATCTCAGAAAAGTCTATCCTTATCTACCAAAGACCTATGAACAATACGTTGGTCAACCCATCTCAGAAATACCTTGTCCCTGTGGAAAACATGATAGTTACGCGGATCATTATCTTTTTGCTTTTCTTGATTCCCTTGAAGAAATTGGCATAAAACCACAGGTATACCGTGCGAGTAGCATGTATGAACGAGGGATGTATGAAGAAGCCATCAAAACCGCACTGGATGAAACACCACGAATCAGAAAAATAATCGAAACCATTTCTAAACGAACCCTTCCCAAACACTGGATACCCTTTAATATCCGTTGTGAACAATGCAATCGGACGACCAACACAACCCCAGTGCTTTACGAATATCCCTATGTTGAATACAGATGTCAATGTGGGTTTGAAGGAAAAGCTGACATCCGAAAAGGAGGGGTGGGCAAACTTCCCTGGCGGATTGACTGGCCAGCCCGATGGAAAATCCTTAATGTTACCTTTGAACCATTTGGAAAAGATTTAGGTACCACTGGTGGAGCAAGAGAAACCGGTGAACACATTGTTAAAGAAATCTATGAGTATCCTGCTCCAGCTTATACCATGTATGAATTTATTCTTTTAAAAGGAAAAGGAGCAATGCATAGTTCCAAGGGAACCGCATTAAGTGCCGGGGAAATGCTAAAGATGACCCCACCAGAGGTCCTTCGTTATCTAATCATGAAACATCAACCCAATAAACATTTAACGTTTGATCCTGGGTTTGGATTATTAACCTTAGTTGATGATTATGATCAATTGGAACGAGTGTATTTTGATGAAGAAGAAGAAATCAAAGGCATGAAAGATTTAGACACGGTCTATGAACTCTCCCAACCAACAGAGATACCTAAAAAACTTCCTGTTCAAATTCCTTACCGGCATCTGGTTACTATTGTTCAAATTAGCAATGACTGGGAAGAAATTAAAGAAATGTTACACCGAACAAATCAACTCCCAGAGACCATTACGGAAAAAGATAAAAAACGATTACAACAACGCATTGATCATGTCATCTATTGGTTAAACAATTTTGCACCCAAAGCAATAACGTTCAGTGTAAAAAAACAACTTTCCGATCAACCATTAACTGATGAACAACAAACCGTGCTTCGTTCATTTCTAGAAAAAGCAACAAACCTAACTTGGGATCCAGAAACCATTCATAACACCATTTATGGTATCGCAGAAAACCAAAAGATTTCACCCAAAGTAGCATTTCAAAGTATTTACACAGTTATCCTTGGCCAAAAAAAAGGACCACGGGTGGGATACTTCCTCTCAAACCTGGACAAAGATTTTGTCATCAACCGATTCAAAGAAGCTGTTAAATAACACAAAGAATCTATACTTCATCAGTTATGAACATTTATGTAGAGGTCTATGGTTGCACAGCAAATAAAAGCGATGCCAGCATTGTAAAAGGAATAGTACAAAAACATCCCAACTATCAAATGGTAGACACTTTAAAAGATGCTGATATTTTTATTATTCTCACCTGCACCGTTATTGATACCACTGAGCAACGAATGATCTCCCGGATTAAACAAGTACAACAAAAAGCAAAAACCGTGGTGATTGCTGGTTGTATGGCCAGTGTTCAAAAAAAACTGCTCAACCGATTATTCCCCAAAGCTATTCTTGTAAGCCCGCAGCATGTTCATCAGATTATTAATATCATCGAACAACAATCATTTGATGAACAAAGCAAGAAATATGATGCCCATAAAAATATAGATGGTCTTATTGCACCCATTGCGATTGCGGAAGGCTGCCAATACCATTGTCATTACTGTATCACCTGTAAAGCACGAGGACCACTTTGTTCATATCCTGAGAAAGTGATCTCTGCTGATGTCAAAAAAGCAATAACACAAGGAGCAAAAGAAATACAACTCACCGCTCAAGATACCGCATCCTACGGACAAGACCGAGAAACAAATCTGGGTGAACTGCTACAACAACTCTCCACCATCAACGGCAGCTACCGTATTCGTGTGGGCATGATGAACCCTCGATCACTTCTTTACAATCTGCAATCCATCATTGAAGGTTTTTTTCATCAAACAGTCTACAAGTTTCTCCATCTTCCCGTTCAATCAGGAAGTAACAATATTTTAAAAAAGATGAACAGAGGCTATGATGTTGATGATTTTAAGTATCTAGTTAATGCATTCAGAACTCGGTTTCCTGATCTTGTGCTCTCCACAGACATCATCGTTGGCTACCCTGGTGAAACCGAGGAACAATTCCAAGCATCAATTGATCTCATCGAGTTAATGAAACCAGATATTATCAATATCACTCGTTTTTCTGCTCGACCGCAAACCAAAGCAAAAACCATGAAACCCCGTATTCCAACAGAGATAGTGAAAACACGATCACGGAAAATATCAAAGATCGCTGAAACAATAACCACGGAGAAAAACAATGCATACAAAGGAAAAACATTCACGGTGCTTGTCACCAGTAAAGGAACACCTGGTAGTGTGATGTCACGAGCTTACAATTATAAACCAGTGGTCATCAAAGAATCTCTTCGACTTGGAGAATTTCAACAGGTAGAAATTACTGATACTACCCGCGGATACCTTATCGGAATGCTTAAATAAAACAATGATATTCATAATCATGTGGACGGGATGATTCGGGTTGCAATTAATGGATTCGGAAGAATAGGAAGAAATGTGCTTCGTGCCTCTATGGAACATGCACAATATGGAAAAACATTTGAAATCGTTGCCATAAACGATTTAGGAAACACTGATATTTTAGCTCATTTACTGAAATATGATTCAATCTACGGACGTTTTGATGGCACCATTGAAAAGCAGAAAGATGGTCTTATGGTCAATGGTCATTTTATTCGGTTTTTATCACAGGTAAACCCTGAAAAACTTCCTTGGGATGAATACAATGTCGATGTTGCTTTAGAAGCAACCGGTATCTTTAGAACCAGGGAAGGAGCCACCAAACATTTAACTGCTGGTGCAGATAAAGTGGTGATCTCTGCTCCTGCGAAAAACCCTGATATCACTGTTGTTCTTGGGGTCAATGAACAATTATATAAAAAAGATGAACATCGCATCATCTCCAATGCATCATGTACCACTAATAGCCTGGCACCCCCGGTCAAAGTGTTGCAGGATACCTTTGGTATTGAAAAAGGAGTGATGACTACTATTCATTCATATACTGGTAATCAAAAACTACTTGATTTTCCTCATAAAGATTTTAGACGAGCTCGAGCCGCGGCAACCTCAATCATCCCAACTACTACTGGAGCAGCCAAAGCAGTAACAGAGGTAATACCTGATCTCGCTGGTCGACTTGATGGGATGGCCGTTCGAGTTCCTACTCCAGATGGATCACTCACTGATTTTACCTGCTACCTGCAACGAGAGGTCAGCCGTGAAGAAATCAATCAAGCCCTACAGCAGGCTTCACAACAAAAAATGCATGGTATCTTAGAATACACCGAGGAACCCATTGTCTCAGTGGATATTATTGGAAATCCACATTCAGCGATTATCGATGGATTAAGTACACTAGTCACTGGTGGACGAGGGAAATTGCTCAAAATCCTTTCATGGTATGATAATGAATGGGGATATTCCTGCCGTCTCGTGGATTTAATCAATTATCTCTACTATGGTCAACAACATCCAAACCCAGAGATGAAAGCCGTGCAGCAAAACATGTAAACACTTCTTTTATTTTCACTCTTTTTTCTCTTCAATTTTTCTTGAATCTATAGCTTTAAATAAACATAATTATTTACCAACAATAATTGTGTGGAGGAAATGAACTTATATGGAATTTAACACCTTAGATAATATCAATACCAGTGAAAAAACTGTGTTCTTACGGGTAGATTTCAACATGCCCCTTGATAAAAAAACACATAAGATTCTAGATACTACTAGAATGAAACGAGTGCTTCCAACACTAAACGAACTCAAAGAAAACAACGCCAAAACCGTTATCCTTGCTCATCAAGGACGAAAAGGAAGCTGGGATTTCACTTCTCTAAAACAACATGCTGAAACACTTGAAAACCTTCTACATTCTCCAGTGGGATATGTTGACGATATCTATGGGGAAAAAGCTCAACAAGCGATTACATCAATGCAGCCAGGAGATATTCTCTTTTTGGATAATGTCCGCAAACTTGATTATGAAACGGAGAAAAAAACCGCTGAAGAACATGCTCAAACACCCTTTATCCAACACCTGTATCCACTTGGAGATATATTTGTCAATGATGCTTTTGCTGCTGCTCACCGTGCACAATGTTCCCTTATTGGGTTTACTGCAGTATTACCATCAGCAGCTGGTCGACTGATGGAAACCGAAATAAAAACCCTCACACAGGCTATTCAAAACCCAGATAAACCAAGTATCTTTCTTTTTGGAGGAGCCAAATACTCAGATATCATTGTCACCATTGAACGCATCCTTCAAAACAACACTGCAGACCATATCCTTCTCACCGGACTTCCTGCTAATGCTTTTTTAAAAGCACAGGGGTATAATCTTGGTGAACAAAATGAACAACTCCTCTTAGAGGAAGGAACAGAGAGTCAATTTAAGGATATTAAAACACTGATGGAAAACTATGGTGATGTCATCACGCTACCTGTTGATTTTGCCTATGAAAAAGATAACACCCGGCAAGAGATCAACAAAGATGAATTTCCCTGTGACCGACCTCTTTTTGATATTGGAACTCAGACTATCAAGCAGTTTCAACAGATACTCAAACAAGGAAAAACCATCTTTCTTTCTGGACCCTGTGGGGTCTTTGAAAATCAACTATTCATGAAAGGAACCAAAGAAATCTTTACCTATGCAGCAAAAAAGGATGCCTTCACCATTGTTGGTGGTGGACATACGGTTGCCGCAATCAGTCAACTTGATTTAACAGGCCAGATCTCACATGTAAGCACTGGTGGAGGAAGCCTTGAAAAATTCATGATGGGAGAAAAACTTCCTGTTATTGAAGCTTTAAAAAACGCGAAACAAAAACATGTTGTCACATCTTAAAGAATAAATGAAACAATTATACAGCTGAGAAGAAACAATAAAATAGTTGTTTTTCTTCCCTTTTTGCCATAATTACTATTGGGCTGGTAGATCAGACTGGAAGATCGCTACCTTCGCAAGGTAGAGGCCGCGGGTTCAAATCCCGTCCAGTCCATCCGTTTATTTTAAAAAATAGAAAAAGAGGAAGATTTATAAAATTGATTTTCAAATTTTTAAAATCTTCTGTTTGATCTTTTTTTTCTATAGCAATCACGGCAATATACCGGTCTTTCGCCATCTGGTTTAAAGGGAACTTCACATTCCTGACCACATTCTGCACATGTTGCTTTGTGCATTTCTCTATCTTCGTTGTACATATTTCTATTTCCAATTTTTCTGATTTCTAGGGGGTTTTCCCTAAAAACTATGGTGGGGTAGATAAAATCCTTGTTTATATTATTTCGCTTTTTTTGCTCGAATTAAGAAAAAGAGAAGACTGGAGCACTATTTGAGTAATCCTAATGCTCCTGTTAAGGTACTATATTTCTCCAGATATGATTCTGTTTTTTAGTTCATCCCATTCATCCATGGAAAGAGTACATTTGTTTTCCTTTTCTCCAATGGTGACCGATTCATTACCGATGTCTACACTTGGGCAACATCCTTTTTCTCCACATAGATATATTTTCATTTTTTTTTTCACTCCATCTTGTAATACTGTTGATAACGATTGTTAATTATTTGACTCTTTCGGTAAAAAAACTTCCTTGGTATCATGGTTAGAAAAAAGTTAATAACTCAGCGAATTGAACTGAATCAATGGTTTCAATACTGTTATCCATGGTAATAGATCCCCAAATATGCAAATGGTATCTCCAATATTTTACACCCAAAATTCTTATAAAATGAACATCAATCGTTTTCATTGTGAGCCGAGCAAACATTTGATCATTTTCAATGGTGATGGAATATATCTTAGGGATTCGTTCAGCATGATCAATCATTGTTTCTTCAATGGTAAAAACAATATCCTTTTCATCGATTAGTGAAAAATTTAAATCATTCTGATTGAGGATTCCAATTAACTGAGATGATTGTTTGTTTTTGATCAATCTTGCCCAGGTCAATTGCAACGATTCAGCTGAAATACTACCAAAATGATATCCATCAACAAGGAACGGAATATACACTGGATACATATTATGATCATGATACCCAAGCCCTGAAACTGAAACGGTTGACTGTTGATAACATATCGTTCCATGTACACTGAATCTTGGGATTGCTAGCCACCAGCCCAAGAGATGATTTCCCTTCCATCCCTCCGCTTCTTTTGTTAGTGTTAACTGAGCTGATAGTTCACTATTTTGAATCGAAATATCATAGATCCACATTCCTGACCTATTATCAATATATCCATCGATTATGAGATCGTTTTTTATCTTAATAAAAGGTCTATTCTGATGAAGTATAACAGATTGTAAGGGGGTGATTCTTCGTTGTTGATAGATTAGCTTTGATTGATTATAAAGATAAACACCATGAAGAAATAATCCCGTGTGTTTTGTTTTAAATAAACAGGTGACAATAACCAGGCTTTCATTATTTGAAAATGTGGCATCAAAATACCAGGTCTCGATATGAAATAATCGATTTGATTGATGAAATGCATCATCAGCTAAGGTGATATTTTCCGGTGAAAAAAAAGGGTCTTTGGTTGGATTGCAAATTATCTTGTTATTCGAATAACCAACAGATGAGAAATTATTTGTTAGAATAAAAATAATAATAATCAATGCATATTTATTATGTTTCATTATTAATTCATATAGTTATCAATTTATTTATATTAATAGTTTTTTTAAAAAAATACTACTTATTGTCGATTATTGGTGATGAATCATTTTTTCTCTGTCCGTTTCATTTCTAAAAAATCTATTTTTATAAGTCTACAAGTGGCAGTTGACCATTGAAGGCATCAACCATGGTTGGTTGCTGTCTGCCATACATGGTAACAAATGGTTCAGCGTAATCAAATACTTCCTCAGCCGATATTTCATCATTATCATTATCATCAGCCGGACCATGTAATCCCTGCGCAATAAAACGCGAAAACGTTGACCCATAACTCACTTGATCCTCCTCACTTGACATCAAAATAACTCGATGAGCACCAGACCTTAAGCTTTCAACAAAATCATCATTCCACTCCTTTGAATATCTTGTTGTCTTTTGATATGCATCATTGAATCCACCACTGAAACAACTATCAACAATAAGACAAACACCTTTTGATTGTAACAATGAACAAAACAAATTAATTTCATCATCCCACAAAAACTTTGACTTATCATCAAAACCTTCATATGGAACAAGGATTTCATCTTTACCATCCGCCTCATCATATGGAGGTAAATCCTGATTTAAATAATAGCCATGAGTAGTAATATAAATCAATGAGATGTCATTTCTATCCTCCATCTGCATCAGCCAACTGAAACCCAGAAGGATGTTTTCAAGATTTGCCTGATCTGCTTTGATTTTTTTGATATGACTTGATTCCCAGTTTTCTGAAGAAATCAATGCATCATACAGATTTTCAACTTGAGTAAGCATTGATGGTCTGTCTTCATTAGGATTATTCAAATACTCTCCAACAGCAATAAGAAGACCCCAATACTGTGTATCATCACTTGATTGTTCATCTGATTTTAAAAAAGGAATAATCTGTTGTAGTGGATGAATTAAAACCGGAAAATTATGAATTAAATTAATGATCCGAGGGGATAAATCCATAAAATCAACGATTCTATTTTCATCCTGAGAATCATCAATGGGATAGTTTTCAATTCTCTCAGATCGGTAAAGATTGATCAATGCACTGTTTTCTATTGATGAAGAAGGAATTGTTGAAAGAATAAGCAACAGAAGGATTCCACATATTGAAATGAAAGTTTTCAAATATTTTTTCCTCATGTTTTAATTATATTCAATGGTACATACAAATATTTTTCCCACCGCTTTCAATTGTCCAAATGAGGTAGAAACGGAAATCGAAAGAATATAGTTAAATGAAAAAATAACTCAAAACAACTACAACGATGAGACTCGGAAGAAAATTCAAAATCCTTAGTTTTTTTATTTCCAATAGATTTAAACCAAGTCCCAACAGAATGATTCCTCCAACTGCACTAAGTTCAGCGATTATCACTTCCGAAAAGATGGATTGAACATTAGAAGCAAGCAATGTTAAACCTCCCTGAAAAAGAAGCAACGGGATAAAAGAAAAAAGAACACCAATACCAATTGTTGCTGCTAACACAATAGAGGAAAAACCATCTAACACTGATTTAGCGATCAACAAATTTGATGTCCCATATAATCCCTCTTCAAATGCACCAAGAATAGTCATCGAACCCATACAATACAACAAGAATGCAGTAACAAAACCCTCAGAGAAATGTTCATTTTTAGTTTTCAGTTTTCCCTTCAACCATTCACCGAAAATATTGATTCTACGATCAATATCAAGTATCTCACCAATAATAGCTCCAATGACTATACTCAGAATCATTATTAATACATTAGTTGTTTTAATAGCCATCATTATGCCAAGAACAATGGTGAATAATCCAACACCATGAAATGCAGTTTCAGTTATTTTTTTAGGAAGCTTGGATTGAACAAGTAATCCAATACTACTCCCAACTATTACTGCAGCTGCATTAATAATGGTCCCAAGCATAAAAAAGGATTATAGGTTTCAACATCAAATATCTTTGTAATATTCAGTAAATTCTCTTGCCGATTCATTTCGTTAGTTTATCTACTTTTGTTTGTGGTAGTATTTAGCTTGTTTTTAGGCTAACCATTCAAAGCGGGAATTCTTAAAATCTAAATTACAGAGAAAAGGGGTCTGAGAAAAACAATGCCGATACGGGGAAAAAGAGTGCTGATAAGGTATTTCAACAGCATTTGTGGAATTTGTTTCATTATCATATGGATTATGCGTTGCTATGAACCAAGAAAACAACAATGGTGGGGAAACAACTAAGCTTCCACCGCCAAGAATTTTTACACTGGTGCTTAACTGACTAATTGGGCACACATTCCATATCCATAAATAGGCACCAATAATTACTAAACAAAGGAGACAAGCAATAACTACTTCTAGTTGAGTTTGGGTAATTTGAAAGAGAGTACATATTGATCCTATCACTTGATTGACCACTGGGATATTACTACAAAAGATAAAATCAACTGCTAAAGCGCCACCTAGACCAAGGATTAAAGCTTCGATAAACATAGCTCCGATTGGAATAAGTTCAGGTATGCAGCAGCTCATTGCTCCAATAATAAAGCCCCACAATGCAATTGAAATAGAAAATACAATGAAAAAAATAACAGGATCTATGGAGAGAGACTGCATAATGTTATTAATTTTTGGATTTTCATTCAAAAATGTTCCCCATCCCTGATAAAGAATGGTTTTATTCTTTGTACTCTGAAATGATTCTGGAATAAAAAAATCTGATGAATGATAACTTAAATTGGTATGAACATATTGATTTAACATATCCTCAAAGATTTGAACACTTTCGCTTTTTTTAACATTATTCATCACCAAAACATTTTTTTTAATTTCTTTCAATTTTGTAAAGACATTTTTTTCTGAAAAAAGGATTTCAATTGTATCAACCGTATCTTTATTTGAAAGATTAAGAATGTTCTCCTTGATTTTTTGATGTGAAAACAGGAGAAATAGCTCTGATGAAGGATTATCATTATGAATAATTTTTTCAATCATTCTTTCATATACTTCTTTTATTTCCTTTTTATTTATTAAAGAAGATATTGTATGATTCGTTTGAACATTCGAAGCATGTTTAGATACCGTCATTCTGTTAATTTCTGGAGTTGTTGCAGGTAGTACTGTGACAATAAGAATAAACAGAAAGGATATACAAATACTCAATATTTTTTGATTCAAGATTATAACCTCCCAACTTATTTAACAAAATATGAGTATTTAAAATTTGTGAAATGTAACAAAATTAGATTGTTAAATATTTATTATTGATCATAATATTAAATTTTTT
>CAZVKY010000013.1:0-13611 GCA_964627915.1 uncultured Thermoplasmatales archaeon
AATAAATGTTTATGAAAGAATGCTGCTGTGAACGGTTAACCTAAAAATAACCTTTCGTAAAAAAACAATCAATGTGAATGAATTAGAAAAAATCTTTAGCTTAATACCTTTTCTATAACGGGTAGCAAGGTCTGCGCATCAAACGGTTTCTCAATATATCCTTCACCTAAAAACCGTCCACTTTCCTCTGCCGTCTTATCAGAACGGGCAGTAAGAAATACAATCGGAATGTTTTTCCAAGATGGATTCTCCCGAAGTCTATCATATACCTCCCAGCCGCTCAGAAAAGGCATCATGATATCCAACAATATCAAATCAGGAATAACACCCGCGTTTAACATCTTTAAACATTCATTACCAGATTTTACCCCTATAAAATCATACGTTACCTCTGCCTCTTTTAAAACCTCTCTCACAGATAGTAACACATCTTTTTCATCATCAATTAACATAATTTTTTTGGTCATAAATCCCTTCCGAGCATCACACAACAGTCAAAAATAAACAACAAACCATGAATTAATAAATCTTTTCATTTCACTTTAAAACAGGATAAACATGATAGCTTATAAGAAAATACTTCTTAATTACCGTGGCGAACTGTCAAATAATGATTATTAAACAAATAAGACAACACTCTTTTTGATGAAAAAGAAAATCGTGTTTGATGATTTCATTGTTCTCTGGAATGGATATTTTTATGAAATAAAAGAAAGAGATCCAGTAAAACGTCTTTTTTTAGATATCAGACATAAACAAACCATGATTCAACTCAACCGACAGTTCATTGATATGAACTAAACAATCATCAATCATATACTTGTTCATAATTTTTACAGATTAGTTTTATTTCATCTTGATCAATTTTTGCTGCAAACATAGCATCCTGATGTAGTTTTAACACCGCAATTCCTTTTCGGATGATCATTATTCCAACGATGCACACAAAAAAGATAACAGCCAGCCAAGCAACAAAATTCAACAGTTGAAAGAATTGAGCTGGATACAACTGAGACGGAGCAGAAAACAAATGAAGTGGAACCAGTAATTGACTACCTATCTTAAAAACAAACAAAACACCTTGAAAGAAAATAACAATCCCTACCACAAGAAGAATATATCCAAGTATTCGTAGCTGCTGATCCTTTAACTTCAACAATATCGAATTCATCATTCTTCCCGCTGATCACTCTCATGAGTTTGTGGCATCTGCTGGGTTGATTGTTCATTGCCCTTATGGATTTTTTTAATGGTTTCAGATTTCACAATCCGAATATCAGGAACCAACGCCTTCATCATATTAACACCCAACAATGATACTTTCCCACCAACGACCAAAATAAAAAAACAAATCGCAAGCCAAATAGAGAAATTAAACAACGGAAACATCGGCGTCACAATATCACTCATATCAATCGAGGGAACCGTATGATTACCAACCTGATTCATCTGCGTTGAAGTATTGGTCACAGGAGCATCAATAAACTCCACGGGCACCGTTCCAGTCTCTGCCATATCTAACACAAGCAAAAGACTATACAGCATGATAATCAAACCAATAACCAAAAACACATAGCCAATAACTTTTTCATCTTTTATATCAAATTTTTTCATCCATCATCCCTTCCAGATAAAAACAAATAGACATATCATTTATAATATCATTGATTTTTTTACAAAAAAAAGGAAAAAAAAGCAGTATCCTAATAGATTAATACTCATTATGATACTCTCAGACCTTGATATCCTTATAATCAAAATAAAACATGGTGATAACAAGTATTACCACCGCAAACAAAATCAACACCAGATTTGCCACCATATCAATCTCTCCAAATTTCAACGCATCATACGGCATGAAATAATGTTTCAATGAAAGAAGCCCAAGTGATTCAACATCAGAGATAAGCTCAGCAATTGAATCAAAGATAAACATAGCTACCACAATGGCCATGGTCACAATACTTGCTTTCATCTTCTCATCAAACAAGGTTGAGAAAAACAAACCCATCGCAAGAATAGATAGAAAATAAGGAATAGAGATAACATGGGTTAAAAACAAATAATAAAAATCAAGGTCTTCACCAATACCCAGAGTAACACCCATGATCACCAGCATCGCTGTGAAATTAATGATAAGAAGCATAGGAATAAGCCCAAGATATTTCTCAATAACAATCTGTTTTCTAGAAACAGGATTACTCATCAATACATCAATAGTCTTTGATTCCACCTCTTTAGCAATGGTTGATGCCGCGATAAACCCCAGGATGATACCAAGGATAAGCACCCAGAAAATCTGATACATCTCAATATTAAGAAAACCCACATAACTTGCCATATCCTGATAACCAGGAATAAACGCAAATTGATCAAAAGATCCCGCATCCATCATATCCGCCATCATATCCTCAAAATAAGGATACATCCCCGCATACATCACCGCCATACCAGAGAAAAGAAAAGTGAGGATAAGCGTGGTCTTCCAGTTATCCTTCATGGTCTGAAACGCAATTTTCAATCGAAGGATTTCACGAACACGATCCATCATCATCTTAATTCTCACCTCCCTCATCATAATACCGCATGAAGATTTCCTCTAAACTAAACTCCTGCACCTCAAGATCAATAATCGTATACTTAGCAATCTTTTTGATGACTTCATCAAGATCATCCTCAGCAGCAAACTCAACCCAACCATCCACCATCTTTGCATTATTTGCTGAAGCAAGTTCTTTAGGATCCTCCTTAATCTTTAAACGAATACGTTTTCCTTTTTTCCGTTTCAGATTCCCCACTCGTTCCAATGCCACCAGACTTCCCTTTCGAATGATACCCACTCGATCACATACCTTGTCAACCTCACTGAGAATATGAGAAGAAAAAAACATGGTTCGTCCTTTTTTCCGTTCATTTTTAAGGAAGCGATAGAACTTCTGCTGAAGTAAGGGATCAAGACCACTAGTGGGCTCATCCATAATCACAATCTCAGGGTCATCCATGAATGCTTGCACAATACCCAGTTTTTGTTTCATCCCACGGGAATACGTCTTTATTTTCCGATCCAAGGGCAACTGAAAAATAGTTAATAATTCATCAAGTAATGAAAGATCAGTATTACGTATACTACTAAAATACTGTAAACACTGCCTTCCCGTTAAATGCCCATATAGATTCAATTCACCAGGGATATAACCAACGTTTTTTCGGATGTCAACGATATCAGTCTTCACATTTTTATTGAAAATAAATGCTTGCCCATGATCTGGTTTTAAAAACCCAAGTAAGGATCGAATAGTAGTTGTTTTCCCAGCCCCATTAGGACCAAGAAAACCAAAGATCTCACCCTTTTTCACTGAAAAAGAAACATCTTTAACAGCAATGACCTCCTTATATTTCTTAGTAAGATTTTTTACCTCAATAACATCAATCGCATGAGGCACAGGTTTCGAGATAGATTCTGTTTTTTCATCAGGAAAACGATAAAAACCTTCTAATCCACAGTGTTCACAATTGATAACTTTTTTTTCCCCAGCATACCCGGTGACATCAATAATTGATCCACAACTGGGACATTTCACTTTTTTGGAAAGCTGATCAACTACCATAATGCATCCACAACCCTGGCATCCATACAGGTTCCTTTTTACAAAATTATAACACTCTCCTAGTATTTAAAGAATCTATTTTTTTATAAAGAATGAAAATAACAAAAGAAAAAACCAAAATATAAAAAAAATGTTTTCAAAATGATTATGTGATCTCTATTACTTCTGATTTAACCTGACGTTTTTTTTACGATCATTCATCGACAAATAAGCTATCTGACCGATTGCAAATCTGTTTATGAATTACTTTTTGATTTTTTCTAGATTTCGATAGTTTTCTGAGTTTTTTAGTAACATCATGCATCATCTATTCACCTCCGATTCCATTACGTGTTCTGTTCTTGATTCTACGTGTAAAGTAAAAAAGAAACCAGTTCTGATCTTTGTAAACAAGTACAGCCATCATGTAAACTGGTTTTATTAAACAAAAAATTGAGAAAATTACTCGTTTGTTCCCTTCTTTACATTTGTTGCTCGTTGGCCTTTATCTGAATCTTCAATTTCATATTCGACTTGATCTCCTTCATTCAGACCACTACCCATAGGTAACGCGGTTCTGTGAACAAAGACCTCTTTTCCATCTTCGCCTTCGATAAAGCCATATCCTTTCATATCATTATACCATTTGACGGTTCCTTTCATATCAATTTCACCTCCTCAGACATTGTTACGTCTGGAACGTGTTAAAAAAGCAAAAAACAAAAAATCCCAAAAAGTCCGAAAAAACGAAAAATGTGAAACCTTTATCTTTACTTCTTTTTAAACGCTATAGCATCATCCTGCCTTAAATAGTTATGCATTTTCAATGTTTTAGGCGTTTCTCCCAAAGAAAAAAAAGGTCTATGCATCCTCTATACTAATCATGGTTCCAACCCTACACCGAATGCTTTTCTCAGGAAACAAATCATGTATGTTCTGTTTATGAACCGTGCAATGACAAGGATAAACAATATCAATTGAATCTAACACAGAAAAATCAGAAAACCCATGAAAACCACCAATAAGACCAATAACCCTCCCCCACCTGCTTGCTACTCGAAGGATATGTTCTACTCCTGAATGAGAACAACCCACTAGCACCCATGCTCCCTTTTTGGTCTGAAGAACCAATGATTGTTCATCCTTCGGTGAACCAGGAAGTCGACCGGTAGAATAAATATGATCACAGATTTGAACTGGTTTTTCTACTTGAACCGTGTTTTCTTCTGAAGAGACCTTTCCAAGCCGATAAATAGTAACATCTTTACAATAGTCAAGCACTGTTGACAGACCACCATTATGATCATAATGCTCATGGGAAATCACAATCTGAGAAATCCTTTGAGGATCCTTACCAAGCACCTTCATATTATGAAGCAGGATATCTGCATTGGTTCCGGTATCAAACAACACCACATGTTTCTTTGTTTCAATATAACAAGAAAACCCATGATCTGAGATAACATCCTCATCTTTTGAACTTCGGTCATCATAGAGAACTGTTACTTTCATTTTTTTAGATAAACACTCCACTCATCCAGTCTTTAGGATGTCAGTATTATTTAAAACCACTTAATCAATACTGACATGATGCTGTTTTAATTTAATCCAAACCCGTTCATCTCTTCCAATCAGATTTCCACAAGGACAAAGAACCTTTTTTCCATCCTTCACACTATTATCCTTGAGAATTCGTTTCTTCCAACAATGCCATACATGCCCTTTTCCAATTTTTACATAGGAAAAGATTTCCCTGTTACATTGATTGCATTTGATAGAAAGGGTCTTTCGGCGCATGCACAGCAGTCATTACCACATCAGCTACATAGTTTTTATGCATAATCTGATAGATATGATTCAATGCTATCTTTCATCTCACCGACTGATTTTGCACCAGTAACACTACCTACTTTTTTTCCATAATGAAAAAACCCGAAATGAGGAATACCCATAATCTTGTATTTTTGGGCAATGGTTTTTTCCTTTTGAGTATTTAATCGTCCAAAAGCAACCTTTCCATTATAGATCCGTTCCAATCGACGCAGGCGAGGTAGCATTGCTTTACATGGTTTACACCAGGGAGCCCAGAAATCAACGACGACCAGTGGATATTTGTTGATAAAAGAATCAAAATTTTTTTTATCAAGAGTTTCCACATGTTTGGGCCAATCAGATTTTTTCAAGGCTGGATGGGATGTATTATCTGTTTTTTTGAGTTTATCAAAGAGTTTTATCATCTATTATTCACAACAGCAGTTATTTTCAATTTTTTTGTATACTTCTCATATTATACTCTTATAAGGTCCTTCTTATTTAATGGTTGTGCATAAATTTTACACAAACAATACCCCATTAGAAAAGAATCAAACCAAGAAAAAAACCTTAATCCTTATAGGGAATCACACAAATAAACTGCAACAACCCTTCACCAGTATTCACAAACTGATGCCATTTCATCGAAGGAACAAAAATCACATCACCCTGCTGAAACGATTCATTTCCTTTTTTATCCCGCAGCTCACCAGAACCAGCAACAATAAACACCTCATGCTCCCAATCATGCTGATGCAATGGTGTATGCCCACCAGATTCTACATCAAACAAACGCATGGTAAAATTCTCTGCCCCATCATCTTTAGTGATAAGCCAACGAATAAGCACATCTTTTGCACCCTCAACATCCACAGGCTCAGCAGCAACATCAGAAAAATGAACATGTTTCACCTTATCTATCTTAACCATAACAATCACAAACAGGGAAACCACATATTATCCTTTAGAACCTTTCGGTAACCATCAAACCAACCCTATTTTGCTGGCTTTGCCTTAAGCACCATCGTTCCCACATCAATACCAATTGCTCGCGCAACCAACGGACACTTCACCATCAACAAAAAAAACACATCCCGATCAATATCATTCAAGGATTCATAATTTCCCTGACCCTTGGAAATCACCATATCCGCCTCACCAAGCAACTGCTTAAAACGAGACGAAGTAAACGACAACACCAAACCAGGTGCAGAATACTCCGTGCCATCATCACCATTCACCACCGTTGCCAACTTATCAATACCAACAGCTCTAGCATCAGCAACCGTTGCATCATTAATAATGGGATGGCATTTTACCACATACGTGATCTTTTTTCCCATTTCCTTGATTTTTTCCAGTAACAACCGATCAAACACAATCTCACCGGTGTTATCAGCTAAAAACAAAACAGAACCCGCTTCATCCAACCGTTTCTTAAATGATACATACCCGGTATCATCAAATGGATGCTGTGACAAATTATCAATCATGTCCATCACATTATACCGATTCATGGTCCCAAAATCAACCACATTACCAATAATCGCAAGTTTCACCGCCATCAACAAGGAATCATCCGCTTCATCAATCAACTGTTTCAACTTTGATAATTGCTGTAACGCCTGATCATTGGCCTGTTCTTTCACTACTAGGTATGGGTCATCAACCCCGGTTTCTTGTTTCACAATGGCATGAACACCACGAGAAATCTCCGGCGGAGACAAGGTAAAATCAATCGTTTCTAGATACTGCATCACTTTTTTCATAACCTTTTCATGTTTTTTCTCATCATCAGATGCCATCCGCGCTGCTTCAAGCGATTGATGAAGAAAACAAGGAATACAATCAAGATGTGTCTGCATATTCTCACATTCTACAAAACAAAAAAATAATGTTAATGCTGATGTTTATGATCTCCAAAGGTATGCTGCTGACAGCCATCACCCATGGTGGCCTGTTTTAACTGACCTTTTTTATACGCTTCAACCGTCTCTCGCACCGAACCGGATGCACCAATGTAAACATCAATACCCAACTGTTGAAATAGATCAATGGCTCGTCTTCCCAATCCCCGACAAATCATGACAGAAACTCCTTCCCTTTTCATAATCTCCGGAGGATCACCACTACCACCCATATGATGACTGGTGTTAGACACTACTTTTACTTCATCAGAATCCAAATCAACGATAGTATACGCTGGCACCCGACCGAAATGTTCACCAACTTGTTCATCTAATCCTTTCTCACCCATTGAGGGAATACCAATTTTCATTATGTTCACTCCTTACTTATTTTGGACTTTGACCGCCCATTCCATGATGTGGACCAACGGTGGATGCTTTTGTTTCCGCTAACTTTCCCTCTTTGAAATCAATAATGGCATCTTTTACCGTTCCACTTGCCCCAGTAAATATTTTTACTCCAGCTGCTGAAAGCGTTTGAAACGCGTTCGGTCCCACTGAACCAGTAATCACTGCTTCAACTTGTTTATTCGCCGCTGTTTGAGCAGCCTGCACTCCTGCACCACCAGAAGCATTTTTTTGATCATTTTTTTCAGCTGTGTAATCAAGGGTTTCAGTATCAACAGTGAGAAAATACTGGCATCGTCCAAAACGAGGGTCTACATCATCATCAATTTTATCATTTGTTGCGGTTACAATCACCTTCATAATCATCACTTGATGTGGCAGAATCAGTCCCTGTTTAATAACGATTACCATTAACAACTGTTATCAGGCACGGGTCATCGGCGCACCACATTTCGGACATTTCCGATGATAACAGGGCGTGCCAAGTTGATGCGGCTCAATATGACCACAATTCGGACATCGGCAACGACCACCCGGTCCTTGCGCGGTACCGCCACCAAGACCTCGGCCACCATCACGACGACCTTGACCAAAGCCTCTGCCCCGACCACGGCCCTGACCAGCTGGTCCAGTGCCATCTCCACCAGGCATTAGACTTTCACCTCCTCTTTTTCTATACTTTTTTTCACATTCTCAGCAATCATTTCAAATGATTTCGTTAACATGGTATCCTCTTTCATATCAGTTGTTCCCGCATCACCAGTTTCAACAATACTAGGATCTAAGGGGATTGATCCTAAAAAAGGCAACTGAAAATCATCAGCAGCTTTCTTCCCACCACCCGTTTTAAAGATATCAACATGCTTACCACAATGCGGACAGGTAAACCCACTCATGTTTTCAATAATTCCTATCACTGAAATATTCAGTTTATGAACAAAGGTAATTGATTTTCTCACGCTCACCAATGCAACATCCTGCGGAGTTGTCACAATAACTGCTCCGGTGATCTTAGGAATAATCTGAGCGATACTAAGGGGTTCATCGCCAGTTCCTGGTGGCAGATCAATAATTAAATAATCAAGATTCCCCCAACTAAAATCACCAATAAGCTGTCTGATCGCTCCCATCTTCATCGGGCCACGCCAAATAATAGCATCATCCTGATTTTTCAAAAGAAAACCCATAGAAAGCACTTTCAGATTCTTGGTTGCCTGCACCGGTTTTAACCCCTCCTTTGATTGCATAATACGAGTATCATTTAACCCGAGCATGGTCGGAATAGTCGGTCCATGCATATCACAATCAAGTAGTCCCACCTGTTTTCCCTGCTGAGCAAGAGTGAGCGCTAAATTGGTTGACACCGTGCTTTTTCCAACACCACCTTTCCCAGATAACACTACGATGACCTGTTTAATTCGTTGCAGATTCTTTTTAATTGCTTCCTGCTGTTTTTCTCTGTCCTGCATTTGATTTTGATTCATACCTCTTTTCCACTCCATAGATTAAATCATAAATCTAACATCACTTTTATAAAAAAATGATAGAGAAACCCCAGTAATAGTTTTTATGGGGTTTCATTTTTATCTGTTTTGGTCAGCTCCTGTAACAGGTTTTTCACGTTTTTCAGCTCGTTTTCCAGTGATTTCACCATATCCTCAAGATAATGCTTTTCATCATCTCTATTCATTGGCTGATATGGATCAGCTGAATACGCAGGTTCACGAACTGGATATGGTTCATAACCAGGGTATCGACCAATTCCTCTTCCACGGCCCCGGCCATGACCTCGACCAAATCCGCGACCAAAACCTCTTCCAAATCCATGACCATATCCACGGCCACCACGGGGAACACCCTTGGTATACCCAGGGCTATCATAACCATTGCAATAGCCTAATCCTCTTCCTGACCTTGGGCCATAACCTTCTGGTCCGGTTCTATCTCCACTTGGCATCTTTATTTTTCACCTCCAATTTCATTTCTCAGTTTATATCTCCCACCTGCCACGCAGATAGGATGACCATGAACAAGTGCATGAGCCACTTTTCTTCGAACCTTCTGCAGATCATTCCACAGTGTTTTTCGGGAAACACCCATAGAGGTTGCTGCCTCTTGCTGTGTCATGTTTTCTAGATCAATAAGCCGAAGGATTTCGATTTCAGCGATGGTTAAACACACCGAGTTGGGTGGCAATACTGGGCTGCGATCGATGTCATGATACATTGGTGGTTGCTGTATCCATCGTTTCCCACGGTTTCGTCCACGTCTACCATGTCTATGTCCAGGCATATACTTGCTCACAATTAATACACTTATGAGAACTAATTTATAGACTTTTTGGTGAATGTTTATAAATGATGAATTTTGCCGTAGTGAAAAATATTCAAAACTTCAACATAACCCAAAAAACACAAAGAAATATTATCATGAAAAGCAGAATAATTATAAATCTAACACTCTTTTACAAAACCTGTGAGAGAGTCATGAAAAAGATAGGGACAATCATTTTTGCAGGCATCATACTGATCAGTAGCCTCCCAACATTAGCAACAAACACACCAACACAATATATTCAAACAACTGATGATTTTGATCCATTAGTAGACATCAAATTGACCATCGACATCCAAGCAATACGGGCAATCGATACCATCGATAATAATGGAAAAGCAGATTTCTATCTTAAAATAATCATCAATGAACATGAATTCATCAGCCCAACATGGCAAAACACAGACTACCTCTATAATCCCTGGTCTATTACCACAGACGTCCCAGATAACAAACAAAATGTATCAATCACCCTGCAGCTCTACGATGAACACCATCCACAAGATAGACTTTGTGATATTGGAGCTGAAAGCAGCGCTGAATCTGAGTCTATTGCAACACTTACCTATGATATTTCAACGGGCCATTGGACTGGTGATGACCACCTAGGTGATGTCAGTGGATATGGACATCTTAATGGTTGCGATGACGGAAGTATTTACACCCATGATTTTGACTGTGAACTCTGGTTTACCATCAATCAAACCGATTATGACAACGATACCATACCGTATTGGACTGAAAAAAATGTCTATGGAACAGACCCACAAACAGACAATAAAGGAGAGGATACAGATAACGATAGCATCCCCATCGAATGGGAACATCACTTTGGTTTTGATCCAAAATCATGGGATGATCACCATAACCTTGATCCAGACAACGACAGTCTCACCAATTACGAGGAATACCTCACCTGGGATCTTTTATCCGACCCATATAGAACGGACATCTTTTTAGAAATCGATTTCATGGAAGACGGACCCAATGGAGAAATAAACAAGATGCCCGATGAATCAATAGAAATCATCAAAAAACCCTATCATCGAAGAAATATCATGTTTCACATCGACACCAAACAAGATGGTGGCGAAATCATTGCCTTTGACAATTACACGGTTCAAGAAGAAATACTCACTATTTATCAGAATTACTTCTTACATAATGGCGAACATTCCTGGAAAAGAGGAGTGTATCATTATGGCATCTTTGTCTATCACTGCAAACCAAATGGGTTTGCCTTCTCAGGAAGCGGAGGGAGATTCTGGGGATATGGACCAGGAACAAACAGTTTCATCATCGAAAGTCAAACCATGGAACGAATCGCAGAACGACTCAACAAACCATTACCATATATCTACGCCGCATCAGTTGTTCATGAAATGGGACATAACTATGGTATCAGATTCGGTCATCCATTTGGTTGTGACAACAGACATAGCACCAAACCATGGTTTCCCAGTTTCTGGATCTTTCTTAGCTACAAAAGCATCATGAACTATTTTTACACCTATGACATCATGGATTACTCAGATGGAACCAATGGAATTTTTGATTTCGATGACTGGAGTGCAATTGATCTTACCTATTTTGAACCACGATACTAAGAAAAAAAGAACTACATTTATCATCCACTAACCTATTTCATCATACTAATGAGATTACTCTCCTGGAATGTCAATGGCATACGAGCAGCAGATCGAAAAGGACTTTTCAGATGGTTTCAACAAGATCAACCAGATATACTCTGTTTACAGGAAATCAAAGCCCTTGCTGAACAATTCCCCGCACATCTCAAAAACACACCCGAATATCATGTGTTCATCAATCCTGCAGAACGAAAAGGATACAGTGGTGTTGCAACCTATAGTAAAACAAAACCAAAAACCATGAAAAAAGGGTTTGGTATCGATCGATTCGACAAAGAAGGACGTATCCTACTCACAGAATATGAAGAATTTATTTTATTTAACATCTATTTTCCCAATGGAAAACAAAGCCAAGAACGCCTTGATTACAAACTTGAGTTCTATGATACCTTTCTAGCATATGCAGATAACCTGAAAGCAGAAGGAAAAAACATCATCGTCTGCGGAGATTTCAACACCGCTCATAAAGAAATTGATCTTGCCCGACCAAAAGCAAACGAAAACATATCCGGATTCCTCCCCATTGAACGAGCATGGATTGATACCTTCATTGATCATGGCTATGTTGATACCTTCAGACAGTTCAACAAAGAACCAGATCAATACAGCTGGTGGAGCATGCGCACCAGAGCTCGAGAACGAAACGTTGGCTGGAGAATTGATTACTTCTTTGTCAACAAAGAGTTCCTTCCCAAAGTAAAAGATGCGTTTATACTGCAAGAAGTCATGGGATCAGATCACTGTCCCATTGGTATTGAACTATCCATCTAACAACTAAAAAATCAAAAAAAATGAGGGGGAAATAATTGAACAAAAAAACATGGCTAAAGGATTAATCATTTTTATGCTCACCTTTCTGATCATTCTTATTCCAACAATCGGAGTAGCTGAAGAAACAGTGCTCACCGATAACTTCAATGATAACAACCTAGACAGCACCATATGGATAGAAGATGTAACCAGCAGTCAGAGCTCATATCAAGAAACAAATCAAGAAGCAACCTTTACCATCTATGGAGAACACGCTTTTCTTCTCTCCAAACCCCTAAGCATACCCAACTGGGAACAAATCATCATCTCAGGAACATGGAAATCACCTGGTGTAACCACCGCGGAAATGAACTGCTATCTGATTGATAATCAAACCAATGAACGAATCGGGGTTGCCTATGATAACTGGTATGATCTCATCAGATACTGGCATTCAAACAAAACCAAAGAAGAAATCAGTAGAACAAGTCCACAAACCTATACCTCCTTTCAAATTATCCTTAATCACACTCATCTGCAATACTGGGAAAACGATGAATTAGTCCATGAAAATAAATCAACGGCTCTATCTGAAACCACTCAGTTTCAACTCAAAATCGGTGGATGGGATACATCAAGTATACCAAATCAAATCATGTACTTTGATGACATAACACTTTCTGCAGTCTTTAATGCAAGCCAAGAAACAAACAATGGTAAACAATCAACTTCTTTTTTAGGATTAAATCAAACATTTATCGATAATCAAATTGGATCACGATCAATACTAGGATCTGCACTAGGAAAAGAATACGCAATTCCCATCGCAACAACGATTAGTATCATCCTTTTATTTCTCCTCAACATCCTTGTTGAATTCATCAGTGATTACTCAAGTGAAAAAATAATTGAATACCAAAAAAACAAATCAAAGAAAAAAACAACATCTACAAAAACAGTGAAAACACCACAAAGATTTCTGAATAAACAAGAAATCAAAGCAGTAATCATCACTACTCTAATTCTTTCCTTTGTCATCAGCTGGACCTGGGCACCAACGCTAGCAATGTTTCTGGAAGTATTTCTTATCACCCTACTCATTGTCGCAGTACTCATCTTTTTTAAAGAAACACTCCGATCTTATCTTTGTCATCAAAAACAACT
>CAZVKY010000013.1:13711-28719 GCA_964627915.1 uncultured Thermoplasmatales archaeon
CACTACAATTTCTCATACTGGGCAGTTCTTTACCTCTGCGTTCTCATCACCTACATAACAGTATACTTCAATCTCATCACATAAAACAATGATGATTCCATCAATCATCTTTTTTCAATAAAACATTTATCAAGTGAATGTATTGCCCAACTTCATCAAAACAGAATAATAACAATACAATAAAATAAGACAAAAAGGTGAGAAGGATGGAATCTTCAATAAAAGAATCACTAGAATTTATCTACAACCAACAAAAAGAACTCTCCGTTCTCGGTGGCATCGGCGCACTCCTGGGCTGGGATCAAATGACCTATATGCCACCTAAAGGAGCACAAGAACGAGGTGAACAAACCGCTCTTCTCTCCAGTTTAGCACACAAACGAGTGGTATCAGATGAATTCTGGAATCATATCAGAAAACTCTCAAAAGAATCAGTATTCAAAACTCTTTCAACAGAAGATCAACACGTGATCAAACGATTACAAAAAGATGTTGAAAAAAGTAGAAAAATCCCAGAGGATTTTGTGAAACGATCAGCTAAAATAACCACTATGGCCTATCCTGCATGGCAACAAGCACGAAACAAAAATGATTTTAATCTTTTCAAACCGCATTTAGAAAAAATCGTTGACCTTGAAAAAGAATACTGCGGATACATCGATCTTTCAGGACCACGATATGACACCCTTCTTGATGACTACGAAGAAGGGATGACCACACAAAAACTACGCACTGAATTCAGCTCTTTAAAAAAGCATCTTAAAAAAATACTTGACAAGGTAATCTCCTCAGAAACATATAATCAGCAGCAAAATCTCTCAATACCCTTTACAAAAACCACTCAACAACAGATTTGCCAGCATATATTCAATCAAATGAATCTACCAAATGATTCCTCCCGAATAGATGAATCCACTCATCCATTCACCACCAGCCTGGGAAACAATGATGTTCGCATCACCACTAATTACGAACGAGAAAACCCACTGTTCTCATTTTTCTCAACCATACATGAAGCAGGTCATGCGCTCTATGAACTCGGGATGCCCAATGGAACATATAAAAACACAGTGATTGCAGATTCCCCTTCACTTGGTCTTCATGAATCACAATCTCGATTCTGGGAAAACATGATCGCCCGAAGTAAACCATTCTGGGATTATTATTACCCAGAATTAAAAAAACAAGCCGGATCACAACTAAACAATATAAGCTTTGAAAACTGGTATCAACATGTTAACCGTGTCAAACCATCATTCATCCGAGTGGAAGCAGATGAACTCACCTATTGCCTACATGTAATTCTTCGCTTCGAAATAGAATCAGATCTCATGGAAGAAAAACTCACCGTTTCAGAACTCCCTCAAGCATGGAATGAAAAAATGGATGAATCACTAGGAATCACTCCACCAACAGATACCCAAGGACTTCTACAGGACATGCATTGGAGCGGTGGATCAATCGGATACTTCCCCACTTATGCACTGGGATCCATTTATGCAGCACAATTATTCCATCAACTTAACAAAGATCATCCTGAAACCATGGATGAAATACAAAACGGAGAATTCAATCACATACTCACTTGGCTAAGAGAACATGTTCATCAATATGGAAGGATGATGACCGCTGAAGAAATCATCAAAAAAACCTGTGGAGACGGATTAAACGCTGATGTTTTTGTCTCATATCTAGAGGAAAAATATCTGAACCTGTATTGATAAAGATAAAAGGAAAGTCTATTAAAATATAGCCAAAATGATATTATCTAATGTTGCCAATTTGAAAACAAGTCTACCAGCAGAGTTCTTGCCAACATCTTTTATATTTATTTGAATGTTTTGAAATCACTGTGGGACTTGATGGAAAGATCCCAGCTTCAATTAGACGTTATTTATTGTATTTTAATTATAAATTTATGAAAAATTTTATATTTACATATATTATACAGATATGGTAAATCTGTTGAATAAGGGAGTAAAATAAGGAGAAATAGGAGAATATGAGAAAGATAATAGTTGGAATTTTTATAATAACGCTATTGTTCACATCAACGTTTCCTGCAATTAAAACTAACACTATGGATCTAATCGATCAGCAATCAACTAAAGATGATGAATCAAGAATAGTAACAACATTTCATCTAGGGCAGAGCTTTATTCCCACCTTCCCAAAGTTAACCAAAGTTATGCTTTTATTGACCAAAAGCAGTTCAGATGCAATGTATGAGAGTTACAATGTTGAAATCAGAGAAAATTCCATAACTTCTCAAACGATAACTCAAGGAAATTTAGATGGTAGCTTTATCGGTACAGGAAAAAATTGGGTCGAATTTGATTTTCCAGATATTGATGTTACGGTTGGCAGTACATATTATATCATAATCCATGGTGAAACTGTGACTGGTGATGCAGGAAGTGTTTCATGGCATTATGGATATCCAAATCCTTACACTAATGGCACCGCTTATAGAAACACACCGGGAGGCTGGTTTGATTTAAATGATACAATCGAAATGGATTTTTGTTTTAAAACATTTGGAATACCGGAGAATCATCCACCAGAAAAACCAGAGAAACCAAACGGTCCCTCAGCTGGAAAAGCAGGAACTATGTATGAATATTCATCAAAAGCTATCGATCAAGATGGTAACCAAGTCCAATTATTATTTGATTGGGGGGATGGAACTGATTCAGGATGGCTTCCAGCTGTAAATTCAGATCAAATAGTCACAGCAACAAATACATGGTCCAATAAGGGAAATTATCAAATAAAAGTAAGAGCAAGAGATGTTCCTAGTTTAACCGTCGGCCCCTGGTCAGATTCATTAGAAATAGCAATGCCTAGAACCAAGGACCATGAATTTATTCAATTTTGGTTACAAGGATTATTCAAACAGTTCCCATTTCTTTTCACTATTTTAGATACTTATAAAGAAATCAATAATGACCTTAAATCAGATAGAGCAATATAGATACTAACTTATGACAAGATGTTCTTGATAATGCATCGTTTCCTCATTGTCCGCATTGTCAACTGCATACCAGCGAAGCTCAATCATTCCATAAAAGATTTCCCAAAACTCCATATGAATTTCAACATGAGAATCGTATACAGTTTCTGAAAAAGTTTCATCATAGATACCATCTTCATTGCTATCCCAGGCGATCTCATAATAAATATATTCCACTCCAGATCCACCCTCATCTGTTGCATCAAGCCATATCGGTGTCATTGGAAAAATAACGTAACCCCCTTCTTCGTTTGGCTCACCAATCGTTTTCTCAGTGACTGGTGGAATACTGTCTTCTTCCTCTTCAATCCAGGTAACGGTAACAGAATCTTCCCCTTTATTTCCAGCCGCATCTATTGCATAAACCGTTATTTTTATCCAATCCTCTAATTCTATGTATTGATCCATATAGATAGGCCCTAAGATAAAACCAGTTTCTTCAACAGGTGGATCAAAGTAATATGAATCTCCGTCTTTTGAACCACCATTCCATTCAAGTTTGTAATCCAGTTCTGCCACACCTGATCCCCCAATATCACTTGCAGATCCAGTAACATTTAAAGGGGTTGAAGTCGACGAACCATCCTGTGGACTATCAATATCGGTCTCTGGTTCTTCATCATCTTCCTCCTCTGGGCAACATTCACAGGGGCATTTAATCCCAGCTACATCAACAATTTCATCTATTGCAGATTGTAAAGGTTTGCCACTTAAGGTTCCCATGATATCGTTTCCATGGCCGTTATTTGGTTGCGTTCTTCTATCATCTGCATCTATATCACCATCACCATCATAATCAGCTTCTGGCAGTTCATGATATTGATCTTGTAGACCCATGAGGTGACCAGCTTCATGAGCATAGGTATTATCTGTTTCATTGTCATCAACTCTCCCATTTGTTGTTGGATAATCCTCATCATTTCCATGAGGGCTGTCACCGGTTCCATCACCATCCGTATCCCACATATCTACAGAAGCACCATGATTTGTTCCCGTTGGATCTGTTCCGACATGCCAGGAATGAAAACCAGGTAGATAATGCCTATCATCCATTCGAACCACATGAGCATCGAATTCAACGGAACAGCCAGGGTCACGAGGATCACAATCTTCCTCACATTGAACCATCCATCCATCTCCATTGCTATCGGTATTCCACATATCCTCAATATCTGTTTCAATCGTTTTTGTCAAGTCAACTGTGGCACCTGGCCCATGTATTTGAATGTAAATATCAACCTTAATTTCACAATCTTTTATCGTCACTCTTGTTCCGCTCGGTCCATTTAAATTGTTCGATAATAACTTTGTATCGGGTAGATTCATTCTATTGAAAAGAAACTTAAAAAAGGAATATTTCTCGGATAATTTGTTTAAAAAGTTATGAAACAGGTTGCTACTTTTTTTAGGCATCTTCACAGGTAAAGAATCAGACCAAAAACTTTCATAGCCATCTGATAAATCACCATCCCTATCTGGATCATCCTTTGCCCGGACGGTTATATTATAGCTACCTTGATTACTCCATTTATGTGAACAATTTACAATTTCTCCTGATTTATATGGCCCTATCCATCCACTATTGGTGTTGTCTCCCCATTCAAACCAATAATAGATATCATCGAGATTTTCATCAGTCGTAGAGGTACTGTACGTATATTCGTTTTTAATATTTCCACTTGCCTGACCTGTCGGTGTAAAAGGTTTTTTAGGTGGAACGTTAAGGATTGCATTATACACAAGGTCATAATCTCCAGGTGTTAAGGAATTAATGAATTTGGCTATATTATCAAATTGAAGATTCGCAATATTTCTTGTTTCTACAGAATGTGATGTTCCACCATTAGTTATAGTGATATTTGCGAATGTTCCATCACCTGCTATTGCAGAATAAAGAGGATCGAGATTAAAGAAATCATTAGTTTCAATGCTATCCCATAATTGATTCATTTCAGACTCAGTAAAATCAAATTCTTCAACAACATTAAAACCTCCAGTATCTCGATTCTCAGCAGGCATAATCGAGTAAATAACATGACCATTTTGTTCAATCTGAATTCTGTAAAGAGGAGTCCATGGAGCAAATCCACCACAATAAGCATCAACTTCAAAATCAGATGATTCTATCTCATAAGAATATTTTTTTAAATGGTTTTTTTTGATTTCAGGTGTTATTCCGCCAACTGGAAGCATGATTGGAGATAGCAAAAGCAGCGCTGATATTATACAAAATATTTTTTTTATCATATTTATTTTCCCCCAAACATCGGAATTAATAATACAAAAATCATATAATGTTATTTATTTATATTATTTTCCCTCTCTTTTGAAATGATTGTTACAATTATAAACTTATAATTTTTCAAATATTTCATTATTAAATCTATTATATCGATTAAAACAACAATGAATAAAATGAAACATGTTATTTTTATACATGTTTTAAAATATTGGTAAAACAACCAGAATTCATTAGACAAATTAAATCAAGCACCAAATTTCTCCAATCGTTTTGCATTGGCCAGCGCAAGCACCATTAAATCAACCGCGGGAAAACGAGGACCAAGTCCACCCTTCAAGCAAGCACGTTCACCGAAAAGACTGACCTCATCCTTCCGACAGACCTCCGACCATAACAAAACCGGTACCGGATGCCAACTATGAAACGCAAGTTTCGATGGAGTTGAATGATCACCAGTCACCACGATTACATCCGGCTGAAGCTTGCGCAACCGGGGGATCAACCGATCAATCTCTTCGATCACTGATTTCTTACTCTCAAAATTTCCATCCTCCCCATAACTATCTGTTTTTTTCACATGAACATAAAAAAAATCATAATCATCCCAATGCTCTTCTAAGGTCTGAAACTCTTCTTCAATACTCTGACCAGTTTCTAAAACATCCATCCCAATTAATGTTGCAAGACCTCGATACATTGGATACGCAGCAATAGCAGCACTTTTCAACCCAAAACACTCCTGCATCACTGGCCATTTCGGTCGTTCAGAAAAACCACGAAGAAGCACCATATTAGCAGGATGTTCATCCTTAAGAATAGATCGAGCCTGACTTAAAAACTCAGCAATTAAATCAACGGTATGATCTGCATCTTTATCAGTTACCTCTGGAGATAATGGAGGGACACCTGTTTGCTGAGGATCAGTATCCTTTATCTTACCAGAAAGATCCTTTCCCCGAAGAACAAGTAATAACCGATGTTCTTTCACGGTTTCAATAAACACTTCAACTCCGGGAATGGAAACTTTATCACGTAACAAGGCACAAAGCTTCTGATTTTTTTCAGTGGAAATCCGACCTGCTCTTCGATCTGTTACATTACCTTGTTCATCCACCGTACAAAAATTCCCTCGTGCTGCTACATCACCTTGATGTAAATCAAAACCAATCCCGTTAGCTGCAAGTACACCACGGCCTACCTGAAATTGTAAGGGATCAAAACCAAACACCCCTAGATGACCCGGGCCACTCCCCGGAGTAATACCGGTTGCAACAGGTGTCTGCAGACCACAAATACTCTCCTCAGCTAGCTTATCTAAATGAGGGGTATAGGCTGCTTCAAGTTCCGTGTTATTATCCTCATTTGGAAGGCCACCGATGCCATCCATAATCAAAAACACAATCTTTGAATCATTCTTTTTAATCAACGGTTGAAGTACATCAAAATCCATTCTTTCCCACACTCAACATATAATTCTAGGTTATTTCAAATGGATAACAGATGATACTAATAAAGATTATGACCCCTTATTCTGGAAGAAACAGTGAAAAAACCATAAATACTCTATTTCTTATCCGGAAGCATCATCAGGTTGAAACAACATGGTCTTAAAACAAGTGCAATGTCCACAATGTCAAAACATCATTTCCATTTCGGGAAATCCAGGGGAAATACAAAAAATATCCTGCCCACAATGTCATACCACTGGAAAAGTAACATTTAAGCAGACCATTCAACCAAAAGACAGTGCCATTACTGTTTTCAATCTCCGGAAAGAATACGGGGATCTCATTGCGGTCAACAATATCTCTTTTAGCGTGAAAAAAGGAGAAGTCTTTGCGTTTTTAGGTCCAAATGGAGCAGGAAAAACAACTACTGTAGAAATGATAGAATCAATACGCAAACCCACCAATGGAACAATAAAAATCTTTGGATATGATATCTCAACCTCATTTCATCAAGTAAAAAACAACATAGGAATCCTTCCACAGGAATTCCATTCATTTGAACGCTTAACAATTCGGGAAACCCTTCACTATTTTGCTAATATCTTTAACCATCAAGCAAACATTGATGACATCATCAAAGCAATGAATCTAACAGATGATGAACACAAACTGTACAAAGAACTCTCCGGTGGTCTCAAACAACGCGTTGGCGTCGCCATTTCCCTAGTCAATGATCCAGAAATCATTTTTTTAGATGAACCAACAACAGGACTTGATCCCAAAGCAAGACGAGAGGTCTGGGAAGTAATCGCAAATCTTCGGGAAAAAGGAAAAACCGTTTTTCTCACCACTCATTACATGGAAGAAGCTGAATATCTCGCTGATCACATCGCCATTATACATAAAGGACAAATCATCGCTGAAGGAACACTTAATGAACTCATCAGCCGTTATGGAAAGGGAAGTATTCTTAAATTAACAAATTGTGATTTTGATCAGATAAAACAAGCATTACAACCCGCTGGATTTGAAGTGAAAAAAACAAATCATCAAGACGTACTGGTTACCATTCAATACAAGGACCAAATCTTAGAAATCCTTTCTATTCTTAAAAACAATGCCATTGACTATGATCGAATTGATATTCATCGACCAAATCTAGAGGAACTGTTTTTACAGCTTACCGGCGCCAGGTTGCAGGAGGTAAACACATGAACCCTCGGTTTATCGCATCAGATGTAAAAGCAAGTTTCAAACAATGGATCCGAAGCAAAGGAACCGTGTTTTGGACTATTCTTTTTCCGATATTACTGATTCTTATTTTTGGATCAATCTTTTCAGGAACCGGGGAAACAAGTTATAATCTCGTCGTTCAAAACCAGGACAATACATTACATTCAACCATGTTTCTACAACAACTCGAAAACACCTCAATGATTACCATTAAAGAAATAGAACCTACTGACAACATCACCGCCTATATGAAGGATAAAGATATTTCCTCAGGACTGATCATACCAAATAATTTTGGTGCTGCCATAGAACAAGCAAGCAGTAATACCTCGATGAGCAGTATGCTTACTTTTTATTTTGATCCCGCGAAACAAACGACCACCTCCATTGTTCAAACCATTGTATCAAGCACCCTGCAAGAATATAATCTTGCGGTATCAGGTGGCAGACATGTATTAACCATGCAACAGGAAGAAACCATTGGTGATGAATTTGATTTCATTGATTATTTCGTCCCCGGGATGATCGGTTTTACCATTATGACCTCCTGTATCTATGGAAGCATTGAACGAAACACCAAATTCCGAAAAGATGGAATCCTTCGAAAAATGCAGACCATGCCCATCACTCAAATGGATTGGATCCTTTCCAAAATGCTTTTTATGTTGTTTCTCTCATTTCTATCAACAACAGTAATCCTACTCGTTGGCATCCTCATCTGGGGGTTAAATATTCATATCACCATTTTTGCATTCATCATTATCATTGCAACCAGTCTTCTCTTCTCAGGGATGGGGATGATCATCGGTCGATTCGTCAAAGAAGAAGAAACCGCAGATATGGCCGGTGGAGCAATCACCTTTCCCATGATGTTTCTGTCGGGAACCTTTTTTCCCTTTGAACAAATGCCATCATATTTACAACTCATCGCTCAAGGCCTTCCCCTGTACTATGTTAATGAAGCCTTACGAAACACCATGATCTATGAAAATATGGATAAAACACTTTACTTCACCGGTTTTGTGCTCTTATTTGCCCTCGTCTTTTTTGCCGTAGGTGTCATCGTTACCAAATGGAAGGAAGACTAAAAACACAATTTTATCGGTATTCATCCGGCAACGTAAAATGAGTGTCTTTAAAAAAAGATAAATCCATATGCGCCCAATCATCAAAATCTGTTTTTCCATGCGATCCATCAGAAAAAGAGAGAATCTTATAGGTATGCCAATAATTCATACAACTCCGATAGGGTAGATAGGTAAGCCATTCTTTAGTAAAGGGAATGGTAGCAGGAATATTATCATTTCCACCATGATCATCCACCGTGAGTGCAAGAGTATGGCCAAGTTCATGAACCGCACCACCAACTAGTATTCGCTCCCGGGTCATCAACGGTATTTTTTTACCGATTTTATCAGCGGAAACAATGAAACTATCAAGATGATCCCAACCAAAAAAAGCATTACCCGCGGAAGGACCACTATCACACAGAAAACCATAATGAAAAATCCCTTTTCGAGGATTCGTGATATCATTATCTAAAAAATATTCCCAGTAATAATCCCGCAGATCAACAATAGAAAAGGAATCCCTGTAAGGAACTTGTTCACCTCCACCAAGATTACCGGTGTCCACATGAAGCGTGATATTATGAGCTGCAAATGAGTTTTGAATTTCAGCAATTAAATTCGCATCAGGTTTATTTGTAACACCATCATGAGTTGTTTTCATCCAATCAAGTTCCCAGAACACATCTTTTTGAAAAGGATGAGCACCCCACTGCTGGGCATAACATTCCTGTATATTATTTAATCCATCTTCATCTGGATCAAGCTGGGAATGATTATCCCACGTTTGTGGATCATAGCCATATTGAATCTCCCATTCATCAGGGACACCATCATCATCCGTATCCAGTGAATCAAAGGAAATAACCACTGGTGTCACCAAATAATCCGGGATAATACAACGTGACTGATTAATATCCCATGAGGCACCCACTTTTTCATATCTATCAGATGAACTAGGAGAAAAAAGAAGACTGGATTCATCAGCATAATAATAAGAAAACGGAGTTATTTGAAACGGTAACGGTGGAAAAGATGCACCCCACCAGGTTTTTCTCATATCAGCATCAGCATGCATCCCATAAACGGTGCATATGGTATCGTAATTATTGCTTTTTATTTGCGTGAAATCACTATATCTCGCATAGATATTAATCCGAAGATTATGAGCTATTTCACAATTTGAAATAAAGATATCTGATGATTGTTTTTTAATGAAAAAACCAGCATGAGTATTATAGGTAATCGAACAATATGATATATTCACATCAGTACATTGTTCTGTTTTAATTCCAAATCCATTATGATAAATATTTGAATCATCAATCTTAATGTGATGGCATTGTTCTAGAAAAATACCACCCTGATTATCATTATTGTTATACATTGCACAATGTCGGATGGTTAGATTTTTTGAATTTTCACCATACAACCCAATTCCATTAACGGTTGCATCATTAAATTCAATAATGAACTCTTGAGAATCAACGATTACCATGCCAAAACTGTTATGAGTAAACATATTGTTAAGGATCATACCATCTTTCGCATGTTTTACATGTATTCCATCGCCGTTCCCATAGAAAAAACAATGTGAAATAGATGTTCTAGAAGTATCATTAATAAATATTCCTGTTTTGGTTCTGAAAAAAACACAATCTGAGACCATGAAATCATCTGCATCACAAGTAATTGCAGCATCTCCCTTGTTTCCCCCTGAGTTTTGCAAGGTAAGATTTTGAATTGTTACATTTGAATGGACGATATCAAAAAGTACTGATTGATTATTCCCATCAATAACTGTTTTTTCCTTGTTTTCACCAATGATAGTCAGTTCCTTATCAACAACAACATGATCAACATACCGCCCATTTCGAACAAAAAGCGTTGTTTTTGAAGACACATTTTCTACTGCCTGTTGAATGGAAATAAAGGGAAACTCACTTGATCCAATCCATGGGCCATCAGTGTTCTGAGCATCAACATAAACCAAAGAAGAAGATGCTTGGCAAGAAGGAAGGGGGGTTCCCTCAAATGATGTTGCAACAACGAAGGTTACAAAGAAAAGAGAAAGAAGCAAGGCCAAAGAAAGTGATTTTTTCAACATAAAACATCATCAATATTTAACATATATATCACACATATAATAAATTTTATCTAAAAGAAAATATAAGAATCATATAGATAAATGTTATCTTTAGCAGGATCTTTATTCGCTTCCTGAAAGACTACGAGTGCTAATCAATGTTTTTGTATCCATAACCCCTTTTAAAGCTCGGATTTTTTTAATCACTGTTTCACCAATATCATCAATGGTATCACAATCAATTTTGATGAGGATATCATACTCCCCAAAAAGAGGATGGACCTCAACGACCTCATTAATACTATTTACCTGTTCAAAGACTTCTTTCTCATAAAGAGGGCTAATGGTGAGTAACGCAAATCCAGTTGCCATACAAAAAAGGAATTGATTTCTGTATCATAAGGTTTTTGATTACCGATGAAGAAAAGAAAAAAAATGTTAAGAAGAAGTATAGTTTTTTAGGATTCTTTATTCCACAAGGTAAAAATTGACATGCCAACACCAATCAAATATGTCCCTTGATATTCAGCTGGTAATAACTCACCAACTGAAACCTCGATAAGAATTCCTGTAAAACCAATAAGATTACCGGTCACTGGTGAAAAATGTGGGAAATCATAAGCATCTTTATCAAAATCATAAATATATTTAAATCCTAACGTACCAAGGGTAAAAACACTTCCGGAACCAACGGTTTTTACATATCCTACAAAGAGTGCAGTAATGTTGTCGTCAAAAAAGGGAAATTGAAAAACGGGAAGATACAAAAACGTATTTTGCATTTCACCTTTCATTCCAAAAAAGATACCATTAAACAGATTGAGGGTATCAAAAAAGATTGGTTGAGACTGCAAAGAATCAACTTCATCTAACATTGGAGTCTTTTTATGTTGAAAACACTGATAGGCAACCTCAGCTGATTCATCCGAAATAAGATTCAGAGAAACTAGCTTTGAAAGTTTAGCCTGTATTTGCTCTTCATATGAACCCAACTCTAGCGGTTCATTGATGATGGTCAATAGTGTTTCTAATTCTTGTCTATTTATTGATTGTTTCTCTATATCTTTTGAGAGAAAATTATACACCGTTACCGAAGCAACAGAAGAGCTTTCGCTTTCATTTGAAATAGGGTCAGCAGTAAGAGGAATCATAGTCGGGGAGATGAGAAAGACAGCTACTATAACACCAATAAAATATGTTTTAACATTTTTTCCTTTCATGGTCCTTACCTCCTAAACAGTTATTAATATAAGATATAAAGCTATAAATCTTTCTGAAAAATAATGTATTATACGTTGCAATAACTGCTTTTTCCCCCTCATTTCTCGTTCAACCTTGGTTTTAGATCTGAAGAACAAAGTGAAATATGCTCATTAAATAATGTTTGGAGTTTTCCAAATGATATACCAAGCTTTATAAATAATTCAATAACACTTTTATATAGCATGTTGAAATAACCATGCTAGAAAAATGGAAAAGTGATGTAACCATGAAAGCAATAAAAAGTATAATATTAACTGCGGCTCTTCTCTCCTATTTTATTTTAGCAGGTACCGTTGGCGCAGAATCAGGAACGTTAACTGATCCAGAAGACGACGTGTTAATGATGTCAGAACTTGATCAAGAATCATCTACTCAAACAACCGATCAACGTCCGAATGTCGATATCATTCAGATTTCTTATGATCGAACAGATGGCGATACAGAAGTTACCGTAACCCTTGAGGTAAACAGTGACGGAAAAATCGAGGAAAAAAATGATTTTGAAAATGTAGACATCAATGATACCAGTTTCACTGGTTCCATGGTGACCTATGCCATCTATCTAGAGACCACAGAAACCCAATACGATATTCAATATGTGAATAAAAACCTCACTATCAACTATGAAACCGGCACTGCAGAAGTCTCCGACAATGAATTATCAGTGACCTTTAATCTTGAGAATGTAAGTGAAACCATTACCAATGTCACTGCGACTACCATTGCCTTTGATATCAACTCTTTAACTGACATTAAATATTATTTTGATATCGCACCTGATGAATCTCTCTTTATGGCCTCTGCATCAGCAGATCCAGCAAGTGCAAACACAGGTGAAGAAGTAAGCTTTGACGTGGAGGTTGAAGATCTTCTTGGGCTTACCATGCCACCCTATAGTTATACCTGGGATTTTGATGATGGAACCACTGGATCAGGACAAAATCCAACTCATAGTTTTGATTTAGCTGGCGATTACCAAGTAGAGGTCACTGTTGAAGATTCAAATGGAGAAACAGCAACTGCAACTACACAGGTAAGTGTTACCAAAGGGACAAGTAACAATAACGGTGGAAGCACAGATAATGGAGATGGTTCAGATTCTGGTGATAGCGGAGTATTACTCTTCGTAGGAATCATCGCCATCATTGTCATTATTGGTATTATTGCTCTTGTCTTCATCATTAGAAGGTAAGTAACACCTTTTTCTTTCTTTTTTTATTTTTTTGAACAGTCCTTTTTGGTAGGTATATTTTTATTGGTATTGACTATTGTCAGCTTGTGAGGACATCATATGAGCGATGAAAAAAGTGCATATGCATATCAAAAAAAATCAGCATGGAACATTTTTTCCCCAAATCAAATCCAACAGGCAAATGAGTTATGTGAATCCTACAAAGATTTTCTTTCACAAGCAAAAACCGAAAGAGAAGCAATTCAACTTATTCATCAAACCGCTGAAAAAAACAATGCAAAGATCCAGTTGAATAAACATGCAGGAGCAGCAATTATTGTTCCAGGGAAAAAACCGATAGAAGAAGGAGTAAAAATCGTTATTTCCCATGTTGACTCTCCTCGACTTGATCTTAAACAAATTCCTCTTTTTGAAGATAAAGATAGCAATCTTGCTTTATTAGAAACTCATTATTATGGGGGAATAAAAAAGTTTCAATGGCTTACGATACCTCTTGCACTTCATGGGATCATTATCAAAAAAGATGGTGAAAAACTCAACTTTCAAATAGGTGAAGATCCAAAAGATCCAGTATTCACCGTTGCCGATATCCTCCCACATTTATCATATGATGTGCAAGATAAGAAAAAACTCAGAGATGCGATACAGGGAGAAAGTCTTGATATTGTGATTGGAAGTAAACCCCTTGAGGATGATGATAAAAACAAAATCAAAGATGCCATCCTAGAAAAACTACACAATGATTATGGTATTGTTGAAGAAGATTTTGTCTCAGCTGATCTCGAAGCAGTTCCAGCCTATCAACCTCGAGATGTAGGATTTGATCGATCAATGATTGGATCCTATGGACAAGATGATCGAGTCTGTGCCTATACCTCCCTTCAAGCAATCCTTACCATTCAAGATCCAGAGTATGCAGCCATTGCCTTATTTGTTGATAAAGAAGAAATCGGAAGTGAAGGAAACACCTCTGCACAAGTGATACCTTTCCTTCGAACCATTATCAAACAGCTTGATTCATCTGCAGATATCGATACTGTGATGCTTCATTCAAAAGTGCTTTCTGCTGATGTTGATGCCGCGGTCACTCCAAATTACAAGGAGGTCTTTGAATTAAAAAATGCATCAACTCTCGGAAATGGAGTGAGCATGTCAAAGTACACCGGACATGGGGGAAAAGCCGGTGCTAATGATGCACCAGCTGAATATGTGGGAGAAATCAGACAGATGCTCAATGGACACGATATCCCTTGGCAAACAGGAGAATTAGGCAAAGTAGACAAAGGTGGCGGTGGTACCGTTGCTAAGTTTTTCTCACGGATGGGAATGACCGTTCTTGATCTTGGTCCACCAGTGCTCAGCATGCATTCACCGTTTGAAGTTACCAGTAAAGTGGATGTTTATGCATCGTTTCTAGCGTATCAAGCGTTTCTTTCTTCAACGTGATAAAAGATTTATTTATAA
>CAZVKY010000014.1:0-28447 GCA_964627915.1 uncultured Thermoplasmatales archaeon
ACTTTTTCAGCTAAATATTCGATATATTTTTTTTCCTCTTCTGAACACGCAATCATGGTGTACTCACCTCTCTATTAATTATTCACCCTTCTCAAGGTTCATCTAATCTGAAGATGCACGCTCACGGGGTTTTGAAAGATTGTTCTACCCAGTCTACTATCTTTTTCCGACAGCTTACACAGAGATGAAATTCATATGGTTTTCCTTTTCCAGGTTCCACATAATCAATGCGAACAATGGTATCAAAGAGATCCGGATAGGATTTTCCACATTTATCACAAGTTCGAGACTTCGTGCAACCATCTCCACCAGATGACCCTTGAGAATCAATATGGATTCACATATATAAAACTCTACCTATTTGTTAAAAAATCTGATGTAATTTTCCATATCATAACAAGAAATGGGTATAGGGGGAAGGAAGGTAGGGATAAGGGGGAAGAAAAAATGAAAGGCCCAGGGGGAGGCACTAGAGGGGCAAGACCATTATTCGTTTTTTCCCTACCTCACCATGTAAAAGATTTTGTTTTGCTTCATATAAAAAGATGTGCTGAAAAAAACACAAAATGACAAAACACCACATTGTTTCTTATTAAATCCATATCTGCTTGTCGCAATCATTATAACATAAAAAATGAATCTTGCTAACAAAAAAATGGTGGTAACAGCAGATATGCTAAAACTTGATTTACATATTCATTCCCAGTATTCAGAAGATGCTATAGGCTCTGTTAAGGAAATCAAAAAATCAATTCAAAACAAGGGTCTTCAGGGGATGGCGATTACGGATCATAACAATGTGAAAGGCGGACTGGCAGCAAAAAAAATTGCCACGAAAGAGTTTGTGGTTATCCCAGGTATCGAAATCTCTACGAAGGAGGGGCATCTTTTGGCCTTGAACGTGACAAAAGATATTCAAAAGGGTTTATCCGTTGAAGAAACCGTTGACCAAGTGTATGATTATGGAGGAATCCCTATTGTTCCTCATCTTTTTAGAAATATGTCTGGAATCAAAGAAGAAAAACTAAAACCAATGGTGAAAAAACTGAAGGCCATTGAAGTCTACAATGGATGTAGTCAACCAAAAACAAATATGTTAACTGGTAAAGTCGCACAAAAATATCATCTCGGAGGAACCGGTGGAAGTGATGCCCATGTTCCACAGTATGCAGGATATGCTTTTACCACGGTGAACACCTCTGATTTAAGTGTTGATTCTATCATCCAGGAGATTGAAAGGAAAAACACTTGGGGTGAGGGAAAAACCTTACCGTTTTCCTATCGACGGGATCGTATGGTGAAATCGATTAAACAGTTTTTTCAACGGGGATTAAAACGCATTTAAAAAAAATGTAATTTTTTAAGAAAAAAAGAGTGAAAAGAAATTATTGGGAGAATTTTTCCTCAAATTTTCCATCATTAATTTCTTGGATAATCTCGGTGGGTTTTTTTCCTTCAACGGTGACGCCGATGGAGATGCAGGTTCCAACGATCTCCTTTGTTTTTTCTTTTAAGGTTTTTCCCAGTAGATTATCATATTTCATCTTCGCGACTTTTTTTGCTTGATCGATGCTAAGATCTCCAATTTTATGAGAATTAGGAGCACCTGATCCTTTTTCAGCGCCAAGTTCATTAAGGATTAATGAAGCAGCTGGTGGTGTCCCTACTTCGATATCAAAATCTTTTGTTTTTGGATTAACAGTAACCTTTACGGGTACTTTCATTCCATCGAATTCTTTGGTTTTATCATTGATGGCATTGATGATTTCCATGATGTTGACACCGAGTGGTCCCAGTGCTGGTCCAAGGGGTGGTCCAGCGGATGCTTTTCCTCCTTCTACTAACGCTTCAATGGTTTCTGCCATATTCGTCTATTCCTCCTTTTGTTCTTCTTCTTTTCGTTTGATAACTCGGACTTGTTCACCTCGTACCGTGATAGGTATGGGAACAACTGATTCAAATAATTCTACGGTGATTTCTTCTTTGGTATCATCGATGTGAGTGACTTTTGCGGTTTCTCCTCTGAATGGTCCAGCCACCATTTCTACTACATCACCTTCTGAAATTTTTGCTACTGCTGATGCAGGCATGAGAAAGTGTTCTATTTGACCAATGGGAATATCCCCATCCAGTACTGTTCGAGCAAAGGAAATGGTCTTAATCATATCTCGTAATCGTTCTCTGTCATATCCTTCTACAAAGACGTATCCTCTGAGTTCTGGAGTCACAAGAATAGAGGGATAAGATAATTTTGATTTTTCAGCTCTGCTATTTAACAGATCAGCTGCATTTTGTTCTTTACCGACCTGTGTTTTGATCGAAAAGATCTTTGGTTGTTCCGTGTTATCATCTGCAGTATCTTCTTGCATGATTTGACTCCTACATTCTTCGTTGTTACATTAATCCTAGCATTTCTCCAACCCAAGGGGCTACCTGAGTTGACAACAAATATATTAGAAAGCCTATTGCTCCGATGATTAGTATCCCAAGACCAGTGATTTTGGAGGTTTTTGCATATTCTTCATCGGTTGGATTACGGGCCATTTTGAGTACTCGACCATATTTTCCTTTGCCGATTCGTTTCTGTCGGGATTCCAAGTCATGTTGAAGGTCCCAGGCTTTGTCTACGATTCCTTTTCTTTCATCGGTTTTATTCACAGGTTGACACCTCTACATAAGCACAACCTCAAATAACTACTTGTATATAAAGAATTTGGGGGTTTGTAGAGAAAAAGAAAAAGGGAAATAAAGATTGCTCATCAACATCAACTAGATTTGTTGAGAGGAGCAATGTTTCTTTTTTAGGATTTGATAGCTATCAGGCCACTAGATCGATGCCATATTCCTTATTTTCTAGTGATTTCCGTGAGGGACCAAGGATCTGTTTTGATTTCACGCCAGTGATCACAAGCATGGCTCGAAGGTTTTTCTTCAAAGTGGCATCCACCGTGGTTCCCCAGATGATTCGAGCATTAGGATCTACACGTGAATAGATTTCTTCTACCACTCGTTCGGCTTCGCTAATGGTCATATCCTCTCCACCGGTGACATTGACTAGTGCTCCGGTTGCTTCAGAGATATCTACTTCCAGTAATGGTGAGTTTAATGCTTCTACAACAGCGTTTACTGCTTTGTTTTCTCCTTCTGCCTCACCCAGCCCGATCATTGCTACTCCTCCTCGTTTCATCACTGTTTTTAAATCAGCGAAATCAAGGTTGACCAAGCCTGGTTTGGTAATCATCTCTGTGATTCCTTTGATTGATCGCATGAGGACTTCATCAGCTACTTTGAACGCTGCATTCAGTGACAGGTTGGGAACGACATCAAGGAGTTTATCATTAGGGATGACGATAACGGTATCGCAGGTTTCTCGTAATCGTTTCAATCCTGCTTCCGCATTTTCCATTCGTATTAATCCTTCTACACTAAATGGTAAGGTAACCACACCAATAGTCAGGGCTCCTGTTTCTTTTGCTAATTGTGCAACAACTGGTGCTGAACCAGTGCCTGTGCCACCGCCAAGACCACAAGTAATGAAAACCATATCTGCATGACCAACAGATTCGCGTACATCTTGTTCGCTTTCTCTTGCTGCTTCCTCACCGATCTTTGGAACAGAGCCTGCTCCTAGTCCTTTGGTGAGATGACGACCAATTAGTATTTTATGAGGTGCATATGATTCGAGAAGATGCTGAGCATCAGTGTTAATGGCCACTAGATCACTTCCTCGAATATTTCCATCAAGACATCGGGTAATGGTATTTGTTCCGGCTCCACCGCAACCCACTACTTTGATGGTGGTGGTAAGACCAGCTAATACTTCTTCAAGTTCTCTGTTGGTAGCACCTTTTGTATATGAATCATCCATCGGATCTCCCCCAGTAGAATTTGTTTTCTTTTGAGATCTTTTGATAGATTTTTTCGTAGTATCCTTATTTTTTTCTTTAGAAACAACATCCTCTACAAGTTTTTTCATCTAAATCACCATACCATCACATAATAATTCTAATCGCAAATTGTGAATAGTATACTTCCCATTGTATATGTAAAGGAATTTTGATTATTAAAGATTTCCTTAGAAAAAAAAGGTTTTTGTTATTTCATTTCTAGCGAAATATCAATGTTTTTTACGGTATGGGTAAGATAACCAAGGGAAATACGATCGGCAAATGGGGCATATTCCTCAATATTTTCAGGGGTGATTCCACCGGATAGTTCAATGAGGATAGCTGAATTCTTGTTTCCTATTTGTTTTGCGATTTTTTCTGCATTTTTTGGAGTAAAATTATCCAGCATAATCACATCAACCTCTAATTCAGCCGCGGTCATGGCATCGGTTTCATTTTCCACTTCGACTTCAATTATTTTATTTTTCACTTTTTTTGCTCGTAGGATTGATTCTTTAATTGATCCTACAGCTTTGATATGATTATCCTTGATCATGATGGCATCATATAATCCAAAGCGATGTGGTTCTCCGCCTCCAAGTTGTACGGCTTTTTTTTCATAGCTGCGAAAACCGGGCGTGGTTTTTCTGGTTGCTGCGATTTGGATCTTTGGATTGATTTTTTTACAACGATCAACGAGGTCTTTGGTGGTGGTTGCAATAGCACACATTCTACCCAAAAAATTGAGAGCAAGTCTCTCCCCGCTTAGAATGGAAATAAGAGGTCCGGTGATTTCAGCGATTGTTGTATTTTTTTCTACCATATCACCGTCTTTTACCAAGGGTTTTAGTGTTGCTCCGGTTTTGTTGAAAACCTTGTTGGCTTCAGCTAGACCAGCAATAACACAGGGTTCTTTCACAAAAATTATTCCTGTTCCTCTTTGAGTTGAAAACAGTGCTTTTGAAGTTATATCTCCTTCATTATTAAGGTCTTCTTCGAGGAATCGATCGATGTCATTCATAGCAATATTTTTTATACAACAGCGGAGTTTTAAGGTTTTGGTTAATCATGAATCTTGGAATTATTGGCTGTGGGGCCATCGGTAGTGATGTTGCAAAGGCTGCAGATGAATTTGAAGAAATTGAGAGTATTTTTTTGTTTGATATTGATTCATCTGCTGAAAAAAAACTTGAAAAAAAAGTAAAAAAAGCGTGTATTGTGTCTTTTGATGAGATGATTGATAAAGCAGAGGTGGTGTTTGAGGCAGCATCTCAGCATGCTGTTGAAGAATATGCAGTCAAAGTCTTGAAAAATAAAAGAGATCTTATTATTATGAGTATTGGTAGCTTGTTTGATGATGCATTCAGAGAAAAACTTGCATCAGTTGCTAAAAAACAGGGTTGTAAAATCTATCTTCCCTCTGGTGCGGTGTGTGGTATTGATGGGGTGTTATCAGCAAGTATTGATGTCATTGATAAGGTTACCTTAGTGACTACGAAATCACCGAAATCACTTGGTAAGGAGTTCAAAAAAAGAACGGTGGTGTTCAAAGGCAATGCTCGGGATGCGGTGAAGGCTTTTCCTAAAAATATCAATGTTGCCGCGAATCTTTCTATTGCAGGTATCGGATTTGATGATACACTGGTGGAAATTGTTGCTGATCCGGTGGCTATAAGAAATAGTCATAAGATTTTAGCTCATGGTAAGTTTGGTCGATTAAGAGCAGAAGTTGAAAATATGCCTAATCCCAATAACCCTGGTTCTAGTTATTTGGCCTCATTATCTGCTATTGCTACATTGAAACGGATCATAAGCCCCATTCAGATTGGTGCATAAAGATATGTTGTTGCATAAGCTGATTCAGTTGTTCTTTCCAGCTATGAGTATGGTGATTTGACATGGAATTTGAGATGAAAAAAAGAGATGCGGCGGGTCGAATTTGTCGGCTTACCACAGATCATGGAACAGTGACTACACCAACCTTGCTTCCAGTGATCAATCCCAATAAAATGATTCTTACTCCATCTGAGATGAAAGAATTGTTTGATACAGAGATGGTTATTACTAATTCATATATCATCCGAAAAGATGAACAGCTCAGAAAGGAGGCATTGGAAAGAGGAGTTCATAAGCTCATTGATTTTGATGGTCCTATTATGACTGATTCTGGTACGTTTCAGTCTTACGTGTATGGTGATATTGATGTGGATCCATTGGAAATCATTCGTTTTCAACGAGATATTGGTTCAGATATTGGCACTATTCTTGATATCTTTGGTACTCCTGATCAATCAGAAACACAAGCTGAACAAGGAGTAGTTGAAACCATAAATCGAGCCAAAGATAGTATTTCTCATAAGGGTGAAATGAATATTGCTTGCCCGGTTCAGGGTGGTGTTTTTCCAGGGTTACGAACCCAGTGTGCAGAAGAATTAAGTAAACTTGATGCCGATGTGCATCCTATTGGCGGGGTTGTTCCACTGATGGAGGATCAGCATTATAGTGATCTTGTTCGTGTGATTATTGCTGCAAAAAAAGGCTTGCCCCCTGGTCGACCGGTACATCTTTTTGGTGCGGGTCATCCTATGGTTTTTGCGTTAGCTGTGGCCTTGGGTTGTGATCTTTTTGATTCTTCGGCGTATATTAAGTATGCGCAGCAAGATCGAGTGATTCTTCCTTGGGGAACAGTGAAACTCAATGAAATAGAGGAACTTGGTTGTAGTTGTCCTGTTTGCGTGCAGTATTCTGCTGATGAATTAAAAAAAATGTCAAAAAAGAAACGATTGAAGTTGTTAGCAAAACATAATTTGTATGTTAGTATGGCTGAAATAAAACGTATTAGAAACGCTATTCATGATGGAAAGCTCTGGGAATTAGTTGAGCAGAAAGCAAGACTGCATCCATCAATAATTGATGGATGCAGTCAATTACGGTCTTTTGATGCAAAGAAATGGTTAGAGTTGTTTGAACCAGTTCATAAAAAGAGGGCTTTGTTTTACACAGGTGATCACAGCATTCATCGACCATTGATGTATCGGGTACATCAGCGTCTCATTGCACATATTAATCAAGATACTGATACTATTGTGTTATTACCAGAACGAAAGAAACCCTATCTGAAATCCTATGCAGCTGAATTAAATCTTCTTTTAAAACAGAGTGAAAACAGGGGTATTTATGTTGATTCAATGATTGGTCCCATGCCTATTTGGTTAGATGAAATGTATCCATTTGCTCAGTCTCTTTTTCCATGTCAGATCGATCAGGAAACCCAAAGGTATGTGGCTGAGATGTTTGCTGATGTATTAGATGAAAAGAAGATCATTCCATGGGATGAGATAAAACAGATAACAAAGGGAACAACGGATGATGAATCTATTTTTGAAAAAAATATTGATGGGAAACGAATAGATCATGTTGGTGGGATGCAGTTTGGAACAATGGTTTCTCAGGCATTGTTTCAGGGTGAACTTGTTTGTAATAAATCCAAAAAAACAGGGAAAATCCGTACCGTTTTTTGTGATGGAAAACACATTGTTTCCATGCGTGCATCTGATGGGATGTTTACCTTGAAAAAAGAAGGGGTAAAAAAAATTCACAAGGTGGTTTCCCCTCCTTGTATGCGGGTGGTCATTAGCAATGATGCGGTTCCGTTTGTAGCCGATGGGAAAAGTGTGTTTGCAAAGTTTGTTGTGGATTGTGATCCTAGTTTACGACCATATGATGAATGTTTGATTGTGGATAAAGAGGATAAGTTGATTGCTGTTGGTCGCTGTTTATTAAATAATGTTGAGATGATGTCTTTTTCTCATGGGATAGCTGTGAAAAATCGTGAATCCTGCACCTCGTAAGATATTGAGGATTACTTTAAGTTATGTAGAGTTTGATTTCTTTTAAAAAAATGAATGAAGTAAGTAGAAAAAATTGGTGAAAAAAGAAGGGGGCTGGCGTTAAAAAGGATGGGATGGGATGCACAAAAATACTACCAGCCTGATTCCTTCTAATTGAAAGAATACGCATTGTTTTTAAGTATTTTTTTCGCAGATGGGTATGTAAATAGGTATGCACGTAACCAGGATTTGATAATGTTTTTGTTTTGCTTTAACTAAGGTTTTTGATGCTTTTTTTAAAGGCATATATGTATCAGTTGAGCCGATAAATTCGTTGTTAGTCGTTTTTCAAAAACATAAGCTTAAAAAGAATGAATCAATTTGGGCAGATAGCATTTTTGATTTTGGAGGAATAATATGGAAAAAAAAGAAAAAACATCATTGATCTCAGGATTCTATAAACTCCCTATTGATGAACGAGTTTCTTTTGTGAAGGATTTTGCAAGTTTAACCGCTGAAGATGAAGCATTATTTGAAGAAAAGTTGTCCTCAGCAAGCGCAGATAACATGATTGAAAATGTGATCGGTGTTTTTGATCTTCCTTTAGGGATTGCGGTTAATTTTCAGATTAATAATAAGGATATGCTCATTCCCATGGCCATTGAGGAGTCAAGTGTGGTTGCTGCAGCAAGTAAAGCGGCAAAAATAGCTCGTTTTTCTGGTGGTTTTCATGCTCAAGCTGATGATCCGGTGATGATCGGGCAAATTCAGTTGCTTGATGTTGAAGATGTTGCTACTGCAGCAGAACAAATTCTTAGTCATAAGCAACAGATGCTTGAGGTAGCTAATGCACAGGATGAAATATTGGTTGATCTGGGTGGTGGAGCAAAGGATCTTGAGGTGCGGATCTTAGAAGATGAACAGGAAAAGATGATTGTTACTCATGTATTGGTTGATGTGCGGGATGCAATGGGTGCTAATGCAGTGAATACCATGATGGAGGCGTTGGCACCAGTGTTTGAGGAGTTGACTGGTGGACGGGTTCGTTTAAAAATTCTTTCGAACCTTGCTGATAAACGTATCGTCCGTGCTCGGGCAGTATTTGATAAAGAGAAGATGGGTGGAGAAAAGGTTGTGGATGCGTTTCTTGAATCCTATCGATTGGCCGCTCTTGATCCATATAGAGCTGCAACTCATAATAAGGGAATTATGAATGGGATTGATGCAGTAATTATTGCTACAGGTAATGATTTCAGAGCTATTGAAGCAGGGGCTCATGCCTATGCAGCAAGAAACGGAAGGTATACTTCATTAACCACATACCTTAAAGATGAAAAAGGGAATCTTGTCGGTGAAATTAAGATTCCCATGGCCGTTGGTATCGTTGGTGGAGTTGGTAGTGTTCATCCCAAAGCAAAGCTTTGTAAAAAAATTCTTGGTGTACAGTCCGCTCAAGAACTTTCTGAGGTGATTGCCTGTGTTGGTCTGGCTCAGAATTTCGCAGCAGTGTTTGCACTGTCAACGGTTGGTATTCAAAAAGGTCATATGTCGCTTCATGCAAAAAATATTGCGATGATGGCTGGTGCAGAAAATGAGGAAATTGACCAAGTTGCAGATAAATTAGTTGAAGAGGGAAAAGTGAAGTTAGATCGAGCTAAGGAAATCCTTGAAAATATTAGATAATGCGGTCAGCGATATCTTCTGGTTCTCGTTCACAGTAGTAGCATTTGATACGTGGTGGGTCCTTGTTGAGCACGTCGAATCTGCTTGCTACTGGTTCTTTGTAGTTTGAGATACAGGTTGGATTTGAGCAGCGAGCGATTCCGACGAGTTCATCGGGTAGTTCCACTCGATGTTTTTCTGCAACAGAATAATCTCGGATGATGTTAATGGTGGCCTTGGGTGCAATGAGTGCTATTTTGTCTACTTCTTCTTTTGCGAGTTCCCGGTTTTCTACTTTGACGATGTCTTTTTTGCCAAGTTTACTTTTGGCGTTGATTGCCACACTAACAATGGATGAGTGCTGTTGGGGGATACCAAGGATTCGGAGGACTTTTACGGAGTGACCTGCGGTGATATGATCAATGACGGTTCCATTTTTAATTGGGGGTATGATTAATTTTTTCATAATAATTCACCTGTGACAAGAGAAAGAAGTGCCATACGAACCGGTACTCCATTGAATGCTTGTTTAAAGTAAATAGCGTGTTTGGTTTGATCAACACTTGGATGAATTTCGGTGACTCTAGGGAGGGGATGCATGATGATGAAATCATCTTTAACATTGTTGAGCATATCTTTTTTTATTTGATAGATGCCAACGACTTTGTTGTATTCTTCTGCATCAGGGAACCGTTCTCGTTGGATTCGGGTTACGTAGAGGACATCTGCTTCAGGAAGGTTTTTTTCTAGTTTTGTAGTGGATTTTGGGGTGACGCCGAGTGCTTTGCATTCGTTGACGACTTCTTTTGGCATTTGTAGTGATTTTGGAGAGACAAAGGTTAAGTCCACGCCAAAGAGAGATAACGCATAAGCAAGTGAATGCACGGTTCGCCCGTATTTTAGGTCTCCAAGGAGGATGACTTTTTGTTTTTCTATGTGTTTTTTTTCGGTGAAAATGGTGAACAGATCTAGGAGGCATTGTGTTGGATGTCGACCGGCGCCATCACCGGCATTAATGACGGGGGCTTCTGAAAATTCTGCGGCAAGTCGTGCTGCTCCCTCTAGTGAATGCCGAATAACAATGAGATCGCTGTAGGCATCAGCCATGCGAATGGTATCTGCTAGGGTTTCTCCTTTTTTTTGTGAAGTAGCGGTGGGATCAGCAAATCCAATAACTTGTCCATGTAACCGGTTCGTAGCGCTTTCAAAACTGAGTCGGGTGCGGGTGCTTGGTTCAAAAAACAGGGATGATAACACCGTGTTTTTTAGGAGTGTGCTGTGTTTTGATCCTTTTGCATATGGCACCATTTTTTTAGCATAGGTAAGTATTGATTTAATCTCTGGTTTGGTAAAGTCTTTGATAGAAATAATGTCTTTTCCTTTGAAATTCATAGGTCTCAAAAGTGTGATGATGTGATTTCTGTTTAATAAAGTTTGTAATGGTTTTGATGACTATGTTGATGCATAGCAATTTTATTATATATAGAATGCAATAATATTTTGTATGGTGTTTATATCGTTTCAACACTTAAGAAAAAAGCGCAAAATTATAAATAGCTAGGAAACGGTAACAAGATTACAGTGTTCATTTATTGGAAATGCACGGTAGGTTTCTACCATGTCAGCAAAGAAAAAAGGTGATGAAAAGAAACTAGAGCAAGTGCGAATGATGCTTGATAATCCTTATAATCAAGATTCTGAAGAAGGGGATAAGTATCTAGCTGCGCTTCAGAAACGGTTGACGGGACCGTCCCATCAGCTTGAGATACGGTATTCATCATCAAAAAAGGATACGGATTTAACGCCTCACGTTGTTGTTCATCGGAAAAAAGAGGATTCAACAGTAAAAAAAGCTGCTATTGATGAGACTGGTGTTAAACAATCGTATCGTGTTGATTTTGCTGATGAAGATTTATTTGAAGTTGAACGATTGGTTGATGAAATTCCAGAATTTGTTGAGGTGCAACCACAAGTGGAGGAGGAAGATGAATCAGTGCCTCAGTTTGAGGAAGTTTCTAAGGAAAAAGGGGAACTGGATGAACTTCCAAAATGGGATCCAGTTATAGAAGAAAATCAAAAACAAGTCTCTGAGATTGAAAAAGAAAGTGATCTTAAAAAAACCATTAAAAAATTCGAACCAGTGGATACCGTTGAGGAAACTGAGGATGAGAAAAGAAAACCAGAAAAATCTGAAACTGAGAAAGAGTTAGATGAATCTAAAAAGCTTGATGAAGAGAAAAGTAACATGGAAATCTGGGATGAACCAGAAACCGAGTTATCCTCTAAGCAGAATGGTTCAAGTGTTTGGGAACCGATTAATGGGAAGAAGAAAAAGAGGGATTTGAAGAAGAGAGCAGAAATCTTTAAGATCTTTGCTTCCTGTAATCATATCAATCAGGAAACAGCGGTATTACTTTTCGATCAGGGTATTAAAACAGTGGATGAGTTAAAGCAAACGTCTCTTGAAACATTGAAGGATATTGATGGAATAAGCGATGAACAAGCTGAACACATCTTTCATGAGGTAAACAAAGACAGTCAAAAGATCTCTGATGCTCAAGAGATGAAAGAAGAAAAAGAGGTTGTCTCTGAAGCTTCAAAGCAGAAACCATATCAGTATGGTGCGTATTCATTATATAAAAAAGAGATTTCCATTGGTAACGATAAAACCCGTATTGTTCATTTTTTTAGTAAAAAACCACCGGAGGATAGTCAACCTTCACATCTTCCATCGGGTTATGAGGTAAAAGTGAACCGAAAAACGGGTGTGCCTTTTATCAAAAAAATACGATAGACAGTTGATATTTTTTTGGCTTAAGACTTATAAAACTTTTTTCTATTTGTGTTAAAGAGAACTTGATATTATGAGTTGGAATGGCCCATTGAAAAAAATTGATGATTTTCGCCATGAGATACCCATGCATTATAAAGGTATTAAACAGAATTTAAATATGAAGACAACGGCAGTGATTTATGCTTCTGATGAGATGATCCCTCAGATCAAAAGGGATAATGCTCCTGAGCAAGCAGCAAATATGACAATGCTTCCAGGCATTGTGGGTAAGGCCATGGCCATGCCTGATATTCATTGGGGATATGGATTTCCCATTGGTGGTGTTGCAGCAACAGATGCTGAAAATGGTGTTGTTTCTCCAGGTGGTATCGGGTTTGATATTAATTGTGGTGTTCGTCTGCTGCGAACGGGTTTACATGTTGATGATTTGGATGCAAAAAAAATTCATCAGCTGATTGATGCCATGTTTACCAATGTTCCTTCTGGTCTTGGATCAAAAGCCAAGGTTCGTTTAAAAAAAGGGGAACTTAAAAATGTGTTACGGCAAGGTGCTCGGTGGGGTGTTGAAAATGGGTATGGTTGGGATGAAGATACAACGTTTTTAGAGGAAAATGGTTGTTTAGATATCGCTGATACGTCTTTTGTTTCTCAGCGGGCGATGCAGCGGGGTGCCCCACAGCTTGGTTCTCTTGGTGCGGGGAATCATTTTTTAGAGATTCAACGGGTTGATGAAATCTTTGATGAGCGGGTGGCAAAAACCTATGGCATTGAAAGTAAGGATCAGATCGTGGTGATGATTCATACCGGTTCACGGGGTTTTGGTCATCAGGTATGCTCAGATCATCTAAAAGTATTAGAACGAGCTGTGAAAAAATATGGATTTTTCCTTCCGGATAAACAGTTAGCATGTGCGCCGTTGGATTCCGCTGAGGGATCTGAATATGTGAAGGCAATGGCATGTGCAGCCAATTTTGCTTGGTGTAACCGGCAGATGATTGTGCATTGGGTACGGGAATCATTTGAACAGGTATTAGGTGAGAGTGCTGAGGACCTGGGGATGCATATTGTGTATGATGTCTGTCATAATATTGGAAAGTTTGAGGAACACGTGATTCAGGGTAAAAAGAAAAAGGTGTTTGTTCATCGAAAGGGTGCAACTCGAGCATTTGGTCCCAGTAGATCTCAGATTCCTTCAAAATATCAATCGGTTGGGCAACCGGTGCTTATTCCGGGTGATATGGGAACGGAGAGTTATATTTTACATGGGACTGATGAAGCTGCTGAGACATTTGATTCCACCTGTCATGGTGCTGGTAGAGTGATGTCTCGAACGAAGGCTCGGCATAAATGGTTTGGTGAACAAGTGGTGAAAGAGTTAGGTGATCGTGGTATTTATGTGCATCCTGCGAGTTTCAAGGTTGCTGCTGAGGAGGCATCTGGATCATATAAGAATATTCGATCCGTGGTGGATGTTGTGGATGGTGCTGGTCTTTCGAAAAAAGTGGTTTGTTGTAAACCATTAGGAGTGGTGAAGGGATGATGGTGGTACCAATGATTTTAAATCCTAGAATTTATATTAGGGTTTGATATGGATGAGTGATGCTAACGTGAGTCCAAATGAAGTAGAAATTATTAATTTTGAGGAAATGGATCTTCAAGGTGCAACGGTTATCGCAGGTTTTCCCTCTATTGGACTGGTGAGCACTATTGCTGCTAATTATTTGATTGATGCGTTGAATTTAAAGCAGATCGGAGCTCTTGACTCCCCGGATTTCCCGGCGTTGTCCGTGGTTCATACTGGTGAACCATTGTCACCAGTTCGTATTTATGCAGGGATGCAGCCAACGGGTGAAAAAATCGTGGTTTTTGTGTCTGAGTTTAAACCGAAACCACATTTGATTAATGCTATTTCCCGGGCAATTATGAAGTGGGTAGATCAAAAGCAATGTAAAACACTTATTTCTCCTGAGGGAATGGTCGTTGAGGGAAAGGATGATAAAGAAGGATCAACAGCAGAAGCCTATGCTATTGGTTCCACTAATGATATTCGATCCACGCTTGCCATGAAAAATATCGCGCAGTTTAAAAATGGTATTATCGCTGGTGTATCAGGCGTATTGTTGAATAAGGGAAAACAGGATAGATTTGATGTGATCTCTATTTTAACGGAGGCTCATCCGAAGTATCCTGATGCTCGTGCAGCTGCTGCTGCGATTAATGTCATTGGATCGATTATGGATATTGAGATTAATGTGGCACCGTTGTATGAGGAATCCGAGCGGATTGAGAAACAGTTGCAGAAATTCCATAAGCAGGCGAAACCAATGGTTTCTTCTACGAGAGCTCCGCAGCCGAATATGTATGGATAAGAAAAACCAGTTAAACGGTTTTTTTCTTTTTTTTCATTTTTTGTTTTTTGAGTTGATAAGAGTTTAAAAGATGCGTTGTGTTTCAGTAGTGTATGTCAACTAAGATTCCTAAAAGTCATCCTCGTTATCTGTCATTAACTATTAGAAATAAATTAGTTGAAGCAATGGAAAAAGGCTTGGTGCATGAGACGGGGTTGATTGCTCATGGTCGTGGTGAAGCTTTTGATTATTTGATTGGGGAGAAAACGCTTTCGGTTGCTAAGATTGCTGAAAAAGTAGGTGCTGCAGCGTTACTTCTAGCTGATCGACCAGTGATTTCAGTGAATGGAAATGTGGTCGCATTGGTTGCAAAAGAATGTGTGCAGTTAGCAAAAGAAATTCCAGCGGGTATTGAGGTGAATTTGTTTCATCGAACGGAGGAAAGAATAAAAAAACTGATTGCAGAGCTGCAACAGATTGATACGTATCCGATTTTAGGAAAGAATGCAGATGCTCGTATCCCTGGTTTGAGTCATGATCGTGGATGGTGTGAAAAAAAAGGGATTTTTTCTTCTGATGTCATCTTGGTTCCTTTGGAGGATGGTGATCGTTGTCAGGCGTTGAAAGATATGGGTAAAACAGTGATTACTATTGATCTGAATCCATTGTCTCGAACAGCAAAGTCAGCAGATATCACTATTGTTGATAATGTTATAAGAGCGATTCCACAGATGTTGCATTGGGTGCAACAGTTAAAAGGTGAGAAGAAATCTGTGTTACAAAAGCTGGTTGATGACTGGGATAATCAAAAGAAAAGAGCTGAAGTGTTGAATGGTATTTCAAAAAAATTATATCAGATGGATTGATATGGGGTGATTTGTATGGAAGCGTTAAGGAGTCATTATTCAAAAGAAGTAACTGATGAAGATTTTAATCAGACGATTTCGGTTGCAGGTTGGGTTGAGGATATCCGTAATCTTGGATCTATTGCTTTTATTATTCTGCGGGATAAACAGGGCACTCTTCAAGTCACTGGGTTAAAAAAGGAACATCCTGAGTTGTTTGAGCAATTGGTGTCTATTCCTCGTGAATCTGTTATTGCTGTTTCTGGTTTATGTCAAAAAAGTGGGAAAGCAAGAAATGGATATGAGATTCTTCCTGCTGAGGTAACTGTTCTTTCTCAGGCAAAAACCCCGTTGCCTCTTGGTATTGTTGATAAGGTTGATGCGGATCTTGATACTCGTTTGGATAATCGGTTTATTGATCTTCGGAAAAAAGAGGTGCAAGCTGTTTTTCAGATTCGTGCTGCAGTGATTGGAACAGTGCATAATTGTCTTCGTGCTCATCATTTTGAGGAGGTTCATACGCCTAAGATTATCGCGAGTTCATCTGAGGGTGGAACGGATGTGTTTCCTGTTTCTTATTTTGAGAAACAAGCGTTTTTAGCTCAATCTCCTCAGTTGTATAAGCAGATGTTGATGGCTACTGGGCTTGATCGGGTGTATGAGATTGCGTGGTATTTCCGTGCTGAAGAGCATAATACCCGCCGTCATTTGAATGAATCAACAGCAGTTGATGTAGAGATGGCGTTTATTGATTCAGAAGAAGATGTGATGAATGTTCTTGAAACCTTGGTTCATGAGATGTACAAGACCGCTAGTAGTCAGACTGATGCTTTTGAGATGCTTGATAAAACGATTGAGATTCCATCGTTACCGTTTCCCCGTGTTACCTATGATAAGGTAGTTTCTTTGCTTGGTGAACATGATTGTCAGCTTGAGTGGGGTGAAGACTTAGGAACAGAAGAAGAAAAAATATTGGGTAAGATCATGCAAAAGAAGGGCCATGATTTTTATTTTATCACTCGGTATCCCATAGAAGCAAAACCATTTTATACTATGCCTGAAGGTGAGAAATATTCTCGTGGGTTTGATTTGGAGTGTAAAGGTGTGGAGCTTTCTTCTGGGAGTCAACGTATTCATGATGTGTCTTTGTTAAAAAAACGGATGAGTGCTTGTGGATTAAAGGTGGATGATTTTAGCTCGTATTTACAGGGTTTTGAGTATGGGATGCCTCCGCATGGTGGTTTTGGTTTTGGTATTGAACGGTTTATGATGGAGCTTTTGGATATCAAAAATATTCGTGAATGTATTTTGTTTCCCCGAGATCGGACTCGGCTTACTCCATAACAGATGTTAATTTGTGGGTTCAGCTGACGTGTTCAACAGAAGAAAAAAACCTTTGTTTGATCGGAGGAAAAAAAAGGAAAGTATTTTAAAGAGCTAGACCGTGTAATCTAGAAACAGTTATCCTCTATTAGGATTCTTAGCGATATCAGAGGTTTGAAAAGCATGGATTCCAATGTTGAAAGTAAGTTATGGCAGCGGGCGGCTGCATTATTTGGTCGTCCTAAAAAAGATTGGGGCACCATTGATAAGATGATCTATGAGTTTGATGATTATTTTCATAACCCAGTTGATCAAATGGAACAGATGCGTTTTCAGGCGCTTAAGGAATCCATCATGCATCATTATAATCATAGTCGTTTTTATCATCAGTTATGTAAGGAATATGATTTTTCACCAGATGATCTAGTAGAGGATCAAGACGTTAAACAAATTCCCATGCTTCCTGATACCTTTTTCAAGGAGTATCCTAGTGAGAAACCAAAAGAGGTTTACAATTGGTTGAAAAAGATTTCGACGGTTGATATCGGTGTTTATGATTACCAGGGAAAGGATTTACAAGGATTTTTACGGTGGGCGGAAAAACGATTGCAGGGTCTGGTGAATCATTCATCGGGGACTACAGGTCATTATAGTTTGATGTTTCGGGATAAAACCACGTTTCAACGGTTTTATTATGCAGCGGTGAAAACATTGTTAAGCATTCCAGAGACGCTTCAGGATAACCCTCATTATGTGTATCCTGGTTCACCAAATACATTTCTTACCATTGGAAAATGGTTGGGTGAGGGTGCTAAAGTGTTTTCTGAGGATCATCGGCATTTTTTAACAAACCGGGAGTTGAGTATGACCATTGCTCGGTTGATGTCCACAGGTTATGCACAAAACTTTCGGGAGAAACTCTTGCTTCGTGGGTTAAAGAAGGCGATGGCTAAAGGCGAATATAAAATGCTTAATCTTCTCAAAAAATTGGATAAACAAAAGCAACAAGCAATTATTATTTCTCCTCCATTTCAACTGTATAGTTTAATGTTGAAAATGAAAGAAAAAGAAATCAATCTTGATCTTGGTGCTCAAGATGGTGTGGTGTTTACCGGTGGTGGCTGGAAGATTTTTGAGAATCGAAAGGTTCCTTTATCTGAATTCGCTGCTCTTGTTGAGGAAACACTAGGTATTCCCCCACAGTCATATGTTGATGTCTATGGGATGAGTGAGATGAACGGGCTTGCTGTTTCCTGTGAAGGTGGTTATAAACATCTTCATCCCTGGATTTATCCTTTTGTGTTGGATGATAATGAAGGATTTTTGGGATATGGGGAATATGGCAGATTTGCATTTCTTGATCCCATTGCGCATAGTTATCCGGGGTATATCATCACTGGTGATCGGGTGAAACTGTTGAAACGGTGTCCTATATGTAGGAAAAAAGGACCAGTGCTTGATGCTGATATTTCTCGGATGCAGGGTGCTGAAGGAAAAGGATGTGCTAATTTGATGCAGGGTTTGATGGCAAAGGAATTTCAGAAAATTGAAAACGAAAAAAAGGGAAGCTAAAACGATGGGAGCATTGAAGGATTGGAGGGATAAAGGATATTTCTTTGATCTGAATTGGATGAAAACCTTTGGAAGAACCATTCCAACCTTGTTATTGCTTGGATTACGTCATCCATTACTAGTGATCAATGCCAATAAAGGATGTAAGGATGGTCCGTTGAATCTTCGTCCAAAAAAGCTTCCTTATAAGATTCCGAAATATGATTCAGAGATGAAGCATGCGGTTTCCAATGAGCGGTATCTTCGCCCTACGTTTCTTTGTAATCCTTTGGAACCAGAAATCATTGCCATGGCCCATCAGTTTGGTGCCTTTGAGGTCTCTGATTGGGTTTTTGCTGAGCGGGTGTATCGTTTTGTTAACACTATGGTTCGTATTGATTTTTCTCCACCAAAATCAGCAGTTGAATGTTTGAAAAGAGGTCATGGGACCTGTATTGATAAGTTGAATTTGTTTAATGCATTATGTCGAGCTGCAGGAATTAAGGCTCGATATCGATTATATAGTTTTCAGGGAGTGGAACAATTATATAATATTTATGTTGCTGCTGATCCCTTGGTGAAAAAATGGGTTGATACCCTGAATTTTTTTGTGTTACATGGAAGCGCTGAAGCATTTATAGATGGAGAGTGGCGGATTGCTGATGTGTCTGCTGATTTTTATCATGCCCCTCCACAGGGTATTCCTATTCCTCATTTTGGTGAGGACCCTGCGGATTTATGGATTAAACCTGCTCATGGGATTTGGCAGCCGGAGGGTCTTCCTCGAGGTTTTAAGTTTTTTATGACGCTTCCTTTTTTGATGTTTCGTGGAACCGGTCGAGCTATCAATAAAAACATTCAATCAAATTATGAGGAAGGAAAACGGATGATGGAATCCATGGATTTTGATGAGTATGATAAAAAGATACGCAAGACCTATAAACCCCATTGGCATGATTCTGCTCAAAAGGCGAGTAGAGTCTTGGATAAAATATAATTGTTCTTTTATGCTTCTGCTTTTATCATTGTTCCATCAGGATGTAAAAAGGGTGAGACTTTTTTTCCTGATTCAAATCGTTGATATATAGCACAGTTTTTTCTGTTTTCGGAAAAACAATAATGTTTTGCCATTTGATTTAACCCATTGATGTCTAATTGAAATTGATCAGTTGGCATATCTAGATGCTTTTCTATACATTTTTTTGCAAATTTACATACCTTGTCTGGGTAAGTGATTGTTTTAAAGAAAATACAATCAACGTATTCTTCTGAATCACAGAAATCAAAATCTGAGAAGTTCACTAGGCCTTTGAATTGGGAGATGCAGGTTCTGGTAAAATCTTGATATAATGGGCAACTCATTTTTCAACCATCCCTTGGCAAAGAAGTTGTTTTGAGCTTAAGTAGTTTACTACATCAAAAAAAGGGGAAGGGCAAAAATATTTTATAAACCATGTTTGTTAAAGAACATTGCATAGATTGATGCGCTCATGAGGATGAGATTCAATTGATTGAAGGTGGAATTGTAAAAGATGAAAAGAATTGGAGTGTTAACTGGTGGAGGCGACTGCCCTGGGTTAAATGCGGTTATTCGGGCAGTGGTTCGAGCTAGTATTCAGTATGAATGGGATATCGTTGGTATTCGCAATGGTTGGAAGGGTCTTATTGATGGGGAAATCGAGCTATTAACTGATTATGCAGTGTCTGGTATTCTTCCGAAGGGTGGAACGATTCTTGGGTCTTCTCGGACGAATCCATATAAGAATGCGGAGGATGTGCAAAAGGTTAAAGATAATCTGAAACGGTTTGGACTGGAGGCAATTGTTGCCATTGGTGGCGATGATACCTTAGGTGTTGCATTAAAGCTTTTTGAGGAGGGTATTCCTATCGTAGGTGTGCCAAAGACCATTGATAATGATCTTTCTGGAACGGATTACACCTTTGGTTTTGATACCGCTATTTCTATTGTCACTAGTGCTATTGATCGATTGCATACTACTGCTGAATCACATCATCGGGTGATCGTAGTTGAGGTGATGGGTCGACATGCTGGTTGGATTGCAACTGTGGCAGGTATTGCTGGTGGTGCTGATGAGATTTTGATTCCTGAGGTGCCTTTTGATATTGAGCAGGTTTGTAAACATCTGCAGGCTCGTTATGATAAGGGGAAGAATTTTAGTATTGTGGTAGTTGCTGAGGGCGCGAAGCCCAAGGAGGGTGGAATGGTGGTGACGCAGTCTGATGAAAAAGATGAGTTTGGTCATGTGCGTCTTGGTGGTATTGCTCATTCTCTTGCTCGTGAGATCAAGGATAGATTAGAAGTTGATACAAGGGTGACCATTCTTGGCCATGTGCAACGTGGTGGTACGCCAACGGCTCATGATCGGGTGCTTGCTACTCGGTTTGGTGTGAAAGCAGTGGAGTTGATTAAACAGCAGAATTTTGGGATGATGGCTGCACTTCAGGGTGATGATATTGTGCCCGTGCCTTTGAAGGAAGCAGTGGCGGAATCAAAAACGGTGAAAATGGAATTGTATGATATAGCATCTATCTTTTTCGGCCGATAACGGGTTTTTTTCTTTAGGGGAAAGCCTTTATATTTGGGTGCTGGTATTACGGACCAATATCTGAGATGGGGACTGAGATGGTCTCAACAGATAGAAGAGGTAACGAGTGAACATGTCTTTGAAAAAAGAGTTATTATCCAAAATGACGTTGCAGCAGTTAAAGGAACTAGTGCAGAAGAAAGGTATTTCGTTTTCATTAAATGAAACACAGCAGGAGTATTATGCTGATTGGGATGAACGTAATCAGATGATTGATCTTCTTACGGATAATAAGGATGTTTCGATTGGTGAGATTGAGCGGCATATTAAATCTTCAAGAGATTGATTTTTTTGATTTAAAAATTTTTTTTCTGTTTATCGATGCTTGATTACCTCATTTTTTTCACAATAGCTGTTGATCGGACAGATACTGCAATGTGGTGAAACCGGGGTGCATATGGTTTGTCCAAACGTGACGAAAAGATGATTAAAATGTTTCCAATATGTTTTTGGTAGGATTTTTTTGAGTTGTTTTTCTGTTTCTTCTGGTGTTTTGGTGTTTATCCATCCGATGCGGTTGGGTATACGATGGCAATGGGTATCAATAGCTAATGAAGTAGGATTGTTATGTCCATAGGTCATAACGATATTTGCTGTTTTTCGTCCCACTCCTTTCAGGGAGAGCAGTTCGTTGAAGTCTTTTGGTACTTTACTATCATAATCAGTAAGTAGGGTATTTGAAATGTCTTTTATTCGTTTGGCTTTGACGTTATAGAATCCGACAGGGTAGATAAGTTTTTGAATTGTTTCTTCGGATAGATTCATCATTTTTTGAGGAGTGTTATATTCTTTAAGCAAGCGGATTGATGCTTCTTCAGTGACCTCATCTTTGGTTCGCAGACTGAGCAGGCAGGAGATGAGAACGGTATATGGTGTTTTTGGGATGAGTTTCCATTTGTCTCTTGAAACAAGTGGTTGAGGATGATTTTTATAATATGTTTGAAGAATGGTCATGATGTGTTCTATGTTGTTATCCGTTGACATATTCTACCTAATTCATTTATCAATAAGGCAAGGTAAACTCATCCTCATTTGATATGCTTATCGTTTACCTTCAATATGTGTAAGATACTGTTTTTGGGATGAACAGTGAAGAAAAACAAATTAATTCAACAAGATTAAATATCTTAATCCTATGTTAAATCCTGTGCTCAGGGATGAGAGATGATAGATGGAAAGAGTTGAGGCTTTAGTGGTTAACTGATGATTATTTCTTTTCAAAATCATCCAAATAAGAGAGGAATGAAGCGTAATGGGTAATGACAAAGACATTATCAAAGAATTACGTCATGCTGAGAAAATGGGATTGTTTGAATCTCATGCTCAAATGACAGATACTGATACAGTCATTGATATAGAAGATAATGAGGAGGATGATGAGTTTCATTCTACTGGTTTTTTACATCAAGATCCCCCATATTTTGGAGAGGATAACCTTGATATTGATATGATTTTTTCATCGGTTCCTTTGCCTATGGTGTTTAAAAATCATGAGGGAGTTTACACTGTTGTTAATGAATTGTTTTGTGAGTTAATTGGGAGAAAAAAAGAGAAGATAATTGGTAAAACCGATTTTGAGTTGTTTTCAGAAAAGAGAGCAAAAAGATTTGTTGCTGATGACAAACAGGTTTTATCTGATGGGAAAAACAAGAATCAGATGGAAAAATTTTCTCATCCAAAAGAAAGATGGATTCGTGTATCGAGAAATCCAGTGGTAAATCAGGGTAAGGTTGTTGGCCTGATTTGTTCATTTATGGATGTGACTTCTGAAAAAGAATTGATTACTTCAGAAAAAAAGTTTAAAATGATATTTGAAAATGCCCCGGATGCAATCTATCTTAATGATAGCGAGGGACGTTTTGTTGATGGAAATAAAAAAGCGGAAGAGATCATTGGGTATCAAAGGGAAGAGTTGATTGGGAAAAAATTTTCAGATGTTGCTCTTTTAAGGAAAAGAGATATTCCAAAAGCATTGAAGAATCTTGCGTTAAATAAACTGGGGAAAGCAACTGGTCCTTCTGAATTTGAATTGATTCGGAAAGATGGAAGTAATATCAAATTGGAAATCAGTAATTTTCCCTTTAATCTTAATGGGGAACAGATGGCTCTTGGTATTGCCCGAGATATTTCTATTCGTAAGAGAGCTGAACAGGCATTGAAAGATCATCAAATTGAGTTAGAACAAATTTTTGAGGCGATGCCTGAAGCACTTGTGTATGCAGATAAGAATCGAAAGATTATCCGGGTGAATTCAGCTTTTGGGAAAATATATGGGTATAAGCGAGAGGAGGTTATTGGGAAAAAAACAAAAATCCTTTATGCCAACCCCAATGAATATTATGAACAAAAAGAAAAAAGATACAATGTAAATGTTAGAGATAAACTGGAACCGTATGAGATTAATTATCGCCGTAAAAATGGTGAGATTTTTCCCAGTGAAACAGTTAGCACTCCGGTGAGAGATGCTCAGGATAATGTTATTGGTTTGTTAGGTCTTGTTCAGGATATCACGGAGCGGAAAAAAGTAGAGAAACAATTAGAGGAAAAAAGAGAACAATTGGAATTAGCTCTTAGCGGAGGAGAAATAGGTACCTGGGATTGGAACATTAAAACTGATAGAGTGGTTTTTAATAATCGATGGGCTGAGATGAAAGGGTATCAGAAAGATGAGATTGAACCACATTTAAGCTCTTGGTCAAATCTTGTTCATCCAAATGATATGCCTTTGGTGAAAAAGAAGTTAAACAATCATCTTGAGGGAAAAACAGATTCATATGAAGCTGAGTTTCGTATGCGTCATAAATCTGGTGAATGGATATGGATTCTTGATAAAGGAAAGGTAATTGAATGGGATGAAGAAGGCAATCCATTAAGAGCCTGTGGGACTCATCTTGATATCACCAAGCGAAAGAATGCTGAGACACAGATTAAAGAAAGACAGGAACTGTTGAAGAAAGGTGAAAAACTTGCTAATATGGGGAGCTGGGAGTGGGATGTAAAAAGTGGTATTGTTCTTTGTTCTGATCAATGGCAGAGAATTCATGGAACACAGAAGTCAGAGTATCGGAAGGAGGAACTTATTTCAATTGCTCACCCTGATGATAGGCAAAAAGTAATGGAGGCTTTAGATAATACAGTAAATAAGCAGCGCCCATATGATATTGAACATCGGATTATTAGACAAGACGATAAAAAGATACGTTTGATAAAAGCCTATGGTGAAATTGTTAAGAATCAAGATGGAAAATTCTCAAAAATTAAGGGTTATGCTCGAGATATAACTAATGAGAAACAGGCGATGAAACAACTTGAAAAATCTTATGAAATCATCAATATGAGCCCTGTTGTTACGTTTACGTGGAGGAATGAGCAGGATTGGCCGGTTGAGTATGTATCTGAGAATGTGAAAAATTTATTTGGATATAGCAAAAAAGATTTTTTGGATGGTTCTATTAAATTTTCAAAAACAATTCATCCAGATGATGTTGACCATGTTGCCACTGAAGTGAAAAAGTATTCGGAAAACAAGAATTGTGAAGAATTTGATCAAGAATATAGAATTGTTACTAGTGATGGAAGGGTTAGATGGGTGTATGATAAAACCATGGTGAGAAGAGACAATCAGGGAAAAGCGTTGTTTTTTGATGGGATTATCTTAGATATCACCGCCGATAAACATAGTGAAAAAGAGTTAAAAGAAAAAATTGATGAATTACAGCGTTGGAAGAAACTCACGGTTGGTCGAGAGTTAAAGATGAGTATGTTGAAGGAAAAGTTGAGGAGAGTGGAAAAGGAATTACGAAACTTTGATGGTGAGAGAAAATCATGAATGTGTATTCGGTTTTACCCTTGATTTCATTATTTGCTAATCTTTTTCTAGCTTTTTATATTCTTTATATTGATCCAAAAAAACGGGTTAATCAAGTCTATATTTTTATTGCGTTATCTCTGTCTGTATGGTCTATTGCTCATTTCTATCTGTTTAATGCTTCTTCTCTTGCTGAAGCCAATCTTTGGAATATCGTTGCAACAGCTGGGGCCGTTTTTTCTGCTATTTTTATGTTTCATTTTTCGTTAGTGTTTGCAAAGGTAAAAATCTCAAAAATAATATTTTTGTTTTTATTCATCATTTATGTTATTGGCGGATTGTTTGCATTTGCTGAATTCAACACGAGTTTGTTGACACAAGAAATGATGCCTTCTTATTGGGGATTTAAAGAAACGCCAGGTCCAGGTTATATTCTCTTATCATTATTTCTTATTGTTCTTGTTCTTTCCAGTATAATCATTTGTTATCGAGTTTATCTTAAGAGCTCTGAGCAAAGAATCAAGAGAAAAACAAAATTAGTGATGCTTGCTTTTACGATTCCTCTTATTGGTGGCATTGTAACACAGGTTTTCTTTCCTTTACTAAACATTGATTTTTTACCATTGACCTCAAGTCTATCAACGTTAACAGTAATTATCATCGGTATCTCGATTATGAGATACAAGTTAATGACTCCCAGGTCATTTAGCATTCAAAAAAAAATTGTAATCATGTTTTTTGTCTTCTTTTTCATTTTACTTTTTTTTACTCTTACCATGGTTAATGTTATTTCCACAAGTAATATGAAGGAAACAATTGAGAATAACTTTCAAGCCATTGCTCAGTCAAGAGCAAATCATATCAATGATTATTTAGAAACCTTAGAAGATGAAATCAAACTTATAAACACGGGTATTGGTTATAATGAACTCTTAAATACAGATGAGGAAAATGCGAGCTATGATAATAAGTATTTAAGAGTGGAAAAAAGGTTAACAAATTCTCTTTCTGAGAATTACTATGAAATCTTCATATTGGATAGAACGGGGAAAGTAATTATTTCAACTGATGAAGATCAAATTGGTGAAAACAAATCAACTGACGATTTTTTTACCGGTGGATTAAACCAAACATATATCCAAGATGTCTGTTCTTCAAATAAAACGGGAAAAACATATCTTGCTATATCTACCCCCATAAAGAATCATGAAACAAATGAGACAATTGGTGTAATGGTAGCAAAAGTTGAAACAAAAAAGTTGGATGAAATAACAACAGATACAACTGGAATGGGGGAGTCTGGAGAAACATTTCTGGTTAATAAAACTGGTTTTGTCATCACTCCGTTAAGATTTTTCAATACCACATATAATGATAATGAAATTATACTCAAATTAAAAATCGATAACATTAATTTTCATAATGCTTTGTTACATGCGATATATTCTAATGAAGAACTTGAAAAACAACACAATGAGGTAAATGTATATGATGATTACAGGGGAAAATCAGTCTTTGGAACACATGTTTATTTCCCTGAGATGCAGTGGGTCCTCCTCTGTAAAATAGATGAATCAGAGGCGGTGGCATCGGTTAATCATATGCAAACAATCCTTACTTTTATATTATCAGGTTTTTCAATAATCCTTCTTTTGGTTGCTTGGTATTATGCAAAAACACTTTCATCGCCAATTAAGGAACTTGATAAATATGCAAAAGAAATAAAAAATGGAAACTTGGATGTAAAAATAAACATTACCACGGGTGATGAAATTGCAAATCTTGCTGATTCATTTAATCTCATGGCTGATAGTCTCAAAGAATATACCAATAATCTTGAACAAAGGGTAGATGAACGAACTCAGGAATTACAAGAAAAAATTAGAGAGTTGAAAAAATTCAAAAAGGTCACCGTGGGTCGAGAACTTAAAATGGTTGAATTAAAAAATGAGATTAAACATCTCAAAGAAAAAACGAACTGGGATGATCAACCATGATGCCGGTCTATCATTTGTGGCAAATGGTTCTCATATTTGTTACTCTGATTACCTTTTTTTTATTTTACTTGTATTTTAAAGACCGGGATAAAAGAAAGCTGTTGTTTGCTATCGCGTTTCTCTTATCTATTCCTGCGTTTATTGCATTGAGTTTTCAATTTGTTACATTAAATACGGATGATGCATCAGTTCTCTGGTATAATATTTTCACATTATCTCCAATGCCGTTCTTATTTGCGGTGTTTATTGCAGCTCATGAAAACGTTCTACAAGTCAAAAATTATGATCGGGTATTCTATATTTTTCTTTTTGTTTCAATAACATGTCTGCTTTTGGTGTTTCTTCCATTTAAAGTAACTGCTATCCCAAATATTATTAGGTTATGCATATCGATTGAAATCATTATTGTGACCCTGTATCAATTTTTCAAAACGAGAGGAATTGAAAATATTTATTTTATGGGTTATATCGTTACTGCAATAGCAGCAGGTGTTGGTTTTAATCTTGATTATGGTTATTTTAGTTCATTTGCATTTATCGTTGGATATATCTTCATCGGTTTTCTTTTCATCCAGCCAAAAACTACTTCCACTGGAGAAAAAAAAGGCCTTAAGAATTATTTTTCTCTTGAAAAAGAATTAAAAACGATCGAGGAAAGATACAAACAGTTATTCAATACTATTCCTGATGCAATAACGGTTGTAAATAAAGATGGAACTATTTTGGATTTAAATGAGAGAGCAGCAGAAAACCTGAGCATGTCTAAACAGGATCTCATCGGATTAAATACTCATACGCTTCTTCCTCCAGAAGTTGATAAGCAGAGAACAGTGGCATCTCTTGAAGCATTAAAAACAGGCATTATTCAGCAAAATGAGGACAAAAGAGATGAGATGGTTTTTCATAATCTTTTTATTCCCATTGATACCAATGACCAAGAAAAACAGGTTATGGTGATCTCAAAAAATATTACTGATGAAAAAAGAATGAAGGTTGAAAAAGAAGAAAGAATCAAGGAATTAAGGGATACTGAGCTTGCGACGTTAAACATCATGGAGGATATGCAGGAAACCGTTGAAAATCTTGAAAAAGCAAGAAAGGAAATACTTGAAAAAAATAAAGAACTTGAAAGTACTCGTGAAAAACTTGCTGATTTTAACAAGCATCTAGAACAAAAAGTTGAGGAAAGAACCAAAGAGGTTAACCAATTGTTGAAACAAAAAGACGCTTTTATTGATCAACTTGGTCATGATCTGAAACATCCTCTTGGCCCATTTATTAATTTATTACCTTTATTAAAGAAAAATGAAACTGATGAGAAAAAACAAAAGATCATTGGGGTTTTACAACGTAATGTTGAATATATGAAACGGTTGGTTATTCGAACGGTGCAACTTGCAAAATTGAATGCTCCAAGTACCACTTTTGATTTTAAAACAATTCATGTTAATGACTTGATTGAAAACATCATCAAGAAACATACGGAATTATTTAATCAATATCATGTTGAGATAAATAATCAGATTGATGATGATATATTCTTAAAAGCTGATTCGTTGCAAATTGAAGAAGTCCTTGAGAACTTGTTGTCAAATGCAGTGAAATATGGAGCTGAAAATGGATCAGTGACCATTAGTGCAGAGAAACAGGATGAACAAATGGCGTTGATCTCAGTTAAAGACACTGGAATGGGGATGAATCAGGAGCAATTAACCTATGCGTTTCATGAGTTTTATAAGGCTGATGAGAGCAGACATGATTTTAATGATACTGGACTTGGTCTTTCTATTTGTAAA
>CAZVKY010000015.1:0-28053 GCA_964627915.1 uncultured Thermoplasmatales archaeon
TTATTATCATAACATTTAAAACAAGATTGTCCTTGTGAAATAGTGGCGGTTTATGACAAATGACATGTGTAGCAGTTCTATTTGCACCAGGTTTTGAAGAGATTGAAGCCATCACCATTGTTGATATTCTTCGTCGAGCAGGAATTAAAACTCAGACCGTTGGACTAAATGAAAAACAAGTTCAAGGTGCGCATAACATGCTAGTAACGACTGATACTACTTTAGAAGAGGTCTACAAAACTGCTTTTGATGCAATAATATTACCTGGTGGAGCGCCAGGATATATTCATTTGAGAAATGATAAAAGAGTTCTTGAGTTAATCAATAACATGTATAAAGAAAATAGATTGGTTGCTGCAGTATGTGCCTCCCCAGCAGTGCTCTCAGATGCAGGAATATTAAATGGAAAAAAATGTACGATTTATCCAGGAATGCAGGAAGAATTAAAAAAAGGTGGAGGCCAACCTGTTGATGACCTCGTTGTCGTTGATGGCAATGTGGTCACCAGTCAAGGTCCTGCAACAACAATGCTTTTTGCACTTGAATTAGTGAGCATATTGGCAGGTACAACGGTTTCGGAGAGCGTCAAAGAAAAAACGTTATTACCATTGGTCCTTGGAAATAGTTGAGGACATTCACACCTTATCATTTTCTTTTTTCCTAAAATGTTTAATATTTCGAAACATACTTATATAACTCGCGTTATTTACCTTATTAGGCGGAGAGATGGGATTGCAAGTAAGTTACATTTTTTTTTCAGACGGTGTTTAACACCTCCGCCGCCTCCCCCATTACTGATGTGAGAAAGCACTATGTTTAATAAGAGGTAATTGTTTCACTCGGAAATAAGGGTTTTGAGCTATGAAACTGTTACTCATCCACAGTGATTATATTGAATATGAAGTAAAGGATAAAGCGATTAAGACACCTGAGGATATTGATAAAAAAACTGATCGTTTTGATGAAGCATTAACTGTTTTTACTGCGATTGAAAAAATCGATGCCAAATCTAGTGAGGAAGCGGTGAGAGATGCGGTCTCGGATATTGTAAAAACTGCTGAACAGTTGAAAGTAAAAAAGATAATGCTTTATCCTTATGCACATCTTTCTTCTGACCTAGCAAACCCAAAAGAAGCTCAAAACATGCTTGTTGAACTTGAATATGAGTTACGTCAGCAAAATTTTGAAGTGAAACGCTCACCCTTTGGTTGGTATAAGGCTTTTAAAATATCCTGTAAGGGTCATCCTCTTTCAGAATTATCTAAGACCATTGTTCCTGGTGAGAAAAAAGATGATGAATCGCTCTCATTGAAAAAGGAACGAAAACTGAGTTCTTATTGGCATATTTTAACAGAGGATGGCACACTTTTTGATATTGATGAGTTTGATTTTAAGAATCATAAGAATCTGAAAACGTTTTCAGTCTATGAAAAGGAGAAATCCCGGGCGGTGAAACAGGAACCTGCTCATGTGAAGTTAATGCAGAAATTACAAATTGCTGATTATGAACCGGCTTCAGATGCGGGTAATATGCGGTATTATCCGAAAGGTCGGTTTATGAAGAAACTCTTGGAACAATATGTAACACGCCGGGTGGTTGAGTATGGAGGTCTAGAAGTAGAAACACCGATTATGTATGATATGAATCATCCCACGCTTTCTAAATATCTACAGCGGTTTCCTGCGAGGCAGTATCAGATTGAAAGTGATAAACGGAATTTTTTCCTTCGTTTCGCTGCTTGTTTCGGTCAGTTTTTGATGGCTCATGATGCCACCATTAGTTACAAGGATTTACCGTTGAAACTTTATGAGATGACCCGGTATTCATTTCGAAGGGAGCAATCTGGGGAACTCACCGGGTTAAGACGGCTTCGTGCATTTACTATGCCTGATGTTCATTCACTGGTTTCTGATATGGACATGGCCATGGATGAATTTAAAACTCGTTTTGATCTTAGTTTAAGTGTTTTAAAAGATATTGGTCTTACTACTGATGATGTTGAGATGGCGCTTCGCACCACAAAGGAGTTCTATCAGGAGAATCAGGATTTTATTGTTAATTTAACAAAAAAAATTGGAAAACCGATTCTTGTGGAATTGTGGGATGAACGTATTTTTTATTTTATCTTGAAATTTGAGTTTAATTTTGTGGATAAATCTGATAAAGCGTCAGCGCTGAGCACTGATCAAATCGATATTGAGAACGGTGAACGCTATGATATCCAGTTTACTGATGAACAGGGTAATCAACGACATCCTTTGATTCTTCATTGCAGTCCATCTGGGGCAATTGAGCGGGTGATGTATGCCCTGCTTGAAAAACAAGCTATTAAGATGGGTAAGGGCGAAAAGGCGATGCTTCCACTGTGGCTTTCTCCTACCCAGATTCGGTTTATACCATTAAGCGATGAATTTGTTTCTGATTGTGAAACATATATTGAGGCTTTGCAGCATCACTCTAAGCGAGGATTGATCCGTGCAGATATTGATGATCGTGATGAAAGTGTCAGTCGTCGTATTCGGGATGCGGAAAAAGAATGGATTCCTATTACCATTGTGGTCGGTGAAAAAGAGAAAACCGCTGGTCGATTTAAACCTCGCTTCAGAACAACTGAGATTGGTGGCGATGATCGGGTTTACTCTGTGGAGGAACTCTCTCAGCTTGTTGATTCCTTTACCAATGGTTTACCCGTTGAACCACTTCCTTTACCAATGCTACTTTCAAAACGACCCAGGTTTAAATAATATAATTCTAACAGGGTGGTAAGTAATGATTGAACGAAAAGAAATTCAGGATATAGTGCAATCATATGATGCTGATGATATTACGATTGGGGTACTCGGTGGTCATTCTGGTCTTGATGTCAGCCGTGGTGCCAAAAAACATGGGTTTAAAACATTGGCGGTTTGTCAGAAGGGAAGAGAAAAGACCTATACCAAATATTACAAAACCCGGGATGATGGCCGTGGTTGTATCGATGAAACCATTGTATTAGACCGGTTTGCTGATATCACAAAACCTGAGGTTCAGAAAGAACTAAAAGAAAAAAACACTATTTTTGTGCATAGTCGGTATTTTTGGGTGTATTTTGATTTTGAGGATATTGAAAATAATTTTCATGTCCCTATTTATGGATCCCGGGGCATGGTTAAGCTTGAGGAAAGAGATGTGCCTAAAAACCAGTATTATTTACTAAAAAAAGCTGATATTCGCTTCCCTCGGATTTATAAGAAACCTGAGGATATTGATCGGTTAGTTATTGTAAAAGTCAATGAAGCAATCCGGGGGTATGAACGAGCTTTTTTTTATGCATCCACAGTTGAGGATTATCAGAAAAAAGCATCTGATTTACTGCAGAAGAAAATGATCACTCAAGAAGCATTAGAGCAAGCAGTAATTGAAGAATATGTGGTTGGTGCACAAATCAATTTTAATTATTTTTATAGTGTGATTGATGATGCTCTTGAGATTATGGGAACGGATACTCGCCGGCAGACTAATCTTGATGGTTTATTACGATTACCTGCAAATGAGCAACTTGAAGTTCTTAAATATTTGAAACCTAAGATGATTGAAACCGGTCATATTGCGGCGACCACCAAGGAATCAATCATTGAAAAGATCTTTATGCTAGGGGAAAAATTTGTTAAGACGACGAAAAAAGAGGTTCCTCCGGGTATCATTGGTCCCTTTGCCTTGCAGGGTGCTATTGCTTCAGATCGTGGAAAAGAGGAAATGGTAGTATTTGATGTTTCCATGCGTATCCCTGGTAGTCCATTAACTCGGTTTACACCTCACTCTGGATATCTGTATGGTGATTCCATTAGTTATGGGGAACGGGTAGCCATGGAAATAAAAAAAGCAGTGAAACAGCATAGATTAGAGGAACTGGTTACCTAGCCATGTTGTTTACAATTGATGATTTGTTTTTCGGTAATGATATAATCTACTGATTGGTCATGAGCTTCAGTGGGAATAATGGGTATTATTTGAAATTCAAAGGCAAGAGCGATAGTTGTGGCATTTGAACGGCTGAGTAACCAATCATAATAGCTACCTCCTTGGCCTATTCGATGTCCTTTACGGTCAAATCCAACACCGGGAACGATGATGGTATCAATATTTTCCAAAGGGATGAGTTGTTGTTTTTCTTTTTTTGGTTCAAGGATATCATAGGCACCAGGTTTAAGATCAGTAAATTGTTGGAGTTTTGAAATTTCTAAGGTATGTGTTTCTGTCTTTGAAATAGGAACAGTTACTATTTTATTTTTCATTTTTAACATTTTTTGGATAAGCTGATGGGTGTGTACTTCATTGTTATATGATACGTAACAAAGGATATGTTCAGCTTGTTGAAAAACGGATAGATTCATCAGTTGTTTTATTATACTCTGACTGTGATTAAGAATTTCTTGTTTTTCCCTCTGTTTTCGTAATTTGATTAATTTTTGTCTTAATTTGGTTTTTTCCATAAACTATCCTTTTCTTTCATAAGAGGCAAGATATGTTTTTATATTAAGTACCTTAATAATATAAATATCACTATGTTTCCAAACCGCAGGTTACTTATCTTAACCAGTATAATCGTCTTTATTATTCTTTTCCCAGCTTTAAACATGAATGTTTTTGTTTCTGATTCATCTACTTACTCTACCTTTAAAGCGGAAAGAACAACGAGTCGTGTTTATGTTGATATTGGAAATGTACAAGGCCCCTGGACGGGTTCGGCACAATATCCATTTCATCAGATTTCCACGGCGTTAACTTTTGCTTCACCGAATGATACCATATTAATTAACCCGGGTGTTTATGAGGAGGTTTTTGAAGTTACTATTCCTCTTAAAATCATTGGTATTAATTCACCTGTAATTGATGGTGGATATCAGCATTATGTTATCTCTGTAAAATCATCTGATGTACTTTTAAGAAATCTTTGTTTACGATACTCAAATGGTGAAAATAAAGATGCTGGTGTAAAAATTCAACAAGCAGATAATGTCACTATCTCAGATTGTATTTTTCATCACAACCGTAATGGAGTTTTTATAAACCAGAGTGATCATGTTTTTATTACTGATTCATGGTTCTTTCATTCAGGAAATGGTATTCGTGTTGATAACTCAAGTAATCTTTCAGTTCTCTCCTGTGATTTCGCTCGTAATTCCATGGGTATCTTTGCTCAATATTCAAATGAGATAACCATGTATCATTCTACATTTACTGGAAATGGCATGAGTAGTTTTTTCTATCGCTCTTCATCCGTTAATATTAAACAGTGTAATTTAACAGATAATAGCGTGAATAAAGGAGGGTTATTTTTTTCCGATTCTCATCTGATTAATATCAATCATTCCCTTTTTCGACATAATGGTGTTGCACTTAGTCTTTCAAATACTTCATCGGTGAGTGTTACGTATTGTGATTTTATAAAAAACACTCATTTTGCTCTTTCACTAAGAAAAGCTTCTAAATCAGTGATGATTTCTAACTGTATTATCTCTGAAAGTATGAGAAATGCAATCTATATTGAAGAAAAAAACACCTGCACGATTACGAAATCCCACCTTATGAATAATTATTTATACAGCATTCTAGCAAAACCAGGGTCACATTGTCTTGCCATAGATAATTGGTGGAATAATTATTTTGGTCCCTGGCCTAGTTTTCTTTTCCATTCAAACAAAGTTTCTTTGTTTCAAGCTGACATCACTGTTTTTCCCTGGCAGAAAATGCCTTTGAAGGATGTTGGAGTCAATCAACCTATTCCAAATCCAGGATATAATCATACTTTTGATGAAGAGATCCCTATTGACTGTGATGATGTTGATTCAGATCTGGATGGTGTTTCAGATAGCTGGGAGATTCAATATGGTTATGATCCCTTGTTGTGGGATAATCACAAAGAATTAGATCCAGATGAAGATGGACTTAATAATGTGCAAGAATATTTCACAGACGAATTTGGTTCGCATCCATTTCAAAAGGATGTCTTCTTAGAGATTGATTGGATGCATTGTGATAACGGGAAATCAAACAAACCTGATAAAAACCAGATTCAGAAGATCATTGATTCCTATGCGGCACATAATATCTCCCTTCATATTGATATGGGATCAATGGGTGGGGGTGAAGAGATAGAATATGACTGCACTCATATTCCAACCTATGCGGCGTTGCAGGATTTGTATTGGACCTTTTTTTTAGAAAATGATTTGAAAAATCCTAGAAAAAATATTTTTCATTATGGTTTAATTTGTAATTTTTGTCCAGATCTAAATTTTCCTTTTGTTGGATGGAACGCCCTTGATTCCTTTGCGATCTCTGTGGAATGGCTTACCCAAAGTTATCCTCAGTATGATCGACAGCAGATCATTATAGGTGGCATTGCCCATCATTTAGGCCATACTTTAGGTTTGATTGCTGATATTTATCCAGGTATTGATAATATAGAAACAATACGTGTTCTCAGTTCACCATGGCGTGAGTTTTATACTTACAAAAGCTGTATGAATTATTTTTATAAATACAGAGATTTTACATTTTCTGATGGAACAAATGGACCAGGTGATTTCAATGACTGGGCTCATCTTGATTTTACATTCTTTCAAGAATCGATATTTAAAGAGAACGATTGATTGTTTGGATTAAATAGTATTGTATCCTTCATCTGGTGAAACAGTTGAGATGACGATTGGTGGTGGTTTTGATCTATCCTTTGGATGAACGATTTCATCAACTTCTTTTATGGTAATGGTCACCGCTGGACCTACTTTTTCTTGGTATATTTTCTTGATACCTTCCATGATTTGATTAACTGATGGACCATCATGTCGTAATGCTTCATCAATCACCAGAAGAATTTCGATTTCATCTAGTTCTTGCTGAATGATTTGATATTGTTTTACTTTAAAGGTATTTAATCTGTTAAGCACAGGGGTGATAAAGCAGAATGCTCCAGGTGGAAATATTTTTCCATTTGGAAGGATGATATTTGCTCTTTTTCTTCCTTCTACACCACCATCAATAACCGTAGTGGTAAGCCCACAGGAACAATTTTCCTCACGTTTTAATTTGATCCAGTCATCCATCCCAGTGTAGCGAATGATAGGTGTTCCTCTCCCCCATAAACGGGTGATGACAATATGCCCCCGTTCTCCTTCACTTATTAGATTGTTATTCTCGTCAATGGCTTCAAGGTGAAAGAAATCATCATGAACATGCCATGTTCCGTTTTTGCATTCAAATGCGATATCAGCACCTGCTTCCACTGAGGGATAGATGTTTAATAATCTACATTGAAATGCATCTTCAACATAACTTCGGGTATATTCATCAAGAATTGCTCCGCCAGTCCAGCATAAACGTGGCTTTACCTGTTTTCCTTTTCCCTTTCTTTTAAGATATGCAAGGTGTTGAAAGGTTGCTGGATAGGTCATGATGACATCCGGTTTGAATTGGTTGAGTTTTTCCATTATTTTTGATAATGGATTGTTCACATCAATGTTTAACGTGTTTTTTGTAGATAGCAGGAATCGTAGATGTTTTTGGAAATGTTGTTCGGCAATAAGATCGATTCGATAAGGATTAAAGTTGCCAATATGGGCAAATTTTATGTTTGTTAAGTTTTTAAAGCCAAGAAGAGAAAGTTCACGCATCATGGGAAATGAAGATTTTGCTATGGTATAAAAATCAGTGTAGATACAGAGTGGTTTTCCGGTGGTGCCACCAGTACAGATGACATGGGCTCTTTTTTTATTATATGATGTTGGAAGGATATTATCTGGAAAATGAGCTTTAATATCATCTTTCGTTATGAAGGGGAGTTTGGTGATATCCTTCATTCCTTTGATATCTGCTGGATGTATCCCTGCTTTCTTATATTTTTGATGATACAATGGAACCTGATATGCATAAACTATCATTTTTTTGAATACTTTGTCTTTATATCTGTTGATTTGATCGCGGTTTCGTTTTTGTAATCGTTTTGGATCAGCGATAACGCTTTTCAGCAGGGGGAATGTGATAAAAGGATTCCATAGGGGGTTCATGATTTTGACACCAATAATTACAAATGATCGGAGAGGGTATTGTGTGGTATTGTTTGAATATTGTATTACTTTTCTTCGTCAACAGAGGGATATCCTCCGCCTTTTGCTTCTTCAACAGGTATTAAATCATAAGCAAATGGTGGAAGAATTTCTCTCATACGGATTAAAAGGACCTGGGAAAGAGGGAATTGAATGACTTTCTTGTTATGTTCTATTCCGTGAAGTATTGCTTTTGCTGCTTTTTCAGCAGTGGTTGAACCTGGTCGATGATATTCTTCGATCATCGGTGTTTCCACGGATCCTGGTTTCACGGTGATAAAATCAATATTGTATCGTTGTTTTCCTTCAGCTCGCAAGCTTTCAATTAACCAACTGATTGCTGCTTTGCTTGCTCCATATGCGCCCCAACCGGGTACGCCGCGTTTATCTGGTAGAGTTGAGGTAGCGGTGATAACACCCATTTTTTGTTTTTTCATTACTGGTAGTAATTGTTCCACGAAGTAGACGATTCCCATGAAGTTTATATCAATGGACTGTTTGATGATACTGCTATCAAAGGTTTGGATGGGATTGGGGATTAGTACTCCTGCTGTTAAAATTGCTACATCAATTCTTCCATAGGTTTCGATGGTATGATCAACAGCATTTTTCACTTGGTCTTTATATTGTACATCACATGGTTGATAAGTAATTGGGGTAGAACTGGTTTCAAATGAATCTTTCAATTGTTTGAGTTTTTCTTTTCTTCGAGCATACATCGCAATTTTACATTTTTTTTGCGCTAGTTCCTTCACTATTTCTTCTCCCATGCCACCAGTTGCTCCAGAAACTAAAACCACTTTTCCTTCAAGATTCATAAAATATTACCTCATAATTATCTGTTAACACTATTATTAGATCTCTCGTTCTCGGGGGAATAACCTTTTTGGTAAATAAAAACCTTTTCAATTTCTCTGATGTTTTCTTGGTTTTTTGAATCTATTTTCATCGTCATTCAGAGGTAGTTAAATAAATGCTTATAAGAAGAGAACAATTGTAGGATAACTGTGAAAGAAAAATTTACCATAATCAAAAATTTTCTTCCAATCATCGGTATTATTCTTTTTGCTTATACTATTTACAGCTTGGAACCAAGTAAGATTATTGATGCTTTTTTATCAGTGAACCCTCTGGTTGTACTTCTTGCTCTACCGTTAACACTTCCCCGTATTCTCATTCGTAATTATGCATGGTTTCTTATTCAAAGAGAACAGAACATAAGGGTTTCATATTGGGAATCATTGTATATTTTTTTGATTGGTTATTTTTACGGCAGTTTCACCCCTGGTTATATTGGTCAGTTGATGAGAATCCCACATCTGAAGGAAAGAACAAATGAGCCCTATGGTAAACTCTTTGTGAATTCAACCATTGAAACCATTGTTCATACTTCATCACTATATGTTATGATCTTTATTGGGGCTATTCTGGTCTTAGGATCATTTCCAGATATTTTTTATATTATTGTAATCTGGCTAATTTCATTTACTTTAATCATCATTTTATTTTTAAACAATGAAAGGGGAGAAAAAATCTTTCATACCCTTATCCTTTATCTGATTCCAAGTGGTCTAAAGAATCATTTCTATCAATTTGTTAATAGCTTTTATACTGATTTTCCATCTATTAGAAGACTCCTGTTTCCGCTTTTCCTTGGTGTTTTTACATGGATTATCATTTTCTCTCAGGAATATCTTATTGTACTTGCCTTGGATCTTCCCATACCTTATCTTTTATTTTTGTTGTTGTTCCCTGTGGCTAATGCAGCAGGTTTCATCCCTATCACTTTTGCTGGTTTAGGAACCCGAGAAGTCACTGCTATTGTTATTTTCACCACCCTTTTTAATGTAGCAGGTGAAAACATATTTGTGGTTTCTCTGCTTGGTTTTATTATCACGGATCTTTTCACCGGTTTCATTGGGTTTTTTTGTGCGTTGAATGAATCAAGATGGCGTAAGAATAATAAATCAAAGCGCATTAATACCTAAATTGAATATCTTTGTTCAATCATAAACATGAAATACTCCGGGTTTTATTACCAGGTATTCATACCATGAGAAGAAAAATTGTATCCAGAAGAAATTGTGATGCTTTATGAAGGGCGAGGGCATAGGTTTTGGAAAAGCGATTTTATTTAATGAACATTTTGTGGTCTACGGGGTGCCAGCAATTGTGTCAGCAATTGGAAAATATACGGTTGCTAAGGCTCAGGAATATGAGGAACCCACATTGCATCTGGTAGATAACAGAAATGCAACACCAAGTTACAAAGAAGATAAAAAAGAACAACAACAGGATTCCATTCAACATATCATTAATACAATGAATCTTGATTTTTCTAATGGCGGTGTTGAAGTTGAACTTGCTGGTTCCTTATATGCGGCAAGTGGCATTGGAGCAAGTGCTGCCTCTTGTGTAGCGATGGCACGAGCGTTATCTGAATTCTACGAATTAGATCTCTCTGATGAAAAAATCAATGAGATAGCCTATGAAGGAGAAAAAGGATATCATGGAACACCATCAGGTATTGATAATACTGCATCTACCTATGGTGGGTTGATTTGGTTTGAGAAAAAGGAACCCTCAGTAATAGATCGAATTGAGCTGCAGAATCCCGTGGAAATCGTGATGGGAAATACTGGGAAAGTGGCAGATACAACGGCTGCAGTTGCGGGTGTGCGAAGGCGGAAAGAAAATAATCCTGAGAAATATGCTGAGATTTTTAGAAGAGCCGAAAATGTTGCTTATCTTGCTAAACAGGCATTTCTTGATGAGGATCTTAGAGAGATTGGTAAATTGATGAATGAGAACCATAAATTGTTACAACAAATTGAGGTTTCCTCTCGGGAACTTGATTTTCTGGTGAAATTAGCCCGTGATTATGGTGCATTTGGAGCAAAACTAACTGGTGGTGGTATGGGTGGTAACATGATTGCGTTGACACCTGGGAGAAAATTGCAGGATGAAGTAGCTAATGCAATTGAAAAAGAAGGATTTCAAACAGTGAAAACAAGTATCGGAGTGAAACGACAGGGTGATCAGTAACAATGGATCTTAGATCTTTTCTGAAAAAACTGGAACAAGATCAAAAACTCACTCGTATTTCAAAACCAGTGTCACACCAACTTGAAGCAGCAAATATCATTTATTCACTTGATGAAAACCCTGTTCTTTTTGATAATGTAAAGGGATTTGATTTTCCCGTGTTTGCTGGGATTACCTCAAATAGAGATATTATCGCTGAGGGATTAGATACATCAAAAAATAACTTGTTGTTTAAACTTGTTGATGCTATACAGCATCCTAAAAAACCAGAATTAGTCGATAATGCACCCTGTCAAGAACACATTATTAATGATCCTGATTTATCAAAACTTCCGATGTTATATCATTTAAATGGCGATGGTGGCCGTTATCTCTCTGCATCAGTTTGCACTATTAAAGATCCAGATGATGGTCGTAATGTATCCTATCATCGAATGATGGAAATTGGTAAAAACAAGATGACTGCTCGGTTGATTAAAAAAAGACAGACACGAACAACATTTGATAAAATCGATGGGGATTTAGAAATGGCTGTCTGTTTGGGAAGTTCAGTAGCGGTCATGGTTGCGGCTTCACTTGGTCCTCCTTCAGATGTTGATGAATTTAGTATCGCCAATGCCTTGGATGAAACACCTTTGGTGAAATGTAAAACCAAGGATTTAGAGGTTCCAGCGTTTTCAGAAATCGTGCTTGAAGGCCGACTTACTCGTGATGTTGATCGGGAAGGACCTTTTGTTGATCTTACTGAGACTCGTGATTTTGAACGTCAGGAACCAGTTTTTGTTGTTGATTGTATTACTCATCGAAAAGACGCCATGTATCAAGCATTGATTCCTGGTCGGTTAGAACATAAAACCCTGATGGGTATGCCTAAGGAACCAACGATTTATCATGAAGTTAGCAAAGTCGTTCAGTGTAAGAATGTGTATGTAACGCTTGGTGGTGGCAGTTGGCTTCATGCTATTGTGCAAATAAGTAAGCAGCATCCTAGTGATCCTAAAAAAGCAATTGATGCAGCATTTAATGGTCATGGAAGCTTGAAACATGTTGTAGTTGTTGATGATGATGTTGATATCTATGATCCATTGGCCGTGGAGTGGGCGATTGCCACTCGTTTTCAGGCTGATAAAGATGTAGTGATTAAAGAAAAACAACCAGGGAGTTCTCTTGATCCATCGGGTATTCATGTTCCTGGTGAAAAAACAAAAACAGCAAAAATGGGTCTTGATGCTACAATTCCAGAGCATGTTGATAAAAAGAATTATGAGAAAGTAAGTTATGAATTAGTTGATATTGATGATTACAAAGGGAACCGGTAAACATCAGGTTCATCTTGAAATAAAAGAAATTGGGGATCATCTTTTGCTGGTGTTAACTGGTGGAGAGAAGCCTCATCTTGGTGGAATGGTGGTGTGTGAACCAGGCAAGGAACCTATGGTTCATCGTTTGGGAACACATAAGGATTATATTGTTCTACGGTCACTTGCTGAGACAGCATGTAAAAAACATGAAACTACTGTTGCAGCAGTGGGTGGAATTCATATTGATCATGCAACGGAAAAAGATATTGATACTATCATACAAAATTGTAAGAGGATTGAATCATGTATTTAACCAAAGAAGAAGAACAAATGCTTGATGGTGAATCTGGAGAAGTCAAGGAACGCTTGTTCCGATTGCTGGTTCGACTAGGTGATATTTATGGTGCTGAAAAAATGATACCAGTTGGCTCCGTTCAGGTAGCCGGAGTATCCTATAAATCCATTGGTGAACCAGGTACCGCTTTTCTTGAGGATATGGCCGCAAAACAGGCGAAAGCACAAGTACTTACGTTTTTAAATCCAGCGGGGATGGATCTTGAGAATTATCGGGAGCTTGGGTTTCCTGAGGATTTTGCCAAGAATCAATTGCGTATCATTAATGCATTCAAAAAGATGGGAATTGTAATCACTTCTACATGTACTCCCTATTTAGCGGGCAATCTTCCCCGCTTTCGTGAACATATTGCTTGGTCTGAATCTTCAGCGGTTTCGTTTTCTAACTCGGTGATTGGTGCACGAACCAATCGGGAGGGTGGTCCATCTGCTCTTGCTGCTTCAATTTGTGGTCGAACTCCTGAATATGGTTTACATCTCTGGAAAAATCGACAACCAACCATAAAGATCAAGGTTGAAGCGGATTTATCATTTACGTCTGATTATGGTGCTCTTGGTTATCTTGTAGGAAAAAAAGTGAAGAATAAAATCCCGTTTTTCACCGGTATTACGGATGCAAACACTGATCATTTGAAAGCATTAGGTGCAGCTATGGCTGCTTCCGGAGCAGTAGCCTTGTATCATGTTAACGATTTGACACCAGAAGCTGATTTAGTTGATACCTCAGTGAAAGGAACCATTACGGTTGAACAAAAAGATATCGATGAAACCTATGAAACCTTGAGTGAAGGAAAGAGTCCTGATATTGTCATTCTTGGTTGTCCACATGCCTCATTAAGGGAGATTGCAACTCTTGCAGGAAAAGTAGAGGGAAAACAGTTGAAAAAACCAGTATGGATCTGTACTTCTCGGATGATGAAAGAAGCAGCAGATCGTATGGGTTTTTCACAAATCATCAAGGATGCCGGTGGTCATGTGGTTGCTGATACTTGCATGGTGGTTTCTCCTATTGAACAGATGGGATATAAGCAAACCGGAGTGAATTCAGGGAAAGCGGCGAATTATCTTCCTGGTTTTTGTAAACAACAAGTGGTTTTTGCAAATATTGATCGACTTATTGAGGAGGTAAGTTAAATGAAAGGAAGAATGATTTCTCCAGGTGCTGTTGAGGGTGAGGCCATTGTTTCATCTGAGCCTATTGGGTTTTATGGTGGTATTGATTTAAACACAGGGATAGTGATTGAAAAAGACCATCCGTTAGAGGGAGAATCAGTAACCGGTAAGATTTTGGTATTTCCAAATGGAAAAGGGTCCACCGTGGGCTCCTATGTGATTTATGGGCTGGTTAAAAATAAGGTGGGGCCGATTGGTATTGTTAATCAGGAAACAGAAACCATTGTGGCAACGGGTGCAATTTTAGCAGGTATTCCTTGTGTTGATCACATTGATATCGGTCAAATAAAAACGGGTGATAGGTTGTGGTTAAACGCTGATGCTGGAGAGATAAGCGTTAAATAAAAATATAGGAAATGGGTTGAGGGATAGCAATCTGGTTTTTTTTTTATAAGAGTGCTCTCATGCTCCAAAGGGTGCCAATACCGGTGACATCAATTTCATGTTCTCCTTCATCATCTGTCCAACGAAGTGATCCAGTAGTCATACTCCGTCCGATGTTCATGCCAACATAGGTTGGAAACTTCCAGACTTGTTCATACATGTTATCCACAGAGATATCTACGTCAAAGCTCATACTGTATGTTCGGAGAATTGGCTGGTTGAGTCCTGGTTTTGCATTGATAAGGATTTCTAAGGGCATGTTGACAAAGGTGAATATTTCATCATCTGATACGGTGATTTCCGGATTGACATTTGAAAAAGAAGTAATGGTTTCCCCATCATCGGTGGTAAGAATCATGTTTCCGAATGGATTGATCTCTGTTGTTTTTGTGGAAATATATTGAGGGGTTGGATAATAGGTGCTATAGTATAGATTCCATCCATTTTCTAGTTTGAAGTATCCCCAGTCCCAACCGTTGATGAGTCCTTTGGTGACTATATTTGGTGACCAGGTATGTTCATGATGTCCGATGCCGTTTACTTGATGTTCTGCTCCATCGATTTGTATGGTGCCGGTGACATTGCATCCGAGATAGGTATATGATGCAAGATTTCGTAATGTTTTATCAAACGCGTTTTCTCCGATGGTCCATAATGGACCATAGGGTGCAAAATACCGGAGATCTATAATGATTTCATGATTGGTATCGATGTCATTGTCTTCGATGTGAATGAACCATTCTGGTGCTTCACCTTCAGCCCAGGAATCCTCATAGGTGAGACTGACACCAGGTGTTTTTGCTTGCAGTGTTGGTTGTTTTAAAATGCCAAGTCCCCGTTCTTTGTTTATCATCCCGCCATATTCTTCGCCGTCTGGTCCAAGAAGAGTGACGACTAAGAGATCTGGTTTTGAGGTTCCGATAAGATCACTTCGGGCCATATGATTAAAACTAATGGTAAGGACCCATCCTGCAAGATCACTTGATTCATCAAATACTGCGGTATAGTACCACCATTCCCTGCAGACACTGATTTTATCAAAATGAACGCCTTCATCTTCTGGAGCTACTGCTCGCATGTATCCCGGGATAATTGATTTTGGCGGTGTTGGTTGCGGTGGCTCAGGTTCCTCTTTCTTCGTTCCTTTTTCTTCTGATGGTGGTTGGATGACTTGTTCAATGGAAGGGGAAATGTATCCAGCCTGTACTAACACTAACCCAGCTATCACTATAAGAACAATGACGATAACTGCATCTATTTTTTTTAGGTTGAGTGCTTTCAAAGGGTTGAATACCATTTGCAATCCGCTGACATATATGTTTATTTATAATATATTTAATATTTTTCTTTACAGTTCTATCCCTTGGTTCATAATCCATGAAAAATATGTATCAGCTGATGTGCACATCTATGCGGATATTCATCTGCGAAAAAGACACTTAAAAGATGCATTGTTGTAAGAGTAGTTACATATGATTGGGAAGGAAAATAAACCCAATTTTCCTAATGGATACACCCATCCAATACCCCTCTAAATTTTTTCCTTCCCATGTCATCTTTTCCCTATACTTACGTAAGCAGAATCTTAATAATCCATGGTTGTATTATTCTCTGCAATTTCAGGGGGAACCTGTATGGTAGAAATAGATGAAATCAAGAATTGTTTTGCTGAAGAATTAGCTTTGATTAAAGATTCAACGCTGAAAGAACAAGTTATCAAGATGTGGAAAACAGCAGCTGATCAGGGAAAATGGAAAACATTGGATGATGTGCCATTTACCTTGCTCTTTGAAAATTCAGGCAGGTTAACAGATCATACGAAACGAATTACAGCTCTTGCAAAGGCGGTGTATGATAATCGTGAAGAGTCCTTGGATCTTGATTTTTTGATTGCAGGAGCGTTGTTACATGATGTTGGTAAATTGTTGGAATATGATGTGATAGATGGTAAAATTGTCAAAGGTGAATATGGAAAGAAATTCCGCCATCCCGTTTCAGGTGCATTACTTGCTAGAGAACTTGGTCTTCCTGATGAAATCGTGTTAATTATTTATGCTCATTCTCATGAGGGTGATAACCTCAAACGTTCTGCTGAATCTGTGATTGTTCATCATTGTGATTTCATTGATTTTCATATTAGGAAAGGAATGATGTAACGATGTCTATGAAAAATCCAGCGGGAAGAATTTTTGATACAACTATCGATGGAATCTCTTATAAACCATTTCTTGGTGCACATAAAAATGCTCATGACTCAAAGGTGACCAGTCTTTCGGATGCCTTAAAGAAATGTGGATTGAAGGATGGTCAGACGATTTCTTTTCATCATCAATTGAGAAATGGTGATTTTGTCGTTAATGAAACTATCAATCATATTGCTGAATTGGGTGTGAAAAACATCCGTTTAGCCCAAACCGCGTTATTTCCCGTTCATGAACCAGTGATTGACCATATTAAGGATGGAACAATTACAAGAATTGAAGGAAGTATAAATGGAAGTGTCGGTGATTATGTTTCTAAACAGCCTTTACCTCATCCGGTGGTTCTTCGCTCGCATGGTGGTCGCTGGGCAGCGGTGAGAAATGATGAACTTCATGTGGATATCGCAGTCATTGCTGCTTCAGCAGCAGATAACCGGGGAAATTGCACGGGTCTATTGGGAGAAAGTGCGTTTGGTCCTATTTGTTATTCCCAGGTTGATGCCATGCATGCAGATCATGTGATTATTGTCACGGATAATCTGGTATCCCGTCCCTGTTCGTTTCAGGAAATCGATGAACGATATGTTGATTATGTTGTTGAAATAGATCGAATTGGTGACCCAGAACATATTGTGTCTGGTTCATTGAAGTTAACTGAGGATCCAACAAAGAAACATATCGCTAAACAATGTATTGATCTGATGGATGCAACTGGTTTGATAAAAGATGGTTTGGTATTTCAAGCTGGAGCAGGAGGAATTTCGCTTACTGCCTTGCAATATCTTAAGGGGGCATTAGAAGAAAAAAAGGTAGTTGCGTCTTATGCTGCTGGTGGATTCACTAAGTTTATTGCTGATATGCAGAAGGAAAAACTGGTTGAACATGCGTATGGTCTGCAATGTTTTGATGTTGATAGTGTAAAATATTTAAAAGAAACCCGGCGGTTGATTACTGATATTGGTCATTATGCTGATCCATCAACAAAAGGCCGTTACCTTGATGGACTTCATGCAACAATGCTTGGAGCAACTGAGGTTGACACGAGTTTTAATGTGAATGTGAACACTCATAGTGATGGTCGTTTGTTACATGGGATTGGTGGTCATCAGGATTCTGCTTCTGGAGCATTTCTGACGATGATTACTATACCAGTTTTCAGAAAGTCAATACCGGTTATAAGAGAAAGTGTTACCACTGTTTCTACTCCAGGTGATGTAATCGATGCTATTGTTACTGATCAAGGGATTGCAGTGAATCCACGCCGAAAGGATTTACTGGATCGAATTGATGGATGTATTGATTTGGTATCTATTGAGGAATTAAAACAAATAGCTGATGATGAAACGGGTGGTCCTCCTGAGGTTCATCTTGGTGATGAAATCATTGGTATTACCAAATGGCGGAATGGTGAATTACTCGATGTGATATATAAGGTGGAGGATTGAACGGGTATGCATTGGAAAAGTTCGATAACAAAGGTGGAACCGAATCATTTGGTAACTAAGGGGTATCGTCAGCAGGATTTGATGGGAAATATTCCTTTTCCTCATGTGGTCTATTTGTTAGTGACTGGAAAGCTACCAAATAAGGCACATGGGAAGATGATGGATGCCATTCTTACTGCCTGTATTGATCATGGAGTGACTTCTCCTTCCCCTATGGCTGCTCGTGTGGTTGCCTCAGGAGGAGTGCCGTTGCCTAGTGCGGTAGCAGCAGGTATCCTTAGTATTGGTGATGCTCATGGTGGTGCTATTGAAAAAGGCGCTTGTTTCATGCAAGCAGGAGTGAACCGGATGAAAGAAGAGGGTTGTTCTATTGATGAGATGGCAAAAGTGTTGGTTGCTGAATCAAGAGAAAAGCATCAACGGATTCTTGGATTTGGTCATCGGGTGCATTCTGAGGATCCCCGTACGGTTCGTTTGTTTGCATTAGCTGATGAACTAGATATTACTGGTGATCATATCAAGTTAGCAGAAGCAATTGAAAAAGAATTAAAATCGTCATTGAAAAAGAAACTGCCGATTAATGTTGATGGAGCCATCGCTGCGGTTATCTCTGATATGGATTTGGATTGGCGGTTGGGAAAAGCATTTTTTTTGCTTGGCCGGGTTGCTGGGTTAACTGCACAGGTTTATGAGGAACAAACTCGGTTTAAACCGATGCGTAAGATGTTTAGTGTTGATTGTGAATATGATGGTCCTGAAGAAAGGGATCTAAATCAAAGGGAGTGAAATTGGTATGGGAAAAACCATTATTCAAAAAATTTTTGAACATCATTCAAATCAGAAAGCACAAGTTGGGGATATCCTTGATATTAGTATTGATGCTCGTGTTGCCCGTGATTTCGGTGGAGCAAATGTAGTGAAAAACCTGGAGGAGAACAATCTGGGTGTTGATGATGCATCAAAAACTTGTTTTACGTTTGATTGTAATCCTGGGGGTTGTGATCAGAAATACGCGGCAAATCAGCATATCTGTCGGTTGTTTGCTCGGAAACATGATCTGAAAATATATGATATTGATCAAGGAATTGGCACTCATATTGCTGTTGAGCAGGGTTTGGTAGAACCAGGTGGCACGCTTGTGTCTACGGATTCACATGCAAATATTCTGGGAGCGGTTGGTGCTTTTGGTCAGGGGATGGGTGATAAGGATATCGCCCATGCTTGGGCCCATGGAAAGATATGGTTTAAGGTTCCAGCTACCATAAAAATCGTGTTGAATGGAATGCCAAGTAAAGAGGCAACTGCTAAGGATGTGGTGCTTTATATGTTGAAACAACTTGGTGCCAATGGTCTGCTTGGTTATGCTGCTGAGATGTATGGTGATTATGTTGATTCTTTGTCATTGGATGGTCGGATTACTATTGCTTCCATGGCAACGGAGATGGGTGGTATTGTGTTGTTGTTTCCTCCAAATGAGGAGGTCCTTGATTTTTATCGGGATTGTGTAGGCCTTGATGTTGAACCAGTATTTGCTGATGATGATGCAGTGTATGAAAAAACTATTGAGATTGATATCTCTGGTATTCGACCGATGATTGCGCGGCCAGGTCATCCTGAAGATGTCATCGCGGTTGATGATGCTGGTGAAGTAAGTGTTGATTCGGGGATTATTGCTTCGTGTACCAATGGTCGTTTTGAGGATATGAAAGAAGCAGCAGCGATTTTAAAGGATCATAAGATTGCTCCAGGGAGAGTGTTAAAGATTGTGCCAGCGACTGATCAAGTTTGGAGGGCTTGTTTGGATGAGGGATTCATTGATATCTTTAAAAAAGCAGGGGCCTTGGTTGGTGCTGCGGGTTGTGCGGGTTGTGCTGCTGGTCAAATTGGTCAAACTGGAATGGATGAAGTAGAACTTTCAACGGGTAATAGGAATTTTACGGGGAAACAAGGCCCGGGTAATGTGTATCTTGCGAGTCCCGCTACGGTTGCTGCATCGATTGTTTCTGGAAAGATTACCGCCGCTGATCGCATGGATAAGAAACCAGTCCCGGTAAGTATTGCTCGGGATTATACCTATAAATCCAAGCAGAATGGGGAAGGTAGCAAGGAATCGCCAGTTGAGGTATCTGGTCGAGCATGGGTGATTCAAAAGGATAATATTGATACGGATATGATTTTTCATAATCGATATCTTCATATCACTGATATTGAGGAGATGGGTCAGTACACGTTTGATAATCTGAAAGGCTATGAGGATTTTGCTGAAAAAGCCCAGCCCGGTGATATCGTGGTTGTAGGGAAAAACTTTGGTTGTGGAAGTAGCCGGCAGCAAGCGGTGGATTGTTTTAAATCATTGGGTATTAGTGTGATTATTGCTGAGTCTTTTGGTGCGATTTATGAAAGAAATGCTATTAATAATGCTATGCCGATTTTAATAGCTGAGGATATCACCACAAAAGTCGATGATAAGGATCATCTTGTCGTCGATTTTAAAACCGGTAAGATAACGAATGAAACCACAGGTGAAGCAATACAAGCAAAACCTTTTTCACCATCTCAGTTGAATATCTACAAACGTGGTGGTCTGTTAGTTGATTAATGACCATTAAACATTTGAAGGGATAACAGGGAATAATCATTTATACTCCCTTTAATATTTTTTTATGTAATGAGCATAAAATCAGTAATCTTGTCTTTATTCATTGTCTTCCTGCTTCTTCCTTCATCTCATGCAGTAGATCAATTGGTCTTATTGCCGAATCCAATAAATTCTTCTTTGGATGAGTTATCGTATTATGGGTTTATCATACCCGTTCCATCAGAAAATCATACCACCAGAGAAACACTTACTCAGAGTAGAATATTTTTTTTAATCAATGATTTACTCAGAGAGAATATTTCTGTTGCTTGGATTCATGAAGAAAAAATCATCAACTGTAGTTTGTTTCCACAGTTGAATTCTTCTCTGAATAAAACAATTCATAAAGGGGATTTTTTTGTTCCATTCACTGGGGATACCAAAAAGGATACTCGAATCATCATTATTCTTTCTGATTATTGTTTTTCCCATGAACTTGATCCGTCCATTGAAACAATAACGAGTTATGTTATCGCTGAAAAAACAATGGTAAATGTTACTTTTCTATCTGAACCAAGAATCGCGCAACATTTTGGGAATCCCACTCGTTATGGTTGGCCGTGTTATTTGTTAATGGCTGAAGCAGCTGGCTTTTTTTCCTTTGATTTTCTGTTGGATAATGAAACCGCTTCACAGTTGTCAAATGAAGAGTATAATGTGTTTATGTGGCCCTATGAACCAGATCCAGCTAGCCCGATAGAAGTTCTTCAGAGTTTGAGTAATAAAAAAGGATGTCAACAAATTCGAGATTTTGTGCGAAATGGTGGCGGATTTATTGGTTCGTGTTATGGTGCATTAGTTGCTTCATCAGGTTTTCCGAACCCTTTTTCACCAATTCATTTGCTCACTGCAAAAATTCCTTTTCTACAGTGTCCTCCTACCTCCCTTACCTTGTGTTTAAGTGATTCATTGATGAATGAACGACCTAAGGTACTGGAAAATCTGTATCAGTCCACTTCTCTGGTGTGTGCTGATCAGCATCCAGTGACCTATAACATGAATCATTCGGTTCATGAGTTCTTCAGTGGTCCATGGTTTATTTCCCTTGGAAAAAAGACGGAACCACTTGCTTTTTTTTCAACGGTTGAGGCACGAAATCAGGATGTATCACCGGCTTTCATTCAGAGGCAAGTCGTTAATTCACCTAGTTGGGTGTGTTCTCAGTTTGGCAAGGGGTCCATGGTATTGTTTGCGAGTCATCCTGAGTTTATCAATAATATTTCGTTTCTTTTTGAGAATCGATCCTGGCCAGGTGATCCTTATTATGGGCGACGGGTGATCTATAATTCGTTATTTCATGTGGTTTCAGATGATCCCTTAATGTATGCTTCTCGGTTCCGGCAGAACGCTTCATTTCTTTCTACGGTTTTTCAACAATCCCATTTTTGTTTTGATCCTGTAGAAAATACATCATTGTTTTCAGAAAGTGTGCAAGGGATTTCTTGTTATGAGCAAATACTTCGATCTCTTCAAAATAAAATCGAGGAATTACAGCAGCTCTATCAATCGGAGTTCGAACAAAATCTGTTTTTTAAATCCTCATCTCGACCATTATTGTATACCTATCATTTTTCTGATATTCTTTTGAGTTATTGTCAAAAAACAAAACAATGTTTACGGCAACTCAGTCGGTTGGCTTTGCTTGTTGATACTGTTTCATTTGATGAAGAGAGAATGAATCTTCAACAAATGTTGTTAAAAGAACTGAGGAGTGCTAAAACGATTGCTCAAGAGGTGATTTGTCTTTCTGAAAAAACTGAATTGTTATTTGCCAAATCAAACGTTTCGTTTTTTGATAAATATCAGATTGTTTCTCAGACAAGAGAAATGATTACAACGCTTGAAATTTCTTTGAAACATGTTCCGGCATTGTTTTTTGAAAGTTCAAAAATGTTACGACATCACTGGTATGATTATGAGGTCTCACAAATCTGCTGATTATTCGATAACCTTGCTCTTAGATGAAATCCTTTTAATAGAACGGTTTGTATTAGCTGATGTTTGTTTTTTGTGATGCATATGCCTCATCGAAGCGTGTTAGATGCCATAGGAAACACACCACTTGTTGATATTGAAGGTGTGTATGCGAAATTGGAAAGTGTGAACCCTGGTGGAAGTATTAAGGATCGGGTGGCTTTTGAAATTATTTCTGCTGCTGAAAAAGAAGGATTGTTGAAACCAGGGTATCGTATTGTGGAAGCAAGTAGTGGAAACACCGGTATTTCATTGGCAATGATTGCAGCGGTGAAAGGATATCATATGACTATTGTAATGCCTGAGAATATGAGTCGGGAACGGCAGTTGATGATGAAAGCATTTGGTGCTGAACTACTTCTTACCTCTAAAAGCGGGAGTCTTCAGGAGGCAATTGATAAAGCCGAGGAGTTATCTAAGGAACCAAAGACGTTTTACACCAGGCAGTTTAGTAATCCAAATAATATCATGGCACATATTAAAACCGGTCAGGAAATCGTTGATGAAATCGGCGCGGTTGATGCAGTAGTTGCGGGAGTAGGTACCGGTGGAACACTTATTGGTGTATCCTCGGTGATGAAGGAATTGAATCCGAATGTGAAGGTGATCGCAGTGGAACCGGAGGAGGCAGCAGTGATGTTTGGTGGGAGTAACGCCCGGATTAGTGAACATCGTATTCAGGGTATCGGTGATGGGTTTATTCCTAAACTGATAGATATGGACAAAGTTGATCGGGTGATTGTGGTTGGAAGTCAAGAAGCCGTTGAAATGTCCCGGTTGCTTGCTGAGGAATATGGATTACTTGTTGGTATTAGTGCAGGGGCAAATATGCTTGCAGCATTAAAGGTATCTAAAGCATTTGAAAAAGTGGTGACGGTTCTACCAGATCGTGGTGAACGATATCTGAGTATGGATTTATTTCAATTATAAGCTTATAAGGTTTTTTCCGGGTTGTTTTCTCGATAAAACATATATGTCATTGATGTATTGAGGGAAAGTTGTGTTTGATGATTTGATTTCAACCGTGCTTACCTTTCTTACTGGGTTTGGAAGCGGGTTTTATGTAGGTATTGCATCTGGGACCGTGGAACCGTTTATCATTCCATTGATTACGGTGCTATTGGGTTCATCGATTTATAATGCGATTGGTACTAGCTTGTTTGTTGATTGTTTCATTGGTTTGGTAGCTGGAATAATTTTTTTCTGGAAAGGCCATGTAAAGATAAAACCAGTTATGCTGCTTGGTGTATCTGGGGTTTTATGTTCATTGGTTGGCAGTTATTTTTCAACGGAGACTCCTGAATCGAATTTAAAATTTTTAATTGCGGTTGTATTGATTCTATTTGGGTATATGTTACTTCGTGGTGGGGTGAAAAAAAATGTGGAGACTATTAATCAAAAAGTGAATTTTTCTCGGTTTCAGAAACATAAGAATCTGAGTTTTTTGTTTTTTGGTAGTTTAATTGGTTTTTCCAGTGGTTTTACCGGTATGGGAAGCAGTGGATCGATGACTATAGTGCTTATTTTTATTATGGGGTATAGTCTGCATCAGGCTATTGGCACATCCTTGTTGCTTATGTTTTTTATTGCTGGTGCTGGATCCACAGCTCATAGTGTGCAGGGTAATATTTTGCTTCAAAGTGCATTGTTTGCCGCTGGTGGTGCTGTGATTGGGGCAACGGGTGGATCACTTTTTGCTAATCGGATTGATGAGGATAAACTGGGTCGAACAATTGGTGTTATCATCATGGTGTTGGGTGTTGTTTTTCTTGTTGATGTTTTGCTTCCTTATTTTTAACGGTTTTTAAGTCGTGATAGCATGGTTTTGATGTTACTCCCGGTGATTAATTGATCTGTGGTAAACACCCATATCACGATACCAATGATAGTAATAGCAAAGATACTCACATAAGCAATTCCAGCAATAACCAGGGTGTAGTCATCAAAGAGTAATGCTTTTGATGCCATCATGGGATGAGAAAAGGGGATGGCAAACACCAGTGCCTTTAAAGCCAATGGGAGGGTATCAAAATCAGTGAACATGGTGAGAAGCATGGGAAAAATAGCCATCATGGTAACAGGTGCGGTGAGGCTTTGGGCGCTTTTGTAGTTTTTTGCCATGGTTCCTAGGAGCATGCAGAGTGATAGTCCTGCGACAAGAGTGATAAATAATGATATTCCTACAAGCAATAGATCAAATGAGGAAAGACTTAATGAAAACGTGGTCCCGGAACTTGGCATATCAAATTGAAATGATTGCATATAGTACCCAATTCCAAACATGTAGATCACGGCGAGAAGAAGACCAACAATGGCACTAGCAATGATTTTCCCAGTAACGATGCTGACTCGTCTTACTGGAAGTGTGAGAAGTGTTTCCAATGTTTTATTTTCTTTTTCTAGAGCCATCGATGAAATCACCATTCCACCAGCAATAATGATGATCATCATGATGATGATGGGTGTGGTTGTGGATTGTGTGGAAAGAAATCCAGTGATTTGACCTGGTGAAATGTTTTCATAGGTATGCCCTTTCAAGGTTGTGGTTTCTTGTTTGCTTAAGGGGTTGAGAACAAGGGTGGCATTTGTAGTTTGGTTTTCATCGATGATAAGTTCCTTGGATATTTGTGATTGAATAAGTCCGATGAGTCCTTCCACAGCAGTGGATGGAATGGTATCTAAAATACCAGTTCCTTTCACGATCCATTCGATTTCTATGATGGCTTGTTTGTTCTGTTGAATATTACTAGTGAAATTTTTCGGGATGATAAGAAGCGCTGCTCCATCCTTGTTTTGAACCGTGTTGATTCCTTGTTCGCGTGTGGTGATATCGCTGCTATTGTATACCACGTTTGCATGTTGATATAACACGGTTGTTGCAATGGTTGAATAGGTGGTGTTTTGTTCATTGATAAGCCCAATAATGGGTTTTTCACTGATTTCATTTTCAATGCCGCCCATGGTATTACCAATTGATCCAAAAACCAGGGTGAGAATGACGATAGGAAGAATAGTAGCCGGGGTAAGGAGTTCTTTTATTTCTTTGCGGATGATATTTGAAAGTGCACTCATTAGACCACCTTCATGAATACTTCTTCGATGTTTTCTGCTTGATATTTCTTTTTTAATTCAGTTGGTTTTCCCTCCTCAATAATCTGTCCATGGGCGATGAGGGCGATACGATTACAGAGGTATTCAACTTCAAGCATGTTATGAGATGAGAGTAAAACGATAGTTCCTTGTTGTGCACTAGATTTAATGATTGATCGGATTTCTTGAGCATTGCGCACATCCAGGCCACTAGTTGGTTCATCTAAGATAGCAAGTTTTGGATTGTTCATCAGTGCTCTTCCTACGAGCAGGCGTCGTTTCATTCCTTTGCTATAGGTATCAATTTTATCATCGATACGATGGTTGAGATCAGCGATGTTGATTCCTTTTTCTATCATCTCTGTTGTTGATTGTTGATTGAAGAATCGAGCGATGAATTCAAGGTATTGCCGTCCGGTGAGGTTTTTGTATGCACCGGCATCCTCGGGTAGATAACTGATTTGTTTTCTGATTTGCTCTGGATGTTTGTTTAAATCAATGTCAAATAATGAAACGGTTCCATCGGTGATTTGAAGCAGGGTGGCTAGTACTCTCAGTGTGGTTGTTTTTCCTGCACCATTTGGTCCAATTAATCCAAAGATTTCTCCCTGTTCAATGGTAAAGGAAATTCCTTTTACTGCTTCAAGGTTACCATAGTTTTTCACTAGGTTTTGTACTTCAATGATTGCCATTGGTTTTCCTCACATGTATCCAGCTATCTTGGTTTGTTTTAAAATGTTTTGACGGTGGTGCCAAAAGCGATGATTTCCGCAGCTGACCCCATGGTTTGTGCGGTGGCATAACGCATGGCGATGATAGCATCAGCTCCAAGTTTTTCTGCATCTTCAATCATTCGTTTCATCGCTACTCGTCGTGCTTCTTCAATCAGTTCAGTGTAACTTCTGTTTTCTCCACCAACAAGGGTACGACCAGCAGCTCTAAGATCTTTTCCAATATGTTTGGTTTGCACACAGCTACCAAAAACGACTCTCCAAGACTTCTTTTGCTTCTCTATTTGGAATATGCTCAGTTGTGGTGACCATCATCTCATTGTTCCTCCTTGTTTTCTTTGAATTGATGTTTGTTATAATCTTTTTTTATTTCTTCAGCGATGTCTCCATCTTCAATGATCACAGGTCCAATGTATCCACAGTGTTTGCATTCCCATTTTGACCAGTCCTGTGGAAGCACCCATTCAACATTTGATGATCCACAGCGTGGACAATATTTCATGGTTTTTTTCACCTTTTTTTATTTGTATTCAAAGCCACATTGGGCACAATGATATGTTTTTCCATCAAATTTCAGTTTTTCACTGCCACATTTTGGGCAGGTGCCAAGTACACGTTCTTCCAGTGTTTTTAATCGTCTTAGTTCTTTTTCTGCGAGTTGTGAAAGATTAATCCAGGGATTATCCTTCCACCATTTCCATATGTTTTCATCAAGGGTAATGGTTACTTTTTTCATAATGATTTTTCAATCCTTTCCCCTGTTAAATTGGGTATTTTCAGTGTTTGGTTTTTTTAGATGAGTAATGATATAATTATTATGGTGAGTCCAATGACTGTTGCTGCTACTGCTTTGATTTGAGCTGTTCCTGGAAAATTGATTCATCGGGTGATATTGGGCTTGATAAATGAGGTAATTCCAAACAGCATCACAATAAGACCGACAATACGTAAAACGATGTTCATGCTACCGTCTTTGTCTTGTTCTGTTTATTTGAGTTTGACTGCGGTTCCATAGGCAAGAATTTCTGCGGCTCCACCCATCATAGCTGAAGTCATGAATCGGACGTTTATGATGGCGTCTGCACCCATTTTTTCTGCTTTTTCTCTCATTCGTTGCAAAGCGATTTCTCTTGATTCAGCAAGCATAGCTGTGTATTCTTTGATTTCTCCACCGGCCATATGACGGAATCCTGCTTTGATGTCTTTTCCGATGCTTTTTGCTTGAATGGTGTTTCCTCGGACAAGATCTAGTGTTTCTTTGATTTCCTTACCTGGGATAAAATCGGTGTTTACAATAATCATGGTTCTAAATCCTCCTTTTTGATTTTTTTCATGGTTTCTTTTGTATCATGTTTTTGTTCCATGATGATGGCTACTAGGAGAGTGAGGAATCCTATGATAATGATGCCGATGAAGAATCCTGAAATCAAGTTGAGGGATTCCATGATTTCATTGAATCCTTGGATGATTCCGTAGCCAATGAGCAGCAGTATTCCCCCGAAAAAGAGGGTCATTCCTATTGTTTTTCCATTATTCATAGTAACACTTTTTACACGTTTTAATACGTGTTAAGACGTATATTATTCAATTGACCTATTTATATTTATCGTTTATTTGGGCGTTGCATCT